>VBDV01000149.1 GCA_005882765.1 Chloroflexota bacterium | reverse complement strand
GCTCGGGCCACGGCTTCAAGTTCGCGAGTGTGATCGGCGAGATCCTCGCGGACCTCGTGCTCGAGGGCGAAACGCGCCACCCGATCGGGTTCCTTTCGGCAAAACGCCTCGTCCACGGGTAAACGCTCGCGCTCGTTGGCTCGCCGACACAATCGCGGTCTTCAAAGTCCTAGCAACTCCGTAGTACTTGTGGTGTCAGCAATCTGACGACGGGTTACCACCCGTCATCCATGCTTCCCACCAATGCGCGGCTCCGCACGCGTGCTGGTCATCGTCATCGGCTTCGCGTCGCTGTCGCTCACCGCCTACGCGCGCTTCGCGCCACTGGACGCGCCGGATTCGCGCGGAGCGGTTCCCGGCACGGTCGTCCTGGACGCGCACGGGAACGTCCTCGAGCGCGACGCCAGCGCGGGGCTCCGCATCCCGACCACGATCGACCGCGTCGCGCCGCGGATGCTCCAGGCGACGATCTCGGCGGAGGACCGCCGCTTCCTGGGGCACTTCGGCGTCGACCCGATCGCCATCGCCCGTGCGCTCAACTCATCGGCGCCGTCTGGCGCGTCGACGATCACCCAGCAGCTTGCGCGAAGGCTCTACCTTGCGGACGATTCGTCCCCGCTCGCCCTGCGCAAGGCGCATGAGGCGCTCATCGCGCTGCAGCTCGAGGCGAATCGCTCGAAGGCGGAGATCCTCCAGCTCTACCTGAACGACGTCTACTACGGCCGCGGCGCGTACGGCGTCGAGGCCGCGGCGCGCATGTACTTCGGAATCGGAGCGGCGAATCTCGATCTCGCTCACGCGGCCTATCTCGCGGGGCTTCCGCAGCGTCCCTCCGAATACGACTCGGTCATCGACGCCGCGGCGCACGCGCGCCAGACGTACGTGCTCGGGCGCATGGTCGACGACGGCTGGATCACCCGAGCGCAGGCGGACGCGGCGTCGGTCGAGCGAATCGACATTCTTCCGCTGTCGCTCCCGCCGATCGCGCACCAGTTCGTCGCGTTCGCCCGCGCCGAGCTCGCGCGGCTGCGTCCGGACCTCGCCGGCCGCGACGGCCTTGTGATCGAGACCACGCTTGACGCGGGTCTGCAGTCCGAGTCGGAGCGCCTCGTGCGTCTGCGCCTTGCGACGCTCCGCGATCGCAACGCGACCGATGCGGCGCTCGTGGCGGTCGAGCCGGGCACGGGCCGCATCGTCGCGTGGGTCGGCAGCGCGACGGACGGCGATCCCGCGCACGGCGGCGACATCGACATGGCCCGGACGCCGCGGCAGCCGGGATCCGCGCTCAAGCCCTTCCTTTACGCGGCGGCGTTCGAGCACGGCTACACCGCAGCGACACCGCTCCTCGACGTGCCCTCGACTTTCGCGACGTCGGATGGGCCCTACACCCCGGCCAACTTCGACCGCTCATTCCACGGCATCGTCCCGCTGCGGGTCGCGCTCGCGTCGTCGCTCAATGTGCCGGCCGTGCGCACCCTCGACGCGATCGGCCTCGACTCGATGCTCGAGATCACCCATCGCTTCGGGCTCTCGACCCTCGACGACGTCGCGAGCTACGGCCTCTCGTTCACGCTCGGTAGCGGCCAGGTGCGCCTCGTCGATCTCACCAATGCGTTCGCGGCGTTCGGCGCGGGCGGTGTGCTCGCGCAGCCGTTCGCGATCGAGCGCGTCCGCGACGCGTCCGGGCGCATCCTCTTCGCGCACGCCGCGGTCGCCGGGCAGCGGGTCGTCAGCGCGGAACACGCGTATGTCATCACGGACATCCTGAGCGACCCGGAGGCGCGCATACCCGGATTCGGCGGCGTGACTCCGTTCGAGGTCCCGTTCCCGGCCGCCGTGAAGACCGGCACGAGCACCGCCTTCCGCGACACCTGGACCATCGGCTACACGCCGAACATCGCGATCGGCGTTTGGGTCGGCAACGCCGACGGCGCGCCGATGCTCGACCTTGCCGGCGTCGAAGGGGCGGGCCCCATCTGGCGCGACGCGATGGTGGCCGCGTCGCTCTCGCGTCCGATGGATCCGTTCGTTCGACCGGCCGGCATCGTCGACGCGACGGTGTGCGCTCCGACCGGTCTCCTGCCCGGTCCGGACTGCGCCTCCCCGACGCGCGAGATCTTCGCGGCGGGCAGCGTCCCGACCGAGCGCGAGCACTACTACTCGAAGGATGCCGACGGGCGCATCTCGATCGACCCGCCCATCGAGGCGCGCGACTGGGCGCGCGCCGCCGGCCTGACGCTGCGATCGGACGGCGCGAGCGCATCCCGCGACGCGCTTCGCATCGTGGCACCCGTCGCCGGAGCGACGATCTATTTCGCGCCGGAGCTCTCATCGCCACAGGTCGTGCTGCGTGCGGTGGCGGTACGCGGCATCGAGCGCGTCACGTTCGCCATCGACGGCCTGGTCATCGGGGACGCGCCCGGCTCGGACCCCTGGCTGATATGGCCACTCGAGCAGGGCACGCACACGCTCCGAGCGAGCGCGCATCTCGCGGACGGCTCCATCGCGACGGTCACGTCGGCATTTGAGGTGAAGAGATGAACGCAGCAACGATCCTCGGGTCGCTTCGCGCGTTGCGGCCCGCCGCCGCGACGGTGCTGATCCTCGCGGTGGTCGCCGGACTGGTCCAGAACGTCGGCCGCGCGCCGAACCCGTCGGTCGTCGAGCCACCCGCGTTCACGATCCTTCCGCAGGGCGACGACGTCGCGCGGCTCGGTCCGGTCACCGTGACGTTCCCGAAGACACCGGAGGAGCGCGCGCCCGCGGCGCTCTTCCAGATCTTCCCCGAGACAAAAGGCACGTACGCATGGCTTGGCGCACGCACCGCGCTGTTCCAGCCCGACTTTCCCGGATTCGTGCGCGGCTCGACGTACACCGTGAACGTTCCAGCACGGCCCGATGCGGGCCTGCTGAGCGCGACCGCGAACAAGTTCACGGTGAGCGGGCAGCTCACGGTGCAGCAGGTCATCCCAGGCGACGGCGACACCGAGGTGCCGCTCGCTGCGCAGCTGTTCGTGCAGTTCAGCCGTTCGGTCGCGCCGCTCACGACGCTCTCGGCGCAGCGCGCCGATCCGGTCGTGACGTTCGAACCCGCGCTTCACGGCACCGGCGAGTGGCTCAACACCTCGATCTATCGCTTCCTGCCGTCGGACCTTGCGCCGGCGACGACCTATCACCTCAAGGTTGCCAAGGGCCTCACCTCAGCCGCGGACGGGGTGCTGCAGCAGGACTGGACCTCGACGTTCACGACGATCACGCCGGCCGTCGACTCGATACAGCCCGACACGAACTGGATCTACACGGGTCCGTGGCAGCAGGTCGACGTGACGTTCAACCAGCCGATGGACCCGTCGGCCGCGGCCGGCTTCAGCATCGTGAACGCGGAGACCGGCACCGCCGCGCCGGGCACGCTCAAGTGGAACGATGCGCACACCCTCCTCTCGTTCAATCCCACGGAGCGCCTCGCCGCGAAGACCCGCTACACCGTCACGGTCGACAAGGGTCTCAAGGGAGCGCACGGCTCGGTGACCGCGAGCGTGCGGACCTCGAGCTTCACGACGATCGCCTTCCCGTCGGTCGCCTCCACCTCGCCATCGGACGGGGACAAGAGCGCGCAGCGCTACGGCGTCAACATTCAGTTCGCGACGCCGATGGACCCGGCGACGCTCGAAAACAAGATCCGGATCTCAGGCTTCACGGCGGCGGATCTGGAGAACCACATTTACACGAGCGAGCAAAACGTGAACGTCGGTGTCGCGCTCAAGCCGGAGACCAGTTACACGGTCGACTTCCTGCCCGGTGCGACCGACCGGTACGGGCAGGCCATGGGTGGATACCGCTTCTCGTTCACGACGGGGCCGGTCACGCCATCCGTCTCGCTCGCGCTTCCCGGCTACAACTCGGCCGCGCTCTACTCGTCGTCGGCCGAACCCATCCTTTACTACCAGACGACGAACATGCCTTCGGTCGAGTTCACGCTGTTCCCCCTCACCGCGGACGAGGGCCGGCGTCTGTTGCATGACTACGCGTACAACACAAAGGACTTCACACCATCGCAGACGGCTCTGCGCACGTGGACCGAGACGGTGCGCGGTCCCAAGGACGAGGTCGTGCTCGGTTCGACCTCGGTCTCGGGCGGTGGCACGCTTCCGAAGGGCTACTACTTCCTCCGCACGAGCGGTCAGTTCAGATCTTTCTTCGCGTTCGCGGTCGTCGACACAGTCCTCGTCACAAAGACCTCGATCGATGAGGTCCTCGTGTGGGCGCTCGACCACGACAGCGGCACGCCGCTCGCGGGCGTGACCGTTCGGCAGTCCGGCCCGCTTTCTCCGAGCGAGGTCGTCACCGACGCGAGCGGCCTCGCATCGTTCAAGACGCCCCCGTACGTGTCCGGCGTCTACGACGATCGCTCGGCGGTGTTCTGGATCGACAGCGGCGGGCGAAGCGCGGTGCTCAGCACGCGCTGGCCCTCATTGAATGCGTACCAGTTCGGCCTCATGGGTGACGGAACCCGGAGCTGGGTCGGACACGTCTACACCGACCGGCCGATCTACCGGCCCGGCGAGACCGTGCAGTGGAAAGGTGTCGTGCGGAGCGACGACGACGCGCAGTACTCGCTGCCGCCGAGCGGCGAGACCTACATCGTGACGATCACGAACGCGCGCGGGCAGCAGATGAGCCAAACGACCATGAAGCCGAATGAGTTCGGCTCGTTCGCCGGGAGCTTCGTGCTTCCGAGCGACGCCGCGACCGGCGGCTATTCGCTCGCGCTGACCGACCAGGCCACTCAGAAGTTCGGTTTCGCGGGCAACAGCTTCCTCGTCGCCGAGTTCCGCAAGCCCGAGTTCGAGGTGGGCGTCGGCGCGTCGAAGACCGCCTACGCCGACGGCGACACGATCGACGCGAATGCCACGGCGAGCTTCTTCTTCGGCGGCGCGCTCTCCGGCGCGGGCGTGGACTGGTCGGCACTGGCCGATCCCTTCTTCATGCGCGCGAAGGGCTACGAGGGCTACTCGTTCACCGACTTCGACAATTTCAAGCCGAACGTCGCGCGCGACGCTCTCCGGGCGAAGGGCACCGCCACGACAGGAACGGACGGCGTCGCGCACTTCGGGATCCCGGCGACCCTCGCGACCTCCGAAGGCGCGCAGCAATTCACGCTGTCCGCATCCGTCAAGGACCAGAACGGTCAGGTCGTAGCCGGCAGCACGAGCGTGACCGTTCACCCGGCGTCGTTCTACGCGGGCATTCATCCCGCGCAGTTCGTCGCGAACGAGGGCGCGAACGCGCGCATCGATCTCGTCACCGTCGACACCGACGGCAAGGTCGTCCCCAGCCGCGCGGTCACCGTGCGGGTGTACGACCGGCAGTGGATCACGACGAAGCAGGTGATCCCCGGCGGCGGGCGCCTCTACCAGAGCGAGCCAAAGGACACGCTCGTCGCGACTCTGCAGACGACCACGAACGCGAAGGGCGAGGGCTCGGTGACCTACCGGCCGGCGAAGTCCGGCACCCTGCGGCTCGTCGCCGAGATCACCGACGCCAAAGGTCGGACCGCACGAGCCTCGACGTACCTCTGGGTCTGGGGCACCACCCGCGCGACCTGGCAGGTGACCAATGACGACGCGGTCAAGCTCGTCGCCGACAAGGAGCGCTACCAGGTCGGCGAGACCGCCGACGTGCTCGTGCCGGCGCCCTTCCCCGGCGCGACCGCGCTCATCACCATCGAGCGCGGCAAGATCAAGACCCGCGAGGTGCGCAAGCTCGCGACCAACAGCGAGCGGCTGCGCATCCCGATCACCGACGCGTCCGTGCCCGACATCTTCGTCTCGGTCGTCATGTACTGGCCCCCGACGACGGGCGACCCGATCCCGCGCTACAAGGTCGGGTACGTCCAGCTTCCGGTGTCGACCGCGACGCGCGTGCTCAACGTGAAGATCACGCCGGATCGCGACCAAGCCAAGCCGGGCGACCTCGTGCACTACGCGATCAAGGTCACCGACTCGAACGGCAAGGGTGTGCGGTCCGAGATCTCGGTCGCGGTCGTCGACCGCGCCGTGCTCTCGCTTCAGGACGAGACCGGTCCCGATGGGCTGCGCGCGTTCTGGTTCGAGCGCGGCCTCGGCGTGACCACGGCCTCGTCGATGGCCGTCTCGATAAACAGGTGGAACGACGTCATCGCCGAGCCGGCGAAGCAGGGCAAGGGCGGAAGCGGTCTCGTCGGCCAGCAGATTCGGCAGGACTTCCGCAACACCGCCTACTGGAGCGCTCAAGTTGTGACGAAGGACGACGGCACCGCGTCGGTCGACGTGAAGATGCCCGACAACCTAACGACGTGGCGCATGCAAGCGCGCGCGATCAGCGGGGACACGATGGTGGGCGAGGGCACGAACGAGCTTCTCTCGACCCAGCCGCTCCTTCTGCGGCCGGCGCTGCCACGCGTGCTTCGCGTCGGCGACGCCGTCGAGCTGCGCACGCTCGTGCGCAACGCGACGAAGAGCGACACCGCGGTCAACGTGACGCTCAAAGCCGAAGGCGTGACGGTGACCGGCGCGCTCGCGCAGAGCGTGACGATCCACCCGAGCGAATCGGTCATCGTGAGCTGGCCCGCGAAGGTCGAAGCCGAAGGGACCGCGAAGCTCACCTTCACGGCAACCGGGCCAGGCGACCTCTCCGACGCGATCGTCCAAGAGCTGCCCGTCCTCATCGACATGACGCCTGAGACGACCGCGACCGGCGGCATCGTCACGAAGGACGGCCAGCTCGAGGCGGTCTACCTCCCGAACTTCGCCGACACCGCGCACGGCTCGCTTTCCGTGTCCGTGCAATCCGCGCTCACCGGCTCGATGGCTGACGAGCTCACGTCGCTCGCACCGACGATCTACGAGGGCTCCGAGTACGTAGCGAGCCGGCTCATCGCGACCCTCGCCGTGCGCCGCGCCGAGAAGAGCGCGGGTGTCGCAGGCAATCGCGACGGCCGCATCGCGACGGACCTCGCCGGTCTCATCGGCCGGCAGCGTCCCGACGGCGGCTGGGCCTGGTGCGACCACCCGCTCTGCCAGACCGACCCGAACGTGACCGGATGGGTGCTCATCGCGCTCGGCGAAGCGCAGCGTGACGGCCTGGCCGTCGACTCGGGCGTCGTCCGCAGCTCGACCGGCTACGTGTTCAACTTCGTGAACCGTTCGGTCGACATCGCGCATCCCGCGGACATCAATCAGAAGGCGTTCCTTCTCTACGCGCTCGCCAGCGCGGGCGGCCGCGACGCGGCCTCGGTGCCGGTTCGCGCGCTCTTCGAGCAGCAACGCGCCCAGCTCGGGAACTGGGGCCGCGCGTACCTCCTCCTCGCCCTCACCGAGGTCGGCGCGGCCAACGACGATCCACAAGTACGCGCGCTCTTCGACGATCTCGCGGGCGCGACGATCCCGAGCGCGAACGGGAACCACTGGGAGGACAGCGCCGACAAGCGTGGATCGTTCCTCACGACTACGGCGACTACCGCTCTCACGACGCTCGCGCTCGCGCGCATCCGCCCGGACCACGCACTCGTCGCGCAGACCGTGCGCTGGCTGATCGTCAGCCGCGGCGCGAACGGCTGGTTGAGCTCAATCGATCGCGCGATGGGTGTGCTCGCGCTCGGGAGCTACGCGGTGTCGACCGGTGAGCTCGCCGGCGACTACAGCTACGCCGTGCAGCTCGACGCCAAGGACGTCCTCTCCGGACTGGTCAAGCCGAACACAGCGCCGACGACCGCGGAGAAGTCGGTCCCGCTCTCGGCCTTCAAGCCCGGCACGACGAGCATCCTCGCGTTCACCCGCGACTACCAAAAGCCGGGCCGCCTCTACTACACGCTCGACTTGCGCTACTTGACGCCCGCGAAGGGCATCGACGCGCTGAACCGCGGGTTCGCGGTCTCGCACCAGTACACGCTGCTCGATAACCCGACCAAGCCGATCGCGACGGCGAAGCTCGGTGACACGGTGCGCGTCACCGTCACCGTCATGGTGCAGAGCGACCATCCGTACGTCGTCGTCGAGGATCCGCTTCCGGCGGGGCTGGAGCCCGTCGACGCGCGACTCAAGAACGTCGACCCTGCCCTCAAGGCGCAGCTCGACAACGAGCTCGCGCAAGCGGCGCAGAAACAGTTCGGCGGCCAGAGCTACTTCGCGCCGTGGTACCGCT
>VBDV01000122.1 GCA_005882765.1 Chloroflexota bacterium | reverse complement strand
GGCAGGGCGAGCGACGCGAGCTCGCCCTTGCGCGCGGCCTCATAGGTGACGACGCGCGGAGTCGCGCTCCCGAGCACCACCGCGGCGCCGGTGATTCGCCCGAGCTCGAGCGCCGTGTCGACGGCGTGATAGCGCGGGTCGCTCTCCTGTTTGTACGACGGCTCCTGCTCCTCGTCGACCACGACCAGGCCGACGCGCTCGAGCGGTGCGAACAGCGCCGAGCGCGATCCGATCACGACGTCGGCCACGCCGTCGAGGACTCGCCGCCACTCGTCGAATCGTTCGCCTGGCGAGAGGGCGCTGTGCAGGAGGGCAACGCGATCCCCGAACCGCGCGATGAACCGAGCGACAACCTGCGCGGTGAGGATGATCTCGGGCACGAGGACGATCACGCCGTCACCGCGCGCGAGCGCCGCGGTTGCGGCGCGCAGGTACACCTCGGTCTTGCCGCTCGCGGTCACACCGTGGAGAAGGAAGCCGTGACCCGAGCCGAGAGCCGCGGTGATGGCCCCGATCGCGACGGCCTGGGGCCCGGTCGCCGGCAGGTCGCGGGCGCGGTCGTCATCGGCCAAGGCGAACTCGGCCGGCACGCGGCGCACGGCGCGCGTGCCCGCGAGCACGAGACCCCGGCGCGCGAGCGCTCGGGCGGCGGCCGCCGACCCGCCGGCGTCGGCGAGGTCGCGGGCGGTCACCGCGCCCGCCGCGAGCGCGCGAATCGTCGCGAGCTGTCGCGCGCCGACGCGCACCGAGCCCGCGAGCGCGTCCCTGCCGGCCGTCTCCAGAGCGAAGATCGCCTCGGTCCGCTCACCTCGCGCCGACGCGAGGCCGGCTGACCGCGCGCGGGAGGCGAGTGCGGGGGGGACCATCGCGCGCACGGCGTCGGCGAGTCCGCAGCGGTAGCGCTCGGCGATCCACGTCGCGAGCGCGAGCTGATGCGCTCGAAGAAGCGGCGAGGGATGCACGAGGGCGTCGACCGGACGGAGCTCGCGGTCCCCGGCGGCGCCATCGAGCGCCACAACCACACCGGGAACGGCGCGCTGCCCGAGACCGACGCGAACGAGATGGCCGGGAAGGAGGTCGAGTCCGTCGGGGACGAGGTAGCTGAACGTGCGCGCCGGGCCGCGTATCCCCGCGAAGACGGCGACCTCCGCGGTCCGTGCGGTCACAGGTCGTAATGCCGCGGCTTCCTCATCTCCTTCCGCACGATCTCGGCGATCTCCTTCACGGTCTTGTCGATCTTGCCATCGTCGTTCACGACGACGTAGTCGTATTCAGGGGCGGCGGCCATCTCGATCTCAGCGTTGCGCATCCGAAGCTCGCGCTGCTCGTCGGTCTCGGTACCGCGATCGACGAGCCGCTTGCGGAGCGAATCGAGCGACGGCGGCATGATGAATATGGTCAGCGCCTCGGGCAGCATGGCCTTGATCTTCCGCATTCCTTGCGGCTCGGGCTTGACGATGACGATCCGGTGGTCGCGGAGCGTGTCCGCGAGCGCGTCCTTGCGCACCCCTTTGAAGTCGCCGTGCACCATCGACCATTCGAGGAAGTTCCCGGCCTCGATCTCCGCGCGGAACTTCTCCGGCTCGTAGAAGTAGTAGTCGACGCCGTGCTGCTCGCCGCGGCGCGGCTTGCGGCTGGTGGCGGTGACGTAGACGACGGCGTCGTCGAGCTCCTTCACCAGGCCATGGATCACGGTGTCCTTTCCGGCGCCGGAGGGCGCGGAGATGATCACGAGCAGGCCGCGGCCATCGATGCTCAGCGGAGCTCCTCCAGGAGCGGTGTCGCCGTGACCGGCGTGCCGAGTCCGTTCAGGTACACGACGAGGTCGGGCGCGAGTGGCGCGGTGAAGGTCCGCTCGCCCCCATGCGGCAGCCGCACGGTGAGACGCCAGGCGTGCAGGAACTGACGTTCCAGGCTGCTCCGCTCGCCGCGCTTTCCATACATCGGGTCGCCAACGATAGGCAGTCGCGCGTAGGCGAGGTGCGCGCGGATCTGGTGCGTCCGCCCGGTGACCGGTCGGACGTGAAGCAGGGCGCGGCGCTCAGCGCCTGACGCCCACGCCGCGATGCGCTCGAAACGGGTCGTGGCGTCGCGCCCGCCGGCACGCACGACCATACGACGCCTGTCGCCCGGATCGCGGAGAAGCGGTGCTTCGATGACCGCAGGGGTGCTGCCGGGATCGCCCCACACGAGCGCGAGGTACTCCTTGCCGAACTTCTGCGACTGGATCTGCCTGGCGAGCGCGAGGTGAGCGGTGTCGTTCTTCGCCACGATGAGGACCCCGCTGGTGTCCTTGTCGAGCCGGTGCACGATCCCGGGCCGCGACGCCGCGCGGCCGGTGTCGGCCGTGATCCGTCCGACGACCGCGTTCACGAGCGTCCCCGTCGCGTGGCCGTACGCCGGGTGCACCACCAAACCGGCCGGCTTGTTCACCACGATGACGTCCTCATCTTCATAGAGGACGTCGATCGGAATGTTCTCCGCCGCGAGCGAGAGCGCGGGCTCCGCGTCCGGTACGTCGACCACGAGCTCCTGGCCGAGGCGCACCTTGTACGCGGGCTCGACCGCGGCACCGTCGACAAGGACGTGCCCGTCCTTCGCGAGACGGGCGATCGCGCTCCGCGAGAGCAGGCTGCGCGCCGCGAGGAAGCGGTCCACGCGCTGCCCGCCTTCATCGACGCGCAGCGCGATCCGCTCCCCCATTAAGCCGGCTTCGGCGTTGAGGCGCGGTGCTCCTCGTACCAGAGCGCCGCGGTGACGAGGATGATCCCGACCACGATCGACGAGTCGGCGACGTTGAAGGCCCAGAAGCGGATCTCGCCGACGCCGACATCGACGAAATCGACGACGTACCCCTGGGTGACGCGGTCGAGCAGATTTCCGAACGCGCCGCCGAGCTGCATACCGAGCGTCGCGGAGACGAGCGCCGAGCTGCTCGCGATCTGCCGGTAGTAATAGACGATCGCGAGCACCGCGACGACGGAGAGCACCGAGAGGAGCGTGGTGCGCTCCGGCAGCAGCCCGAAGGCGGCACCGGTGTTCTGGGCGTGAACGATCCGGACGTACTCGCCGACAACCGGGCGCGCGGTGCCGAGAGGAATGTTCTCGCTGACCCAGGCCTTCGTGAGTCGGTCGAGCGCGAACACCACGATGGCGACGCCGGCGACAAGGAGGATGCGCGAGGGTCGCATGCTTTAGGCGGTCACCATCCCGCCGTCGACCACGATGACCTGACCGGTGATGTAGCTCGCCTCGTCCGAGGCGAGGAACGCGATAGCGTTCGCGACGTCCTCGACCGTGCCGAAACGGCCGAGCGGGATCTGCTTGAGGATCGTCTCCTCCATCTGTTTCAGGAGGGCCTTCGTCAGATCAGTGGGCACGAAGCCCGGCGCAACCGCGTTGCAGGTGATATTGCGGACGGCCATCTCGCGGGCCACCGTCTTGGTGAAGCCGATCAGCCCGGCCTTGGCCGAGGCGTAGTTCGCCTGGCCCGCATTGCCGGCGACACCCGCGACCGACGACACGTTCACGATCCGTCCCGAGCGCTGTTTCATCATCGGACGCATCGCAGCCTTGGTCACCAGGAAAGCGCCGCGCAGATTCAGGTCCACAACCGCGTCCCAGTCCTCGGCACTCATCCGGACCAGCAGGTTGTCACGGGTGATGCCGGCGTTGTTCACGAGGATGTCGAGCCGGCCCTCGCCGAACGCGAGCGCTGCCTTGACCACGTTCTCGGCCTGATCGTCGACAGAGACGTCGCCCTGGATCAGGGCCGCCTTGCCGCCGCCCTTCTCGACGAGGCGTTTCGCCTCCTCGGCAGCCTCTGCGTTTCCTTTGTAGTTGATCGCGATGCGCGCACCCTCGCGGGCCAGGCGGATCGCGGTCGCGCGCCCGATCCCGCGCCCCCCGCCGGTGATCAAAGCAGTCCGCCCCTCGAGACTCATGCGCTGCCGAAACTAGCAGGGACGCGACTTAGAAGGGCGGCTCCGTCGGCGACCGGCGCGCCATCTGCTTGATCAGAAGCTCTCCGATGCGGCGCGCGCCTTCCTCCTTCGTGAGGTTCGGATCGAAGTCGCCGCCTTCCTCGTCGGCGAGCTCCCGCAGATAGGCCGACTGTGCTTCGCTCATCCCGCCTTCGGCCGTTGTCTTGGACGGTCGCGATGCCGCGGCCTTCCGCGTGCGCCGCGTCGGGGCGGCGCGCGCCGAGTCGCCTTTGCCACGGTTCAACAGCTCGTCGATCCGTCGCGAGGCGGCCGCCTTGCTCAGGTTCGGGTCGAACTCCTGCCCCGCATCCGCCGAAAGGCGCTTGAGGAACGAGGCCTGCGACTCGGTCATCGGCTCGCTGGCGCTCTTCCATTCCTCAGGTGGTCGCTCGAGCGGTTTCGGCATAGGCGACCTGCGTGCAGCCGCGGTGCCAGTCCCTAGGCGGCGCGGAAGATGAGCGAAGCGTTATGTCCGCCGAAGCCCATCGAGTTGGAAAGCGAGGTCTTGATCGGTCGTGCGCGGGCTTGGTTGGGTACGTAGTCGAGGTCCAGAGCGGGATCGGGAGTCTCGTAGTTGATCGTCGGTGGCACGCATCCGTCGCGCATCGCGAGCACGCAGGCCATTGCCTCGAGCGCGCCGGCCGCGCCAAGAAGGTGACCGGTCATGGACTTCGTCGACGAGACCATGAGCCTGTAGGCATGGTCGCCGAACACGCGCTTGATCGCCGCGGTCTCTTCACGGTCGTTCGGCTGCGTCGAGGTGCCATGCGCGTTTATGTAGTCGATATCCGACGGCTTCATACCGGCTTGGTCGAGCGCCATCTTCATCGCGCGCGCGTTTCCTTCGCCCTCGGGCGATGGTGAGGTGATGTGGTACGCGTCCGCCGTGGCGCCGTACCCGACCAGCTCGCCGTAAATCTTCGCCTTGCGCGCGAGCGCGCGCTCGCGTTCCTCGAGGACGAGGACCGCCGATCCCTCGGCCAGAACGAAGCCGTCACGATCTTTGTCGAACGGGCGCGAGGCTTTTTCCGGAGCGTCGTTGCGGCGGCTCATCGCGTGCATCGTCGCGAAGGCGCCGATCGGGAGCGGCAGCACCGCGGCCTCGGCCCCTCCGGACACCATGACGTCGGCCTGCCCGCGCTTGATGAGCTCGGCGCACTCGCCGATCGAGTGGGAGCTCGAGGCGCACGCCGAGACGTGCGTCAGGCTCGGCCCGCGAACGTCGAATTGCATCGAGATCTGGGCAGAGCCGGCGTTCGCCATGAGCATCGGAACAAGGAACGGCGAGAGTCGCGACGGTCCTCGCTCCTTCATAAGGAGCACCTGATCGATGAGCGTCTCGATGCCCCCGACCCCTGTCGCGATCGCGACGCCGATCCGGTCTCGATCGGGGCCGCCGCCTTTGAGACCCGCATCCCCAAGCGCCTGGGCTGCAGCGGCAACGGCGTACTGCGTGAACCTGTCGGTGCGCCGGATCTCTTTCCGATCCATGTACTTCGCCGGGTCGAAGCCCTTGATCTCGCCGGCGATCTGCGTCTCGTACGGCGATGGATCGAAGCGCGTGATCCGGCCGATTCCGCTCCGCCCGTGGACGAGCGCATCCCACGTGCTGGCCACATCGAGGCCGAGGGGTGTCACGGCCCCGAGGCCAGTGACGACGACGCGCCGGGTCACCGCGGTGCGGCTGCGGCGCGCTCCCGCAGGGCCGACAGTGCTCCGGTGATCGACAGGGGATCCGACACATTGAGGAGCTTCACGTCGGCGATGCGCTTCACGAGGCCGTTGACGACTTGACCCGCGCCGATCTCGACGAACGTCGAAGCGCCGCGCTCAGCCATGTATCTGACCGAGCGGAGCCATTCGACGCGGTGCGAAAGGTGCCGGACGAGCGCGTCGGGTATTGCCGACGCAGACGGGTGTGGCATCGCGCTCACGTTTGCGACGATCGGCACAACCGGCTCGTGGAAATGCAGCGTGTGCATGAACGCGGCGAGGTCGGGGCCGATCCGGCCCATGTCGGGGAAGTGGAACGGCGCCGAGATGCGAAGCGGGACGACTTTCCGCGCGCCGTGCTTGGTCAGCGCTTCGCTCGCTCGTGCCACGCTCTCGCTGTCGCCTGCGATCGTCACCTGGGACGGGCCGTTGTCGTTCGCGACGACCGCGCTCCCCAGCGGAAGGACGTTCTTGATCACGCGCTCGACCTCTTCCGCCGGAAGCCCGACGATCGCGGCCATCGCGCCCTTCGCGCCACGCGACGCCGCGAGGCGACCCCGTTCCGTCACGAGGCGCAGGGCGTCCTGGAACGTGAGAACGCCGGCTGCCACAAGCGCGGTGAATTCACCGAGAGAGTGGCCGGCCACGAACCTGGGTCGGAGATTCACGGGGAGGGCCGCGACGCCGCGCGGCTCGACACCGTCGCTCGAGCGGCGTCCGAGCTTTGCGTTGACCGACTCGATGAACGCCTCGAGTATCGCGACGCTCGTCGTGAGGATCGCGGGCTGCGCGACCGTCGTGTTGTCGAGATCCCCCGACGGGCCGTCGAAGCAGATCTTTGAGATTTCGTATCCCATGGTCCGGTCGGCCTCATCGAAGATGTCGCGGGCGCGCGCGGACTGCTCGTAGACGGCGCGGCCCATGCCGACGATCTGCGAACCCTGCCCCGGGAAGACGAACGCGAGATCTCCCACTTCGGATGCAAGGATAGCGGCCGCACCTCTCTCCGTCGAGACCTGGCGCAAATTCCGATACACTCGAAGTGCAGTGAATCAACGGCGATATGTTCAGCGTGAGCGCGCGCGCCGGGCTGCGCGAACATCGAGCGCGATCGAGTCCGCGGCTCTGCGCGAAGTGTCGCGCCGCGGCTACGCCGACCTGCGCGTGACCGAAGTCGCGCGACGCGCGCATGTCGCGCCGCGCACGGTCTACCTGCACGCGCCAACGAAGGAGCGCCTCGTCGAGGCCGCCTTGCGGGGACGGGCGGAGGGACTTATCGGACGGATCGAGCGATGGCGGCCTCGCGGAGAAAGCGCGGATGCCGTTCTCGGAGAGCTCATTGCGATGCACGAGCGCGAGTACCGCGCCGAATCCGTCCTGCTCGAGACGCTCGTGGACGGCGCTCTGCCGCGCGACGTCGCGGCTCTGCTTCGCGAGCTCGACGGAGTCCGCCTCGCGATCATCACGCGGACGATCAACGATCTCGCCCGGCGCGGCGGGCTCAGGGTCCGCCCGAGCGACGCCATCGCCTTGGCACACGCTCTCCTTTCTTATCCGACCTGGCGAACGGCGCTCACCGGACCTGGCCGCCGGCGCGCGCCGCGGCTCATCTACTCAGCACTCCGGAGCGCCTTGCTCTAGGGGTCGGCGCGTACGCTGTCGCTATGTCGGTGGCCGCCGCGTCGGTGATCAGAGCGTCGACATCCGGATCCCGGGCGCGCTGGCTCGCGTGGTCGAGTGTCGCACTCTACGTCGCCTTCGCCGGCGTCAGCCTCGCTCTCGAGTTCAGGTTCGTCGGCCGAGTGAGCCCGATCGACATCTGGAGCGTCGCGGCACTGTTCGCCTGCGGCGTGGTCGGGGCCCTCATCGTCACCACCCACCGCACGCATCCGATCGGTTGGATGTTCTGCGGGGCCGCGGTGAGCTTCGGCTTTTCGTTCTTCGCGCGCGAGTACGCGATCCAGGCCCTCGTCGTTGCACCGGGCACGCTCCCGTTCGGCGAGGCCATGGCGTGGTTTGGGTTCTGGGCGGACATGCCCGGAATCGCCGTCGTTGCGCTGTTCCTTCCGCTTCTATTCCCCGACGGGCACCTCCCTTCGCCCCGCTGGAAGCCCGCCGCGTATTTCGCCGGGGTCAACGTTGTCCTCGCGGTGATCCTCACGATGCTCGCACCGGCGACGTATGCGGAGGCAGGCTATCCGTCGATCCGAAATCCGATCGGGCTTGACCGGTACGCCGCCGTGTTCGACACGATCGCCACGATCCTCCAGCCCCTTCTCCTCGTCCTCGTCGTGATCAGCGCCGCCGCGCTCTTCGATCGCCTGCGTCGTGCGGACGCCGACGAGCGCCAGCAGCTCAAGTGGTTCGCGTTCGCCGGCGCGCTCGTTCTCCTCTCGTTCCTCATCCAGGCGGCGTCGCGCTTCGCGCCTTCGCTCATTGGGCCGGCCGAGCTCTTCGCGACCCTCGCGGTGACGGCGCTGCCCGTGGCAGTCGGGGTCGCGATCCTTCGCTACCGCCTCTACGACATCGACCTCATCATCAACCGGACGCTCGTCTACGTCCTCCTGACCGCCATCCTCGCCGGCGTCTATACCGCGGTCGTCGCGCTGTTCCAGCGCACGTTCGTCGCCATCAGCGGACAGGGTTCGGATCTGGCGATCGTGATGACGCTCTTCGTTCTCGCCACCGTGTTCACGCCGATCAAGAACACCCTGCAGGAGCGTGTCGACCGCCGCATCAAGCCGAGGTCGGCACCCGCGATCACGCATACCGCCAGCATCGACGACCTTTTGATGCTCTCGGAGCTGCACGACCGGGGCGTCCTCACCGACGACGAATTCGCCGCGAAGAAGAAGCAGGTCCTCGGGATCTAGCGAGCGCTCTCGGCCATCGCTTTCAGCGCGGCCGCCCGTGAGATCAGGAAACGGCGCATATATCCGGCGAGGAACAGCCGGTCGACGATCGCGCCGAGCGGCCCGAGTGGACTCGTGAAGGTGAACGTGTCGACCATCGTCGTGCCGCCGTCACGCGGCACGAACTCGTGGACGTGGCGCATCGACGCGAACGGCCCCCGCACCATCTCGTCCTGAAACATCCGGGGCCGGTCCAAACGCGTGATGCGCGCGGTCAGCCGCTGGCGGACCCCGAGATGTTTGGCTTCCCAGGTGACCTCATCACCGAGACCCATCAAACCGGCCATGGTCCCGGCGACCGCGCGTTCGTCGGTGCCGGCTGTCGATCGGACGTGAGCGCCGACGTCCCTCGCGAGGTCGAAGCACCTTTCCGGCGGAGCGGCGATGACCGTCTCGACTCGAATGCTCGGCACCGAGCTCTCGGCTATTCCTTCTCGAGCTCGAGCTTCCCCGCGACGCCGTTCAGCTCGCCCTCCCACTTGTGACCGCGGCCATGGAGCCCCTGGCTGATCTTTGTGGCGAGCGCCTCCTGCGCGATGAAGTCGGCGTAGCGCTCGAAGGCACGCGAGATCGGCCCCTCGTACCGCAGCGCGATGCGATCGGAGACCTCGAGTCCCGCCTCCTTGCGCAGATTGTTCAGATGGTGGGCGAGCTCGCGCGCGAGACCCTCGAGCTCGAGCTCAGGCGTGAACTTGGTCTCGAGCGCGACGGTCGCACCCGCGTCGCGGCCCACAGCGTGACCCGGCGCACCCTCGTGGGAGATCAGGACCTCGGTGTCGGAGAGCTCGAACCCTTCGACCTTGATCGTCCCGTCGCGTCGCTCGTAGCGCCCGTCGGCGAGCGCCTGCCGGACTCGCGGCAGATCTTTGCCGAGCTTCGGCCCAAGGACCTTGAGGTCCGGTTTCACGGTCTCCCTCACAAGACCCTCGGCCGCGTCGCGAACTTCGAGCCCCTTGACGTTCAGCTCGTCCTTCACGATCTCGGCGAGCTCCGCCGCTCCGTCGAGGGCACCGCGGTCGCGATCGTTCGCGTCGAACACGACGATGAGCTTCGGGAGCGGCATCCGCGTCTTCACGCCCGCCGCGGACCGAGCCGCTCGACCCAGCTCGACCACGCGACGCGCGGCTCGCATCCGCCGCTCGAGGTCATCATCGATTCGTTCGGGGTGCTCCTCCGGATACGCGGTGAGATGCACGGACGCCTCGGCGCTCGGCGACGCCTGGCGCACCGCCCCCTGATACATGTCCTCGGCGAGGAACGGCGTCACCGGTGCGAGCAGTCGGATCAGCGTGGTGAGCGCTTCGTACAGCGTCTGATACGCGGCGAGCGAGTCACGCTTCGACCGGGCTTTCCAGAAGCGCGGGCGGTTGCGCCGCAGGTACCACGTCGAAAGATCGTCCCAGAACGCCTCGAGCTTGAAGACGACGGTCCGCACGTCGTAGGCATCCATCGATGTGCGCGACTCCGCGACCAGCCGGGCGAGCGTCGAGAGCAGCCAGCGATCCATGAGCGGCCGATCGCCGATCGGGACCTGCTTCTCGGACGGATCGAATTCGTCCAAGGTGGCGTACCGGACGAAGAAGGAATAGGTATTCCAGAGCACGAGCAGCTTGCGCTTGAAATCCTCGAACGGCGGCCAGCCGAAATACATGATCTCCTGCAGGTCCTCGCGCGCGACGATCCAGCGGATCGCGTCGGCGCCTACGAGCTCGCACGCCTCCACGAGATCGACCATGTTGCCGCCGGATTTGTGGAACTCTTCACCCGGCGCCGCGAGCATCGGCTGGAACGATTGGCAGACGTGGTACGGCGCCTCGCCGGTCAGCACGACCGAGAAGAAGAGCTGCGAGTAGAACCAGAGGCGGATCTGCTCGACCATCTCGACGATGTAGTCGGCCGGGAACCATTTGGCCCAGTAGTCCTTGTCGTGGAGCCAGTCGAGGGTTGAGAAGGGCACGATGCCAGCATCGAGCCAGCAGTCGCCGACCTCCTTCACCCGCTTGCTCGCGCTGCCACACTGCGGGCAGCCGACCACGACATCGTCAATCCACGGCCGGTGGAGCTCGCGGAGCTTGTCGAGCCCGCTCTTCGCGCGCTCGCGCAGCTCCTCCTCGCTCCCGATGATGAAGAAGTGCGCCTTCTCACATGTATAGAAAGGAAGGGGCAGGCCCCAGTAGCGCTTGCGGCTGATGTTCCAGTCGCCCATGTTCTGGAGCCAGTTCTCCATGCGGCGGCCGGCCGCGGGCGGCAGCCACGTCACCTTCGCGGCGGCCTCCATCATCTTCGGGCGCAGCTCGTCCATGGAGATGAACCATTCGTCATCGACCCGGAAGACGATCTCCTCGTGGCAGCGCCAGCACGTCGGATAGCTGTGGGTGTACTCCTCGGCCCGGAAGAGGAGCCCGCGCCGCTCGAGGTCAGCGGCGATCTCGGCGGCCACGTCACGCGCGTCTTTTCCCTCGAGCCAGCCATACCCCTTGACATATCGCGCCATCTCGTCGATCGGCACGAGGACTGGAAGCTTCTCGGTCTTCGACAGCGCGAAGTCCTCGGCGCCGCAGCCAGGCGCGATATGGACCATCCCGGTCCCCTCGGCCTCACCAACGTCCTTCCACGCGATCACGCGGTGCCCCGGCACGCTCTCTCGCGCGGCTGGGAGCTCCTGGTCGAAAGGTCCGCGGTACCGGAGGCCGACGAGCTCGCGGCCCCTGACAGTCTCGAGCACCGTCGCGGGAGTCGGAATCGCGGAAGCCAGGGTTCCGCGGGAGAGGACGAGGACCTCATCGCCTACCTTCGCGCGGACATACTCGAGCTCAGGGTGGACGGCCAGCGCGACGTTCGCGGTAAGCGTCCACGGGGTCGTCGTCCACACGAGGAACGATTCGTTCTTCCGGCCTTCGATCGGGAACCGGACGAAGACCGCCTTGTGCGTCATCTCGCGGTATGAGTTCGTGGCGGTCATCTCGTGCTGCGACAGCGCGGTGCCGCATCGTGCGCACCACGGCATCGACCGGTGGCCTTTGTAGAGCCATCCCTTTTCCTGGCAGAGCTTCAGGACGTGCCAGATGTGCGAGATGTTCAGGTCGGTGTACGTGAAGTACGAGTGCTCCCAATCCATCCACTGACCCATGCGGATGGAGTGCTTGGTGATGGCGCGCGCGGATCGGTCGACGCGGGCTCGGCAGGCGTCCGAGAATTTTCCGATCCCGTACGTCTCGATGTCGCGCTTGCTGTTCAGGTTCAACTCGCGCTCCACCTGCACCTCGACCCACAGGCCCTGGCAGTCGAAGCCGTTCTGGTACCGCTGGTCGAATCCGCGCATCGCCTTGTAGCGCTGGTAGACGTCCTTATAGGTGCGGGCCCACGCGTGATGGATGCCCATCCCCTCGACGTTGGCGGTGATCGGGCCGTCGATGAATGAGAAGCGCGGGCCGCCCGCGTTCTTCTTCCGGAGCATGTTGAACGTGTCTTCGTGCTCCCAGAGGTCGAGAACGCGATGATCGACCTCGGCGAGATCGAGCTTTCCGGTGACCGCCCGGAACCGGGCTCGCTCGCTTGCCTTCGCCATATCCTCGCCCTCCTTTCAGACAACAAAACGCCGTCCCTGTCTCGGGACGGCGTGCGCCGTGGTACCACCCGAGTTGACGCGGCTCGCGTCCACTCGCTGCGCTTTTATCGGTGCGCGGACCGGCCGGTTCTACTCATGTTTTCTTCCGGCAGCTCGGGGTGGATAGCCCCTCGAACGCTTGTCCGAGGAGTGTACGGCCGCCTTCTCTGGCAGAAAATCTTCTTCGCCGGTCACCTAGCCGCACGGCTGGACATATGTCTGTTGAACATATATATATGTCAGGTACTGTGGTGGAGGTGGGACAATGCCCCGAACAGGACGATCAAAGGCTGGCTGTCTCAGCGGACCCGCCTTCAGCGGCGCGCTGACGGCGATCTGGAAGGAGTCCCGCGAAAGGCCGGAACAGCAGGTGACTCTGCTCCTCCTCGACATCGACAATCTGCACCAGCTCAACACAGTCCATGGGCGCGAGGCTGGGGACCGCGCGATCAACGCGGCGACCGGCGAGCTGTCGCGCGCGGCGAGGCGCGAAGGCTGGACACTTGGCCGGATCGGCGGCGACGAGTTCGCTGTTGTCGCCCCGGGGCTGACCGTGGAGGCGGCGTTCCTGCGCGCCGATGGGCTGCGGCGCGACATCGACGCCGCCTTCGCGAAGGTGCTGGCGCGCGGCCAGCGGTGCGCCGTGAGCATCGGCGTCGCAAACATCCCGCGGGACGCGAAGAGTCCCGAAGAGCTCATGCGCAAGGCCGACCTCGCGCTCTACGCCGCAAAGGAGCAGGGTGGCGATACGGTCGGGCTCACCCCTGCCGAAGATATGGTGCTCAAGTCGTCCTACTACAGCTCCGCTCAGCTCGCTCGATTGAAGGCGCTCGCCGAGCGCAAGCAGTCAAAGGAGGCCGTGCTCCTGCGCGAGGCGCTCGAGGACGTTCTCCGCAAGTACGATCGCGATTGAACCTCGCGA
This sequence comes from Chloroflexota bacterium, assembly GCA_005882765.1. GTDB lineage: Bacteria > Chloroflexota > Limnocylindria > P2-11E > P2-11E > 3-1-20CM-2-70-9. The sequence continues at coordinate 18,323 of VBDV01000122.1, read as the reverse complement.
GGCGCTGGGGCCTTCTTTCAGGTGTGGTGATCCGCTCTTTTCTCGTCGTGACGATCGCCTTGGTAGCCGCCGCATCAGGGGATCGGGGTGTTGCTCTCGCTGGACCGGCGGCGGTCGTCGAGCGTGGCGGCGTCGTCTTGAGGCTCGAGCTTGACCGAGGTGCGATCGCCCCCGGTGAGCTCCTCTGGGCGACGCTGACCGTCTCGAATACGAACGATCACGATCTGAAGTGGACGGCCGGCGGCTGCAGGATCCTGGGCCTGGTCGAGGCGCTGCCCCTATTACCTGACGCTGGTCGGCACTGGCCTGGCGCCCTCGGAACGTTCAAAGCGTGGGCTCTCAAATATCCGGAGTCCTATGCGTATTTCGCGGACGAGACCAGGTGGGCGCATCGGGGCGGAGCCTGCCCTGCGGCTCAGTTCATGGAAATCCTCCCTGCGGGAGCGACTCGGCGCTCGCGGTGGGTCTGGAACGGTTACATCTCGAACGCCGCCTCCGGTTCTCGGGCTGCGCCCGGTGGTCAGATGGAGATCGTCGGGTCGTTCTTTCTTGGTGAGCCTCAATCGACGACTCAGCTTCGGGTCGTCGCCCCGGTCCGCATTATTGGCGGACCCGATCCGTACATCACCGCTGGGGTCGCTCTCGATCGTGCCTTTGACGATGGCCGGCTCACGCGGTGGCTCGAAGGACGTCCGCTACCCGCGGTCTCCGGCGCCGGTGGCATCGGCGACATCGTTGGCGGGGTCAAGCTCGAAGGCGGAACCTGGCGGGTGCTTGCCGCCCAGAAGGTGCTCGTGCCTGACTACCGTCTGAGCGAAATCGAAGTCCGGGTTGACGCCCGCGATGGGAAGGTCGTTTCGGTCGTCGAGCGTTAGCGTTCCCGAACGTGGACCTCGACGCGGCACAACGCGCTGAGCTCGAGGAGCTAACACGCGCGTACGGCGCGCCGCGACGTGTCGACGCCCCGATCACGCCTTTCTTCGATCCCGTCCAACGCCCTGACCGGTTTGGCGAGGTCTGCATGGTCATCCGCCGACGGAACGGGAAGATCCCTCTCTCGATAAAGACGTTCTATCCCCGCGGGGCGTATCGACTGCCCACGGGCGGGATTCACCACGGCGAGCGGATCCTCGACGCGCTCCGCCGCGAGACCGACGAAGAGACCGCGCTCGAAGTCGAGGTCCGCCGGTTCCTCGCGTGGATCATCTACCGCGATGTCTCCATTCCGGAAGGTCCGCCCCTATTTCACACGCTCGCGTTCCTACTCGACGAGGTCGGCGGGACCTTCAAGACGCGTGACGAAGAAGAGCAGATCGAAGACTGGATCGAGGTCGCGCCCTCGGCGCTTGCCGATGTCGCCGACAGGCTGGACCACATAGCGAGCGCTCCGTCCAAAAACATCGGGGGCGATTGGGCGGACTGGGGACACTTCCGCGCGGTCGTGCATCGCGCCGTCGCCGAGGAGCTGTCCCTCTAAAACTTCTCGAACCGGAACAGCCGCACCGCGAGGATGAAGCCCGCGAGGGTCCATATCAGCAGTCCGAGGATCTGCGTGCGTACGTCCCAGATCGTCGCCCCCTGAACGCTGATCTCACGTAGGGCGTCGTTCAGGAGCGTCAGCGGAAGGATGTTGGTCACCGGCCGGATGAGCTCGGGCGCCGCGTTCTTCGAGAAGAAGACTCCGGAAAAGAAGAACTGCGGGAGCGTGATGAGCTGGGCGATCGCCGGCACCTGGTTCTCGCTGGTCGCCCAACCCGCGAGCGCGAAGCCGATCGTCAGGAACAGGATCGTTCCGATGAGGGCGACGACGACGAGCGGAATGAGGCCACCGACGATCGTGACATTGAAGAGAACCAGAGCCACGAGAAGCAGCACCGCGACCTGGCCCGCCGCGATGACCAGGCGCGTCATCACGTGCGCGGCCAGCAAATTCGTCACCCGCACCGGGGTGGCCATGATCCGGCGGAGCACGCCACGCTGTTTGTCGGCAACCAAAGCGAACGCGACCGAGAAGATCGCGAGCTGCATGATGTTCACGCCGAGGATCCCCGGCACGAGAAAGTCCACGTAGCGAAGGCGCACGCCCTGCACGGTCTCGTCCTTCACCGCGATTACCGGTGCGGTCTGCGTCACCGCGAACGAGAGCCGGTCGATGACCTGGGCGATGATCTGCCTGCCGACCGCGACCTGCTGCGGACGCGCGTCGTCTCCGTACACGATGAGCTGCGGCACAGCCTGCCCCGGCCGGGCCGGAGCGATGACGAAATCGCTCGGGATCACGACGAGCATGTCGAGCTCGGTCCGCTTCAAATGGTTGAGCGCGTCGTCCGTGGTCTGCTCGGTGACCACGAGCGTGTTTATGCCCTTCAGGATGTCGACGAGCTGCTTGCTGGACTGGTTCTTCGCCTGATCGTCGATCGCGACCGACACCCGGCCGAAGTCGCCGAGATTCAGGTAGCCAAAGATGACCATGAGCATGAGCGGGACGACGAGGCTGAAGAAGAGGGCCGTTCGATCACGCACGTAGCCGCGGAGCAGCAACCCGAAGAGACGGACGGTCTGTCTCACGGTTCGCGCAGCTCGTGACCGGTGAGGTCGAGGAAGACATCTTCGAGGTTCGCCTTCTGCTGCAGCACCGGTTTGGTGAATCCGCGCGCGAGGAGGTCATCGATGAGCTTGCGCGGCGGGTTGAGCGCGACGATGTTTCCCTGCTCCATGATCGCCACGCGGTCGCAGAGGATCTCAGCCTCGTCGAGGTAGTGCGTCGTCAGGAAGACCGTGGTGCCGCGACCCTGGATGTCTCGGATGAGGTCCCAGAGATTGCGGCGGGCTTGCGGGTCGAGCCCGGTCGTCGGCTCGTCGAGGAAGAGGACCTGCGGCTGGTTCACGAGGGCGGTGGCGATCGATAGCCGTTGACGTTGTCCGCCGGAGAGTTTGTCCTGGGGCTGGTTTGCGCGCTCCCCGAGGTCGACGGAGCGTAGAAGCGCCAGCTCGTCGACCACGAGGTCGTAGCAGGCCGCGAAGAAACGCACCGTCTCTCGTGCCGTCAGGTGGTCGGGAAACGCGCTCGCCTGCAGCTGGACACCGATCCGGCGCTTCACACCGGAAGGGTCGCGGAACACATCGACGCCTGCGACCGTGGCCGAACCGCCGTCCGCTCTTCGTAGCCCTTCAAGTATCTCGACGGTCGTGGTCTTCCCTGCTCCGTTCGGGCCGAGCAAGCCGAACACCTCACCCGGCTCGACGAAGAAGCTGATGCCGCGGACAGCCTCGATGTCGCCGTAGCGCTTCCGCAGGTCATTGACTTGCACGATGGGCGGCATGAGCGGAACGCTAGCGATTGGCGACGAACGTGGCGTACGCGAGGTCGTGGAGATAGAACGCGAACGGCAGGAGCACGACCGCCGCGACGACGATCCGTACGACGATCGGGTTCGGGCGACGAAGGCGGGTGTACGTCACCACGAGCGTGGCCGTGATCGCGGCCAGGATCGGAACCTGGGCCACCCAATGCAACGGGTCGGCACGGTCGACCACAAGGGCGTAGATCACCGCGCCATCGAGGAGCCCGGTCGCGAGGCCGACGACCGCGAAGACGCCGGCGTTGCGTACCGGGTCGCGGAGCGCGAGCAGGAGCCCCAGACCGAACGCGAGAAGAACGGCGGCAATCATCCGTTCGTAGATCCGGTTGTACGGAGGGAAAAGGAACGCCGACGGAAATGCGATCGCGAGGATCACCGGAAGGACGAACAGCGTCGCGCAGACGATCCCTACCGCGCGAGCGCCGCGCAGCGTGGCGGAGTCAGCCGGAAGCGGGCGCTCCATCTAGGGGAGTCCGAGTCTCGTACGCTAGGGGTTCGGTGTCGAATCGGGGAGCGTCGTCGGCCGCCCTACCGCGCGCCCGCTCGCTTTCGGCGCCGACCGTGAGAGGCTCTCCAGGCTTCGCCGCGATCCTGTCGTTCCTGCTGCCGGGGCTCGGTCAGATGTACCTCGGCCGGTGGATCCGCGGCGTTCTCATGATCCTCATTCCTATATTCACGGTGCTGCTTGTCGGCGCCTTCACCGCGATCGCCGATCCACTGACAAGCTTCGTCCTCCGCAACGCCGCGGAGGTCACCTTCCTCGTCGCGGCCACGTTCTTCATGTACCACCTCTTCGTCGTCGCCGACGCTTTTGCGGGAAAGCTTCGCGGCATGGGATCGCTCCGGGGTCGGCACATCGTCGACTACCTCGCGCTCGGCCTCGTCTGCATGGCGCTCGTCGCGTTCTACGCGACGGCCTATCGCGGATCCGCGCCGTGGGCCGGACTCGCGACAAAGATCTTCGCTCCGCTCGCGAATCCACCGACCGTCAGCGCGAGTTCGGGTCAGGACCCGTCGCCGCCAGCCTGGACGGGGACGGAGCGTCTCAACGTTCTGCTCCTTGGCATCGACTCTCGGGGTGACTCGACGACACAGAACACCGACACGATGATCGTCTTGAGCCTCGACCCGGTGAACAAGACCGCCGCGATGCTCTCGATCCCGCGCGACGTCTATATCGACCGTCCGGGCGTCTTCACCGACAAGATCAACGCCGCCTTTGCGTATGGCGGCTACGACCTCACGCGAAAAGTCGTCGAGGACCTGCTCGGGATCCGACTTAACGCGTATGCGCTTGTCGACTTTGACGCGTTCACCAAGATCGTCGATGCGGTCGGTGGCGTCGTGATCGACGTGAAGCGGCCGGTGCGGGACGAGGCATATCCGACGCCGGACTACGGCGTCGAGCGCCTGGACATCACCGCCGGCCCCCAGCTCATGGACGGCCAGACTGCGTTGCGGTTCGCGCGCTCGCGTCACGACACGAACGACTACAGCCGCGCGCAGCGGCAGCAGCTTGTTCTGTCAGCGCTGCGGACGCGCATCTCGGAGGGCGACTTCCTCCGCGGTCTCCCGGGGCTCATCGATCGTGTCGGCAGCGCCGTGCAGACGAACTTCGACCCGGCGAACATCCTGCCGCTCGCCCGCTTTGGTACGGGGATCGATGGCGACGCCATCCGAAGCGAGGTGCTGTATCCCTGCGGCGGCAGCTACCCGCACTGCGAGCTCCAGTCTTCCGGGGGCGACGGCGGCTTCTACCTCATCCCCGACCGCGCGAAGATCCGCGATCTCGCGGCGGCGCTCTTTTACGACCCACAAGTGAAATCTGAGGGCGCGTCCGTTGAAGTCCGAAGCGCCGGAGCTCGCAACGGCCTGGCGCAGAGCGTTGCCGACCGATTGACGGAGCGCGCATTCACAGTCTCGACAGTGAGCGACGGCGCGACCGGTCGCTCAGCCGTGCTCGTGCGCAATGGAGCCAAGCGATACACGGCGAACGCACTCGCGGCCCAGCTCGGCGGGCTCCCGGTCGACACGCTGTCCGCAAGCGAGACGACCGCCGCGGACATCGTTGTGAGGGTGGGAACCGACTTCCGCGGGCTCGCGACCGACTTAGCTCGCTGAGAAGCGGATGTCGCGGGTGGCACGGGGGAGCGGGGTTGCTCGCGAGCGTGCATCCGGCGGCGTCGCTGGGACCCGTAGACGAACGGGCGAAGCCGACCGGTAGCGAGCGGGCAACCCCCGACCCCGGGACAGGACCCGCGACCCCGCTCAAGAAGCACAACCGGGTCGTAGGCCGCGCTAAGTCTTCTTCTTCGCCTTCTCGATGCGCTCGCGGTCGGCGAGCGCGTGCTTCACGGTGCCGAACTTCGAGAGGGTCGCACGGCGATCCGACTGGACGCCCCTGCGGAAGGCGGGATCGCTCGCGCTGCGTCGAGCGAGATCGGCGTCGCGGCCGGCGGCGCCGATCGCGTCAACGATGCGACCGAGCGCGCTCGGCTTCTTGAGCTTCTTCTTTGCGGTCAACGCTTGTATACGGGCGTGATCCAGCTTCGGTACTTCGCCGCTTTGCCACGGACAGCGTCGAAGTAGATCTCGCTCACTTTCGCGGTGATGGGGCCTCGCTCGCCCTTGCCGATGGCGCGGTGATCGATGCTCGTCACGGGCGAGATCTGCGCGCCCGTGCCGCAGAGGAACACCTCGTCGGCGACGTAGAGCTCGGTCCGGTCCACCTGGCGTATCGCCGTGGGGATGGCGCTGTCCGCGGCGATCTTGAGGATGCAGGTGCGGGTGATGCCCTCGAGGATGTTGTCTGTACCGGGCGGGGTGATCAGGGTTCCGTCGCGAACGAGGAAGAGGTTCTCGGCGCTTCCCTCGCTCACGTGGCCGTCCTGCGTGAGGACGATCGCTTCGTCGAAGCCCGCCTCCTGCGCCTCGGTCTTCGCGAGGGCCGCGTTCACGTACGCGCCGGTGATCTTGCTGCGCGCGGGAATCGCGTTGTCGTCGGTCCGCCGCCAGCTCGAGACGCTGCACGCGATCCCGCGGTCGATGTCGATATAGGTGCCGAAGGGGACAGCGAAGACCGTGAAGCTGTCCTCGAGATCGTGGAGCCGCACGCCGATGACCGGGCTCGACTTGTACGCGATCGGCCGGACGTAGGCGTCCTCGTGGTAGTTGCACTTGCGCAGGAGCTCGAGCGTGATGCCGACGAGATCGTCCGCGGTGTACGGGAGGCCGATCCGCATGATCCGGCAGGAGCGGTGGAGCCGCAGGAAATGCTCCTTTAGATGGAGGACATAGAGCTGTTCGTCTTGCGCGTTCCAGTAGGCACGGATGCCCTCGAAGACGCCGGTCCCGTAGTTGAACGCGTGCGTCAGGACGCTCACCTTGGCGTCCCGAACGGGGATGAACTCGCCATCGAGGAAGGCAAACGCGGTATCTGGGGCGGCGCCCCGTCGCAGCGACGTCGGTCTGGTCAGCTCCTGCACCATGCCCACACTCCTTGCTCGGCCACGCGACCGAACGAGCTCTGGACCGGCCTAACGCACGCCCCGTGCCGACCCGCTTCCGCCATTGTGACAGGATAAGTCGCGGTCAGACCGCCGGTGTGACCCCTTAGACACCGCGGTTCGTACCTGCAACATGGAGGTGCGTGTCATGACGAGGTCCGTGATCCGAACCGCGGCGATCCTGGTTGCCGCGCTCGTCACTCTCTCCGCTTGCGCCACGGCGAACGCCCCTTCGGCGACCCCGACCGCGAGCTTGGCCTCGGCTTCGGCGGCCGCGATCATCCAGCCGACCCATCCGGTCGAGTTCGTCATCAGCACCGCGCCGGGTGGCGGCTCGGACATGTACGCGCGCGCGATGGCGACGATCATCGAGACCAAGAAGTTCTCGCCTCAGCCGGTGACGCCACTGAACAAAGAGGGTGGCTCCGGCGCCGTCGCCTTCCAGTACGTGTTCGAGAAAACAGGCGACATGCATTACGTGATGATCACGCTCAACAGCTTCTTCACTACCATCATCACGCAGAAGCTCGCATTCAAAGCTACGGACTTCACACCTGTCGCCAACCTCGCGCTCGACCCGTTCTTCCTGTGGGTGAACGATGACAGCCCCTGGAAGACGGCCCAGGACTTCATCGATGCGGCCAAGAAGGATTCGCTCACCGTGGCCGGAACCGGTGCGAAGCAGGAAGATGAAGCTCTCTTCCGCCGCATCCAGGACACGATGCAAACGAAGCCCTTCACCTACATCAGCCAGACCTCGGGCGCCACCGTCGCGGCGGCCGTTGCCGGACATCAAGGTGGCGTCGTCGCGTCAGTGAACAACCCGAGCGAAGGTCTGCAGCTGTATCAGGCCAAGAAAATGAAGCCGCTCTGCGCGTTCATGCCGGCGAGCCCGACGACCGCCGTGTACGCGAGCCTCCCGACGTGCAAGTCGCAGGGGATCGCGATCGACGACTACTTCATCATGCGCGCGATCATGGCGCCGCCCGGACTCTCGGCGGGACAGCAGGCATTCTGGGTCGACGTCTTCAAGAAGGTCTACGACTCCGACGAGTGGAAGAAGTTCATGAGCGACAACGCTCTTCAGCCGGACTTCAAATCGGGGCTCGAGTTCCGCCTGTTCATCCAGCAGTACCAGCAGCTCCATCAAGACATCGCGACGAAGTTCAAGTGGGTCTGATCACGGCCACGTGAGGCCGTACCAAGTAGCGACGGCGGCGGTGGTCGTTCTGATCGCCGCCGTCGCCATGTTCGACTCGAGGGCCGCGTTCAGCCCCTCGGCCGGCACCGCGCCGGGCGACGTGGGCGCGCGCTGGTATCCCTTCTGGGCCGCGTCAATCATGGGCGTCGCCTCGGTCATCGTCGGGTACCGTGCCCTTACCACGCCGCAAGGGGCCGAAGGCGCTTTCGAGGGATCGCGGAGCCTGTTCGCCGTCCTCAAGCTGGCGGTGCCAATGCTCGCGTATGCCTTGTTGATCGGCGGGATCAAATGGCGGACCACCGACTTCACCTACACGGTCATCCCGCCGTTCGGCTTCTATCTGTCGACCGCCCTCTATATGAGCCTCTTCGCGTGGTGGCTAGGGCGCTATAAGGTCTGGTGGGTCGGGGCGATCGCGGTCGCCTTCCCGATCGTCATCTTCGCAGTCTTCGAGCTCGGTTTCCGCGTCAGCCTCCCCAAGAGCTTCCTTTACGAAACCGGCGTCCTCCCGTTCTAGATGGAGGTCTTTGGCGACCTCGCCGGCGGGTTCGCGACGGCGCTCCATCCCATCAACATGGCGATGCTCTTCGTCGCAGTCGTCCTCGGTCTGGTCATCGGCGTTCTCCCAGGGCTCGGCGGGACGAGCGGCGTCGCGATCCTCCTTCCCATCACCGTCTTCATCGCGCACGGCTCGCTGCCCGGGTCGGACGCGACCACCGCGATCATCTTCCTCGCCGGCATCTACTGGGGTGCGCTCTTCGGAGGGGTCATCACCTCGATCCTCTTCAATATCCCCGGCGAGCCGTGGGCCGTCGTTCTGCTCTTCGACGGCTTCCCGCTCGCGAAGCGCCTCGGCAAGCCGGGCCTCGCGCTCTCGAGCTCCTTCGTCTCGTCGTTCCTGGGGGCGCTCGTGTCCACGATCCTCTTCACGTTCTTCGCGCTCCCGATCGCTTTGAAGGCGCTCGAGTTCGGGCCAGCCGAGCTCTTCGCCGTCTTCTTGCTGTCCTTCGCCACGCTCATCGGGCTCGGGGCGGAAGCGCCGATGAAGAGCGTCGCGATGCTGGCCCTGGGCCTCCTCCTCGCCGCAGTTGGCTTTGACACCATCACCGGAGAGCAGCGTCTGAACTTCGGCCAGGTCTCTCTGCTCTCGGGCATCGGCTTCGTTCCGGTGACGATCGGCCTCTTCGGGATCGGCGAGATCCTCGCTTCGGCCGAAGAGCAGGGCATCGGATTCGTCGAGAACATCCCAGCGCGCCTCGGCCTGACCGATGTGTTCGAAGCCCTTCGCGAACTCCGCAAGCGGCTTCGCCTCGTCTTGTCGAACGCGATCATCGGATTCTTCTTTGGCGTTCTGCCGGGCCACGGCGCGACCGCCGCGTCGTTCCTCGGCTACGGCCTCGCGCGCCAGTACTCGAGCAACAAAGAGAACTTCGGCAAGGGCGAGATCTCCGGGATCATGGGGCCGCAGGCCGCGGCCGACTCTGCGGGGGTCGCTTCACTCGTACCGATGATCACACTCGGGATACCCGGCTCGCCAACGTCCGCGGTGATCATGGCCGGCCTTTTCATTTGGGGATTACAGCCCGGCCCGGTGCTCTTCATCCAGCATCCCGATTTTGTATGGGGGCTCATAGCGAGCATCTACCTCGGCCACCTGCTCACGTTCATCCTGTGCCTGCTCGCGGTGCCGCTCCTCGCGATGATCATGCGCGTCCCCTACGCGATCATCACGCCGTTCATCGTCGTCATCTCGATCATCGGCTCGTACTCGCTGAACAACAGCATGCTCGACGTCTTCATCACGGTCGTCTTCGGGCTCATCGGGTACTGGCTGCGCAAGATGAAGTACCCGCTCGCGCCGCTGGTGGTCGCGCTCGTACTTGGAGACTCCACCGAGCGAGAGCTCCGCAAGGCGCTCATCGCCGGTCACGGCAGCCCGCTGTACTTCTTCAACAGCGCCCTCTCGACCGTGCTTATCGTCGCCGCCGTGGTCCTCGTGCTCATCCCGCTCGTACGCACCATCCGCGCGCGCCGGCGGGGCGCCGCGCAGGCAGCCGTCGCCCACCCCTAGAGTTCGGCGGCCATGACCGCTTGGGACATCGCGCTGATCGTGGGCGCGTTCGTCCTGATCCTCGTCGGCGCCGAGGTCTTCACGAACGGCGTGGAATGGCTGGGCCTGAAGCTGCGGATCAGCGAAGGCGCGACCGGCAGCATTCTCGCGGCAATCGGCACGGCGACGCCGGAGACCCTGATCCCGGTCGTCGCGATCCTCTTCACGAACACGACGGACTCCGACGAGATCGGCGTCGGCGCGATCCTCGGCGCGCCGTTCATGCTCGGCACGCTCGTCATGCTCCTTATCGGCGTCACCGCTTTCGTGCTACGCAAGAAGCGGAAGCGCAACACCCTTCACGTGGACGCGGCGCATGCCGTGCGCGACCTCTCGTTCTTCCTCGTGCTCTACGCGATCGCGCTCGGCCTCGCCCTGCTCCCGACGGACCTTCACTTCCTCAAGGGTTATCTCGGCTGGGTCTTCCTGCCCGCGTATTTCCTCTACCTATTTCTCGTGCTGCGCACCCCGCGGCGGAGCGCCGAGGACATCGAGGAGGAGATGGAGGAGCGGGAGGCGTTCGACCAGCTCACTTTCGTAGCCCTCCTGGGCCGGGTCGGCGTCACCTTGCGGGACGCGACTCCGCCGCTCTGGCTCGTCCTGATCCAGACGATCGTCGCCTTTGCCATGATCGTGTTCGGCGCTCGTTTCTTCGCCGACTTCGTCGAAGACTTCTCCCACGCGATGCACTTCAACACCCTGCTCGTCGCGCTGATCCTCGCGCCCCTCGCGACGGAGCTACCCGAAGCCGCCAACTCACTCATCTGGACGCGCGATAGCAAGGACGTGATCGCTCTTGGCAACGTGACCGGCGCGATGGTCTTTCAGTCGACCTTTCCGGTCACGATCGGCGTCCTTCTCACGCCCTGGCAGCTCGGGCAGTTCGGGACGGTCGCCGCCGTCTTCGCTCTGATCTCCGGCCTCCTGATCTACGTGCAGCTGCGCGTCCGGGCGCGTGAGAACGCACTTCCGCTTTCGTCGCTGATGGTCGGAGGAAGCCTGTACGTTGTCTTCATCGGTTACGTCCTGTGGAGCGTGCTGGCCTGAGCCGACGGCACGGCGGGCGAGCGGCCCTAGAATTCGCACGTCGCGCCCGCGGCCTCGCCCACGGCACGCGACATTTAGAGGGGGTAGGTAATGAAGCGTGCTCTCGCGTTCCTGCTACTTGCCACAACCGTCGTCGCGGCTTGCGGCGGTAACGTCGCCGCGTCCCCGACGCCCAGTGCCACCGCGTCCGCGACGGCGACGGCGAAGCCCATCCAGGTTGGACTCGTGACCGACGTCGGCGGTCTCAACGACAAGAGCTTCAACCAAGCGGCGAACACCGGCCGGCTGAACGCGGAGAAGGACTTCGGCCTCAAGACGAGCGTCATCGAGTCCAAGAAGCAAGAGGACTACGTCCCGAACCTCACCACGTTCGCGCAGCAGAACTACGACCTCGTGATCGCGGTCGGCTTCCTCATGCAGAACGCGGCGTGGAAAGTCGCGAAGCAGTTCCCGAACGTGAAGTTCGCGATCATCGATGGCGCGCCGGCGAATGACGCCGGCAATACCGAGAATCTCCCGAACGTGGCGAACCTGTTCTTCAAAGAGCAGGAAGCCGGTTACCTCGTCGGCGTGATCGCGGCGACGATGGCGAAGAACATGGTCGGCAAGGCGACTCACAACACCGTCTGCTCGATGGGCGGCATCCCGATCCCGCCGGTCGACCACTACATCGCCGGCTACCAGGACGCCATCAAGACGATCAGCCCAACGACCACGATCCTGAACGGGTACAGCAATGACTTCGTCGATCAGCAGAAGGGCAAGGAAGTCGGTCTCAACCACATCAGCAAAGGCTGCGACATCCTCTTCCAGGTGGCGGGCGGCTCGGGCCTCGGCTACATCGCCGCCGCGAAAGAGAAGGGCGTGTACGCGATCGGTGTGGATGTTGACCAGATCGACGTCGCGCCGGGCACGGTCATCACCAGCGCGATGAAGCGCGTGGACAAAGCGGTCTACGACACGTCGAACGCGGTGAAGAGCGGCTCGTTCAAGGCCGGCGACAACTTCTTCAGCGCCACGAACGATGGCATCGCATTCGGCAAGCTCGACCCGGTCGTGCCGGCGGACGCGAAGGCGGCCGCTGACAAAGCGCTCGCGGACATCAAGAGCGGCGCGATCAAGCCCAAGACAGACCTCACCGTCAAGTAACAGGCAGCTCGTTGGCGAGCGAACCGCAGGCAACTCCGACGGGGCCGGCAACGGCCCCGTCGGTGCGCCAGCCGACCGCGCAATGGGCGAGAGGGCCCGCCGTCCCCGTCGCCTCGGTGGTCTTCGCGCTCGCGATCGGCGCGATCTTCGTCCTTCTCTCCGGTCACGATCCGATCGCCGCATACATCGATCTCTTCCGTGGCGCCTTCGGTAGCCCCTACGACATCACCGAGACGCTCATTCAGACCATTCCGCTCGTCCTCGCGGGACTGGCGGTCGCGGTGGCCTTCCGCACGGGCCTCTTCAATATCGGAGCCGAGAGCCAGCTCCTGATCGGCGCGGTCGCGGCGGGGGCGGTCGGCGCGCGCTTCGCGGATCTCCCCGGATTCGTGCTCTTCCCGATGGTCCTGGCCGCAGGGATCGGCGCCGGAGCGGGATGGGCGGCGATCGCCGGCTATCTCAAGGCGGCGCGCGGAGTGAACGAGGTGATCACGACGATCATGCAGAACTACATCGTCGTGTTCGTGATGCACTGGCTCCTCCAGAACGGGCCGATGACCGCACCGAACGCGCTCGGGACTCCGGCCTCCGCGCCGATCGGCGCGGGCGCGGTGCTCCCCATCATCATCCCGAACGAGCTCGTCCCCTTGACGCGACTTCACGCCGGAATCTTCCTGGCGATCGCCGCGGTCGTCGTGTTCTGGTTCCTGCTCTGGCGAACGCCGCTAGGCTATGAGCTTCGCGCGGTCGGCCTTGGGGCACGGGCAGCGGCGCAGGCGGGCATCGATCCGCGCACACGCATCGTCATCGCGATGGCCATCGCCGGCGGCTTCGCGGGCCTGGCTGGCATGATTCAGGTCACGGGCGTCTTCCACCGGGTATTCGATGGGTTCTCCTCGGGTTATGGCTTCGACGCGATCGCGGTCGCCCTCCTCGGAAAGAACTCGCCCATCGGGATCGCCCTCGCGGCTCTGCTGTTCGGCGCGTTCGCGCGCGGTGGCTCGATCATGCAGGCCAATGCCGGCGTCTCGGCGCAGCTCGTTTCGGTCATCGAGGCGGTCGTCCTCTTCGTCATCGCCGCTGAGCTCATCGTTCGTGTGCTGACCGCCCGCCGGCGGGAACGTAAGCCGCTCGAGGCCATCGCGTGACCATCGACCAGCTCATCGGCGCCGGGGTCCTCGCGGCCACGTTGCGCCTCGCGACGCCGATCCTCCTCGCGGCTCTCGGCGGCGTGGTGTCCGAGCGCGCCGGCGTCGTCAACATCGCGCTCGAGGGCTGCATGCTCGTGGGAGCGTTCTTCGGCGTCGTCGCGGCCGATCAGTCACACAGCGTCGTCGTGGCGCTCGTGGCCGCGATGGCGGTCGGCGCGGGGCTGGCCGCGATCCATGCCGTCGCCGCGATCCATCTCCGGAGCGACCAGATCGTGTCGGGGATGGCGCTCAACATCCTCGCGCTCGGGCTGACGAGCTATCTGGACTACCAGTTCTACGGAACCACGGGAACGCCATCGGATCTGGCAGGCGTGCCCGATATCGAAATCGCTCCGCTGGCCGCGGTGCCGTTCGTCGGCGACGTCATCGCTCACCAGAACGCGATCGTCTGGGCCGGCCTCGCGCTGGTCGTGCTCATCCAGGTCTTCCTCTTTCGCACAGTGCCGGGTCTGCGCTTGCGTGCCGTCGGCGAGCACCCTCGCGCCGCCGAGACGGTCGGTATCGCGGTGCGCCAAACGCGGTATTGGGCGGTGATCGCCTCCGGGATGCTCGCGGCGCTCGGGGGCGCCTACCTCTCGCTCTCGGTCGCGCACTCGTTCACCGACGGCATGACCGGCGGGCGCGGGTTCATCGGTCTCGCGGCGATGATCTTCGGACGCTGGACACCCGTCGGCGCGCTCGTGGCCTCTCTCATCTTCGGATACGGGACCGCACTGTCGTTCTCGCTACAGGGCGCATCGATCGGTGACGTCCGCGTTCCGGTGCAGCTCCTCTCCACGCTCCCGTACGTGCTCACGATCCTCGCGGTCGCCGGGTTCGTCGGTCGGTCGCGCCCGCCCGCCGCGGACGGGATCCCCTACGAGACCGAGGGACACGCATGATCGGCGCGCGCCCGGAGCGTGCGCGTACCACGGGGGCGACCGCCGTCGGCACCGAGCGCGTGCCGCTTCTCGAGATGCGCGGCATCCGGAAGCGCTTCGGAGATCTCCAGGCGCTCGACGGGGTCGACCTCGTGGTGAACGAGGGCGAGATCCACGCTCTTGTCGGCGAGAACGGCGCAGGCAAGACGACCCTCATGAACGTCCTCTACGGCCTCTATCACCCCGACTCCGGGACGATCCGCTATCGCGAGCGCGACGTGCGCATCACAGGACCGCGCGACGCCATCGCGCTCGGCATCGGGATGATCCACCAGCACTTCATGCTCGTGCCGCCGCTCACCGTTGCCGAGAACGTCGTCCTCGGCGATGAGCGCGGCGGTCCGGTCCTCGACGACCGGGCCATAGAGGAGCGCGTTCGCGGGCTCGAGGAGCGTTTCGCGATCGCGGTCGAGCCCGGAGCCCGCGTCGAGGACATTCCGCTCGGGCTTCAGCAGCGCGTCGAGATCCTCAAAGTTCTCTATCGCGGTTCCGAGCTCTTGATATTCGACGAGCCGACCGCGGTCCTCACTCCCCAGGAGGTGGACGAGCTCTTCGCGATCGTCCGGACGCTCCGTGAAGAGGGCAAAACGCTCATCCTCATCACCCACAAGCTTCGCGAGGTGATGGCGGTCACCGATCGAATCACGGTGCTGCGAGGAGGCCGCAACGCCGGCGAACTGGTCACGAAGCAAACAACGCCGGCTGAGATCGCACGCGCGATGGTCGGACGCGAGATGAAGCAGCTCAAAGCGCGGGCAACCCCGCCGCGCACCGAGGTCATCCTCGACGTGCGTGGGCTCGAGGCACTGAGTGATCGGGGCAGCCCGGCGCTGCGCGGCATCGACTTCGAGATCCGCTCTGGCGAGATCCTCGGCATCGCCGGCGTCGGCGGCAATGGACAGAGCGAGCTCGCCCAGTGCCTGCTCGGCTTGCGTAAAGTTGCCGCCGGCACGATCCGCATCGGCGGCATCGACATCTCCCGAGACGATCCCAAACGCACGCGTGCGCGCGGCGTGGCCTACGTCCCGGAGGATCGCCGGATCGAGGGGCTCGTCCTCGCGTTCACCGTCGCCGACGACTTCATCCTGGGGAAGCAGGACCGACCGCCGTACGCGGCGAACGGAATCGTTCTCGACCCGGCCGCCATCCTCAAAGCGGGCGGGCGGCTCGCCGTCGAGTACGACGTCCGGCCGCCGAATCCCCGGGCGATCGTCGCCAACCTATCCGGCGGCAATCAGCAAAAGGTCGTGCTCGGTCGCGAGCTCTCGGAACGGCCCAAGCTCATCGTCGTCTCGCAGCCGACACGCGGGCTCGATATCGCCGCGACGGAGTACGTCCACGAGCGTCTCCTCGAGCAGCGCGGACAGGGCGCGGCCATCCTCCTCGTGTCATCGGAGCTCGACGAGATCCGCGCTCTCTCCGATCGGATCGCGGTGATGTTCGAAGGTCGCATCGTCGCCGTGCTCGACGCGGCCTCAGCCACCGAAGAGCGTCTCGGCCTCCTCATGGCGGGACACAC
Source organism: Chloroflexota bacterium (assembly GCA_005882765.1). Lineage (GTDB taxonomy): Bacteria > Chloroflexota > Limnocylindria > P2-11E > P2-11E > 3-1-20CM-2-70-9. The sequence goes on along the minus strand of VBDV01000122.1, from coordinate 2,298 downwards.
GGAGGCCGCCGCTTAGTTGGGGCCCTACTGCTTGAGGTGTTGGTAATCCATATGCGAGGGTTCTAGGAAACTCACTTCTCGACGGTTGTCGCGCCGGGCAGCGTTCGGGACGTTGGGCTGATGCGAGCGGAAGGAGTGCTGGGTGTGATTCTCCCGAAGATCCGCGACCGTCGTTTCGTAACGATCCGCCGCGGTGGGACGCTGACCGATTCGGATCACCAACTGCTCGCGCTGTGGGCGGCATCGTGCGCGGAGCATGTCCTCGACCTCTTCGAGTCGGCAGAGCCTCTGGACCCGCGACCGCGTCAGGCGATCGAGCAGGTTCGCGCGTGGGTGCGCCGCGAGATCAAGATGACCCAGGCTCGCAATGCGGCCGGCCACGCAATGGCCGCGGCCAGAGACCTGAGTGGGGCAGCACGGCATGCCGCCTACGCTGCCGGCCAGGCCGCGGCCGTCGCGCACGTCGCGGCGCATGAGCTCGGCGCGGCCGCCTATGCGATCAAGGCCGCACGTGCTGCTGCCCCGGAAGGAAAGCGCGAGATCGCAGGGCGACTCGAGTGCCGCTGGCAGCGCGACCAGCTCCCGGACGCGATTCGCGAGCTCGTACTCGACGACCAGCGCTTGCGGAACGACATCTGCTGGTCGGTATTCGACTGGGGGCCTAGTTAGCGCGTGGGCGCGAGCTCCTCAACGTGCGCTTCCGCGACCACCTCGTAGCGCTCGACGGCGGTGATCTTCACGATGCTCGAAGCCCGCGATCGAAGCTGTGCCGCGTCATCCTCGGTCGCATGAAGAGCGGATTCGCTCTCGAAGAGCGTCACGCTGAATCCCTTGCCGGTCGCGCGATCGACGAGCCAGTACCCGCCCTTGAACCCTTGAAGCCTCTTCGCCGCGGGAGCGATCGTCTCTTTGATCAGCTTGGTCCCGGCTTCGAGCTCGCTTGGCGATCCCTCGTACCTCGTGACACGAGCGAACATTTCGTTCCTCCCCTTTGCGTTCGATAACCGAGGCAAGCCTACGCGCGGGATGTACCAGGCAGGCACACGCGCCAGCTCAAACGACGCCGAGCTCGTCCAGAGAGCGATGCAAATCGGCAGGATCGCGGTACACGCGGAACGCGCCCGCCGAGGTGAGCTCGTCCCACCCGTAGCCGCCGGAGAGCAGTCCGACGCTCAACATGCCCGCGCGCCGGGCGGCGAGCAGATCCCAGACCGCGTCGCCGACCACGTAGCAATCGCGGATGTCGACCCCGAGCTGCTCCTGGCATCGCAGAAAAAGATCCGGCTCGGGTTTCGCGCGAAGAACGTCGCCTCGATCGACGACCACCATGTCAGCCGGGACGCCGAGCGCCGCGAGCGAGCTGTCGATCTCCGGGTGCCGGCCCGAGGTGGCGATCCCGTGCGGCACCTTCTGTTCGCGCAGCCACCGCAGCAGGGCGACCGCGCCAGGAAGCGGCCGGCGCTCCGGCAGGACCTCGCGAAAGAGCTCGCCGTGCCGTGTCTGGATCCGGCCGGCGTCCTCGTCGCTGAGCGGCTTCCCGATCTCGCGGGCCACCGCTCGGGTGAAGAGGCCGCCGCTCATCCCGATGCGCCGGTGGATCTTCCAGCCATCGATCGCGAGACCCGACTCGGCTAGCGCGCGTTGCCACGCGAAGACGTGGGCATACACGGTGTCAATCAGCGTTCCGTCGAGATCGAAAATGAGTGCGCGCATGTGCGGGCAGCGCCGAGCCTACGCTGGCGCGGAGAGTTGACGGGGACCAGTGACCGCCGTACGCTCCCGGGCACATCTGGTCTGACCACCTGACCAGAGGCTATTTTGGGGAGGTAAGCCCCTGACCGTCATCGAGCCGATCCGCCGGAGCCGCCTGTACCAGGGCATCGTCCAGCAGATCGAAGGACTCCTCGAAAAGGGTGACCTTCGCCCTGGCGACCAGCTTCCGCCTGAGCGACAGCTCGCCGAGCAGTTCCAGGTGTCGCGCGCATCGGTCCGCGAGGCCCTTCGCACGCTCGAGCTCCTCGGCATCGTGGAGACCCGAGCCGGTGGTGGCACGTTCGTGCGCCAGACGTCGCCGGACGATCTCGCGCGCCCGCTAACGAGTCTTATGTCCCGCGGGCACTCGCTCGCCGACGTCATCGAGTTCCGTGGGCTCATCGAACCAGCGATCGCCGCGCTCGCCGCGGAGCGCATCACCCAGCCTCAACTCGCAGAGCTCGCGGAGATCTTCGCCGCTCAGGAGCGAAAGGTCGCCGCGGCTGAGCCGTATGCCGACGAGGACACGCGCTTCCACGAGGTCAT
>VBDV01000148.1 GCA_005882765.1 Chloroflexota bacterium | reverse complement strand
GGGTTTCGGTGGCGCCATCCGGAACGAGGCCCTCGGTGGTGCCGGCGGCCTTCTACGCACTCGCACCTGGAGGCTGGCGCGATTACTGGACTCTGCTGCATCCGCCTTACACGCTTTGGCATCTCTCGTATGTCCTGCTCGGCGCCGCGTTGGCTTCGATGCCGGACCCCCGAATTGTCGCCGGGTCTCTTTTTGCATTTTTTCTGGCGGTCGGTGTGGCTTCACATTCGTTCGACGAACTGCAGGGACGCCCGCTCGGCACGCGCATCCCGTCGAGCGTCCTCCTCGTGATGGGTTCTCTTGCGCTCACCGGGGCGGTCGCACTTGGGATCGTCGCCGCATCACTGCTCGGGATCTGGTTCCTTGTGCTCGTCCTCATTGGCGCGGCCTTGGTGATCTCGTACGGGCTTGAGATTCCGATCGTGCACTCCGACATCGGGTTTGCGATCGCGTGGGGCGGATTCCCGGTCGTCGCCAGCGCTGCAGCCAACGGCGCGCCACCGGTCGCGACGGTCGTCGCGGCGGTCGGCGTCTCCCTCCTCTCTCTGGCGCAGCGCCGGCTTTCGACGCCAGTCCGCCGCGTCCGCCGAAAAGCAGCTGACGTGATCGGGGAGGTCCGCTACCGCGATGGGACGACCGAGCGGCTCGATCGACAGGCTCTCATCGCGGCGCCGGAGGCGGGCCTTCGGCTCCTGTGGCTCGCGATGCTTGCCGTGTCGATCGGCGCGCTGGTTGCGCGATGGTCGAGCTAGGCGCTAACCCCTCGCCGCTGCCGCATGCTCGGTATGTCCGGCCCGGCCGAAAACGTCCACCGTGTCCCGCATGTCAGTCCAGCTGGTCCATACCGATCCGTCCGGCCCGATCGCGATGTTCGTGTAGTCGCCGATGAAACGGGTGTTGAAGTTTCCGGTCACGGGAAAGTTTGTGAACCAACGAGCCTCCGAGGCGACGCTTGTACCAGTGTCGACGCGCTTGGTGGCGAAGCTGCTCGCTCCAGGGTCGTTCGCCGTCGCGAGCGTGTAGCCGTAGGCGCAAGACTGACCTGCGGGTGCGGTCCGGGCGCGGTCCACGTACCCGATGCGCACCTTTCCGTCGGCACCGACCGCGGCCCAGGGAAAGATCTGGTCGGACCTGCTGCTCTTCACGAGCGCTGGCGTCGACCACGTCGCGCCACCATCAACCGACGTCGTCACCATGATGTTCGTGCGTGCGGTCGCTGCGGGGTCGAGGTTCTCCGCGTACACGTAGTAGAGCTGGCCGGCGTTCGCGGTCGCGGTCGACATGGCGAGGTTCCCCGCGGCGAAGATGCGGAACTGGCATCCCGTCAGGGTCGCGTCCCCACGCCAGTTGGTCGGGTAGTCGCCGGCCCCGTCGTGGATGAGGCCGAGGATCGGCTGCGGATCGCTCCAGGTATCGCCGCCGTCGCGCGATCGCACCAGCAGCACCTGGTCCCGCAGACTTGTGCCCTGCGCCTGGTGGTTGAGGAACGCGACGTAGATCGTCCCGTCAGGAGCGACGATCGGCGACGAGAACCCGGCGTCGTTCTGATCACAGCGCGTCGTGGGCCCCGCCACGCCCTGACCTGAACACAGCCGGCTCGAGCCACTTATCTCGGCGCCAGAGGTCCATGTTGCGCCGCCGTCGCGCGAGCGTACGAAGAAGATCGGCGACTCGGTCTGGACGTCCTTTCGGTATTGCTGTCGTGCCCAGGTGACGTAGACGCTCCCGCGATACCTGCTTGTTCCGCGGTCGACGGCGATCCAATCCTTGTCGTTGAACAACACGTTCGAGCCGCCGTTGCTGATCGTGCCATTTCCCTTCGCAACAGTGACGGGATCATTCCAGGTGATCCCGCCATCGTCCGATCGCTCGACGATCACGCTGACGTCGCTGAATGCTCCCGCGACGCTGTCATGCGACGCGACGTTCGACCAGTAGAGATGGCCGTCCCCGTCGAACGCGAGGGCCGGATCGGTCAGGAATCGGTAGCTTCCGTGCGGTGGGTGGACGTTTGTCCAACTCTGGCCGCCATCCTTCGAGACGTACGCTTCGGTGAAGATCCGGAGTAACGCGATCGCGCTCTGTTTGTCGAGGTTGTACAGGTAGGTGTGCGAGGCCGCCACGATGTTGGCGGCGTTTGTCGGATTCACAGCGATGGTCGTTTCGTTGTGCGGCCCGACGCTGTCGCAGTCGAGCAGCGCGTTGCCTGCGAACGAGGTTGGCTGCGTGGTCGCCGATGAAGTGCAGGCCACGCCGGAGATGCCTCCGCCGCCCGGTCCATTCGTGCCGCCCGCGGCGCTTTCGGTGAAGCTGATCAGATCGTTGTCGAGCCGCTCCTTCGCGGAACCTGCGAGCGCGGTCGTCGCTCCGATGATCAACAAGCCGATGACGATTGCGGATGCAAGGACCCGTCGCATCTGCTGCCTCCCATGCGAACTGCGCGGATAAGCTACGCGCGCGGTCGCGGAATCAGAAGAGGTTTCTTCATGCCGCATGCTCGCCGAACGCACAGCGAGGCGTATCGTTCCGCCCGACCGTGATTCCCCTCGAGACGCTCCGGGCCGCGCCGAAGGTGCTCCTGCACGACCATCTCGACGGTGGGCTGCGCCCCGCGTCGGTCATCGAGCTCGCTCGCGATCAGAGGTACGAGGGGCTGCCTACCACGGACCCGCAGGAGCTGGCTCGGTGGTTTCACGCGAGCGCCGCGTCGGGCTCGCTCTCGCTCTATCTCCGCGGATTCGCGCACACGATCGCGGTCATGCAGACAGAGGAGGCGCTCGAGCGCGTCGCGTACGAATGCGGCGAGGATCTCGCGCGCGACGGGATCGTGTACGCGGAGGTCCGCTACGCGCCGGTATTCCATACTCAGCGCGGGCTCAACCTCGAGCAGATCGTGCAAAGCGTGGCGCGCGGCTTCGAGCGCGCGGAGGTGGATCACAACATCACGCTGCGCCAGCTCATCTGCGCGATGCGCGACCGGACCGACTCACTCGAAATGGCCGAGCTCGCCGTGGCGAACCGCGAGCGAGGGGTCGTCGGATTCGACATCGCCGGCGAGGAAGCCGGACATCCTCCGAAGGCCCATATCGAGGCGTTCCAGCTCTGTCGCCGCGAGAACTTTTCGATCACCATCCACGCAGGCGAAGCGTTCGGGCCTCCTTCAATCTGGCAGGCGCTGCAGTACTGCGGCGCGCATCGGATCGGTCACGGCGTGCGCCTCGTCGAGGACATGGCGATCAGCGAAGGCAAGGTTGTCAAGCTTGGCCCGCTCGCCGAGTACGTCCGCGACAAGCGAATCCCGCTTGAGCTCTGTCCCTCGTCGAACGTGGATACCGGCGCTGTACCGACGCTGGCGGAGCATCCCATCCGGCACTTCATCGCGCAGCGCTTTCGCGTCACTGTGAACACCGACAACCGGCTCATGTCGAATGTCACGCTCTCCGACGAATTCCAGCGCTTGTCGCGTATCGCTGCTCTGACTCTCGCGGATATCGAGCGGCTCTCGATCAACGCGATGAAGAGCGCGTTCGTCGGATACGACGAGCGTGTCGCGATCATCTACGCGCGTATCAAGCCTGGCTACGCTCGTCTTCGTGGGGAGCCCGCCCTCGCCGGATATCCATTGCCTCCCAGTGCGTAGCGATCGTTTACCGCTCGTTGACGGACCATCTATTGACGTGTCCTGCGACCCCAGCGACACGAACAGCGCGCGTCGTCGACTCATCCTTGCGGCGTACTCACTTCGTACTGATTCGCGCGATCAAATGGGCATGGGGTGGATAGATGGGGCGGCTTCCTAGGTCTCTGTTCGGCAAGCTCGCGTTCTCTCTCGCGTTCACGCTCTCGACGCTTGTCATGGGCGTTGGCGCCGACGCCGGCGTCCAGTGGTGCGAGTCGGATCCGCTGTTCGTGGTGAATGGGGCGATTCTCGACGTCACTACCGCGTTCCCCGCCAGCTACACCAGCACGCTGAAAGATCCGATAGCGATTGAACTTCAGGTGCCGACGAACGCAATCGCCGCGGTCGTCTCCCTTCCGACGAATGTACCGATGACGGCAAAGATCAGCAGGGTCCTCTCCTCGGGCGGGCTTCTGTCCCTTGGCGTCCCGGTGATCGTGAAGGTGTCCTACAAGGCGTCAGCGTCGTTCGACACGAAGACGAAGGTCACGGGCACATACCTCGGGCTGAGCTCCACGGTCTACGGCAAGTCCAACGTCACGACCCAGGTGAAGTACACGCTCATCGGGCTATAGCCTCGTGTCGCGTCTTCGCTGGCCTCTTCGCGTCTACATCCTCGCGGTCCTCGGAACGGCGCTCGCGGCCCTCCCCGCGAGCGCCGCGTTCCGAGGCAATCTCCGGCCGACGGACACGGTTCTCCTCGCGCTGCTCATGGTGATGGCGGCGGTCGCGCAGCTCTGGCCGGTGCATCTGTCCGTGAAGATGAAGATCACCGTTGACGACACCGCGACCTTCGCGGCGGCTCTGCTCCTCGGGCCGTTCTACGCGATGGTGGCAGCAGGCGCGACCACGCTGATCGCGCTCCACTTCCGCGGCGTGCGTCAGAGCTGGTACAACCGCGGGTTCAACGCGGCGACGTCGGCGCTCTCGACTGGGGCCGCCGCGACGGCGTTCCTCCTCGTCGCCGGCTCCGGCGCGCAGGTCGCGCGCGAGCCGTGGGCGATCGGGATCGCGGCAATCGCGAAGTATCTCGTGCACAGCGCTCTCGTCGACCTCGTCGTCGCGCTCCAGGTCCGGCGCAATCCCATCGGCGGTTGGTGGACCCTTCACCGCCGGCTGATGCCGTACGAGGTGGCGCTGCTCGTACTCGGCGCGCTCGCCGCGATCGCGGCGCAGGCGCAACCGTGGACGCTCGTCCTTTTCGGTGTGCCCATGGCGATAGTCCTGCTCACGGTTCGCGACAGCGCGAACGTGCGAGAACAGACCAAGAGCGCGATCCTGGAGCTGGCCGATCTCATCGACCTCCGCGATCCCTACACCCACGGTCACTCGCAGCGTGTTGCGGGGCTCGCGGAGCGACTCGCGAGGCGGATGCGGCTGGAGTACGCGCAGGTCGAGCTGATTCGCGACGCGGCGCGCGTGCACGACATCGGGAAGATCGGGACGAATGACATGGTGCTCCTGAAACCGGGTCCCCTGACCGAGGAGGAACAAAAGGAAATGCGACGGCATACCGAGATCGGTCACCGTCTCCTCCGGCGCCTCCCCGAGTTCTGGGAGGGTGCGGAGCTTGTACTTTCGCACCACGAGCGCCACGACGGCGCCGGCTACCCGCGAGGCCTGCGAGGCGACGAGCTCCCGGTCGAGGTCTCCGTTATTTCGGTGGCCGATACGTACGACGCCATGACGACCGACCGGCCGTATCGAAAGGGTCTCGCCTGGGAGGCGGTGCGGGCGGAGCTCGTACGGCAGCGCGGGAAGCAGTGGCGTGAAGGGGCGGTCGATTCCTTCATCGAAATGATCGACGAGGAGCGGCGGAGCGCTCGTGTCGGTCGTCCGCAGGCGTCACCAGGACCGGCTCAGCCGGCGACGCGCGCGCTAACTTAGCGCCCGTGGCGGAGCGGCTCGAGCGAACGTTCAACTGGGCGCGCGTCGGTGGCGCGGCTCTGATCTTCTTCCTTGGCCCATTTTTCCCGAACATCGGCACCGCATATCTGGTGGGTCTTGGCGTCTTCGTTCTTGGGTACGCCGCGGTCGTCTACGGGATGATGCAATCGAAGCCGGGGAGCTTCGAGCGGCTCACGCGCATCATGTTCGTTCTCGATATCGGCATCGTCTCCTCGGCGATGCTCGTCTTTTCGTCGGACCCCAGTTGGACGACATGGGTGATCGGCAGCCTCATCATCATCGCCGGCGGTTTTCGTTTCGGAACGGCGGGCGCCTTCACCGCGGCCGCCGCGATCTCGCTCGCCTATGTCGCGATCGCGGCATATCGCTCCGAGACCTTCGGCCTTGTGGCGGAGCCATGGCGCCTTGCGTTCCACGTGAGCGTCTTCCTCCTCGCGGCCTACCTGATGTCGGGCCTCCTGCGCGAGCTCGAGCACCTGCGAGCCCAGCGAGAGAAGTTCGTGCGCCAGGCCGTGGAGGCCGCGGCGCTTCGCCAGGCCGACCGCATCAAGAGCGAGTTCCTCGCCGCGATGTCACACGACTTCCGCAGCCCGCTCACGGTCGTGCGCGGTGCGGTCGAGCTTCTTCTCGGAGAACGGCCCGGAACGCTCACCTCGGCCCAGCGCGAGCTCGCCGAGAGCGCCGAGCGAAACATCCGGCGCCTCGAGGACTTCACCGCGCAGCTCTTGGAGATGGCGCGCCTCGAAGAGGGACAGATCGCACTGGACAAGGAGGAGATCGATGCCATCGCGCTCGTCCGCGACGTGGTCGCCGACCACGCCGTCCTCGCCAAGCAGAAGCGGCAGTGGATCTCGCTCGACGTCGACCCCGATCCGCCCCGCGTCGTGGCGGACCGCAGCAAGATGCAGCAGGCGCTCGCGAATCTCATCGTCAACGCGATCCGGTACGCGCCGCACGGCACGCCGATTCTCGTTGCGGCGCACCGAAAGGGTGACGCGCTTCGCATCGAAGTGCGTGACCACGGCCCCGGCATCGCGACCGAGGACCGTCAGCGCATCTTCGACAAGTTCTTCCGCGGTCAGAACGCGGACGGCACCCCAGGTTCGGGCCTGGGGCTCGCCATCGCCCGCTCCCTTGTAACGCTCCATGGCGGAACCCTCGAATACGAGGAGAATCCCGGTGGAGGCTCGGCATTCGTGACGCTCTTGCCACTGGCGTCTTGAAGGTACTCATCGTCGACGATGAGCCCGACGTGCGCGCGCTCGTCCGGAGCTCGCTCTCGTACGCGCGGCAGGACCTCACCGCGGTCGAGGCAGCGGATGGCGACGAGGCGATCGCGATGATCTATTCGGAGCGGCCGGACCTGGTCGTGCTGGATCTCGCTCTCCCGAAACGCGATGGGTTCGCGGTGCTCGAGCAGGTCCGCGGAAAGACCGACTTGCCGATCATCGTGCTCACGGCCCGCGGTCTCGAGGAGGACAAGATCAAAGGCCTCCGCCTTGGTGCGGACGACTACCTCACAAAGCCGTTCTCCCCGCGCGAGCTCGTCGCGCGGATCGAGAGCGTGTTGCGGCGGTCAGCGCCCCGCGCGCCGCGATCGGGGTCCATCGACACGCACGACCTGGCGATCGATCTGACCGCGAGACGCGTGCGTCGGGCTGGAAAGGACATCCATTTCACTCCCACCGAGTTCAACCTTCTCGCGGAGCTCGCGACGCACCCGGGCGAGGCGCTCACGCACGACACGCTGCTTACGCGCGTATGGGGACCCGAGTATCGGTACGAGACGCAGTACCTGAAGGTCTATGTCGGACGACTTCGGGACAAGATCGAGCCATCGCCCGAGGAGCCGACGCTGATCCAGACCGTACGTGGTGTCGGCTACAGATTCGCACGGCCCGAGGAATAGTCCGCACGCCGCGCGCACCGACTTACTTGAGCCACAGCAGATCGCCGAAGAAGAAGTCCTGACCTTGCGCGAGCGTCTTCACGGCGCCGGTCGCCACCGTGACGATGAAAAATCCACCAGCCCCGACGTACGCGATCTGCGATCCGTCCGGCGACCAAGCGGGAACCACGTCGTCCAGCGTCTGCACGAGCTCCCTGACGCTCATGCCATCGCACGGCGCGATGTAGAGGTACGACGGGATGCTGAGGTGTGCCTGGCCAGATGCCCGGCTTGGCACAGACGGTGGCGCGGCGGCGATCGCGTGTCCGGCCGCTGAGAAGACGATCTCGCAACCCTTCGCGGCGAAGCGTGGTGTCTGGAGGTACCACCAGGTGTCACTCGTCTTGAAGAAGGGCCGAGCGCTCGTGCCGTCGATGTTCGCTGTCCAGATGCTGTCGGGCTGACCCTGCGTGAGATGTACATAAACAATGCGATCGCCGGCCGGCGAGATCGTCGGATCAGCGCCGTTGACGATGAGGCGCTTGCGTTCCCCGGTCCTGAGGTCGAGACGCTCGAGCGAGTCCTCGTTCCCGACAAACGAGCCCGCCTGGATGATCGCCGCGCGACGGTGGAAGTACAGGACGTTGCCGGTGCTATCGAAGCGCGGCGACGCATAGAAGACGTTGTCGCTCTCGTGCTGCACGAGCGGTTTGAAGCCGGTGCCGTCGAGATTGACCGTGTAGAGATCGGAGCCGAATCCGGTCCTCTTATCCGGCTGCTGCGTGAGCGCGAACACGACCGCTTTGCCGGACGGGTGCAGTACCGGGGTCGCGGAGGCGCTCTGTGCCGGGAGGTCGATGATCCGGCCGATCGCGTGTCCGGTGCTATCGAGGGCGAGCAGACCGGCGGGGTTGGCGAGGATGAACGAGGCCTGGAGCCCGACGCCGAGGCTCGCCGGCGGAGGCACCGGCGGGGCTGTGCAGACCGCGAGCAGCAGCACGCTGAGGAGGATCGTTGCCGCACGAAGGACTCTGCGGCTCACACGATCACCTCGCCTGCGGTCTTCACCTGATCACGAAGTCGGTCCTTGATCAGGCGAGATCGCCGCGCGTAGTGCTGCACCGCGCTCACGAACGCCGCGTGCGACCAAGTGAGCGGCGAGACCGAGAGCGGCTCGCCGGTGTACGGGTGGACCTGTTCCGAGAGGACGCCCGAGGGCAGGGCGCGGCGTGCGCACCAATCGAGGTAGGCGCGCGGCCGGTCCAGGTCCCCCGGCGTCTCGGCGACCGCGATCAGATGCTCCGCGAGCCAGAGGGTCGCGACGAACCACGGATTCCCCGGAACGCTCGCGATGTCCGACGAGACCTGGAAGTAATAGTCGTTCTCGTACCGCGCGATCCCACCCACAGGCGTCTTGATCGACAGCCGGTCCTCGACTGCGCGCATCGTCGAGCGGATCCGCTCGTCGCTCGCCGGAAGGAGGCCGAAAAGGAAGATCCCCGCGAGCGAGATGTCGATCGTCGCGTCCTTCACGATCGTGCCATCTGGCAGCACGCTGATCGTGCGCACGAAGCGGCCACGGTCGGCATCCCAGAGATGCACGAGTGCGGCGTCGCGTATTTCCTGCGCGGCGACGGCATAACGCTTCGCGAGCTCGTGCTGACCGAACGCAACCGCGAAGTTCCGCGCTGCGGTGAGGCCCGCCCAGACGGCCGCGGTGGTGAAGGCGTGAATGCCACGGCGCTCCTCCCATAGGTCGAACGACGGGGCCGGCAGCTTGGTGCGGGGCTCGCGGTAGGTCGCCATGAAATCGGCGCCGGTCCGCACGAGCTTGCGGTAGAGCGGCCGGATGAACTCGATGTCGCGGTCGCGGTCGTAGTGCTGCCAGAGCGCCCAGATCGGAAGACCGGTCTCGTCCTCCTGGATCGGCAGCTCGAGCCTGCCGTCCGGCGTCGACCAGGCGTGCCACGAGGAGCCGAGCGAGCCATCTGGGTTGTATTTGTGGAGCAGGTAGCCCTCCCGGGTGATGAGCTCGCCGCAGAGGAAGAAGAAGCGACGCGTCACCTCACCGTACCCCGCCAGATCGAGGGCATCCGCGACGAGCGCGCCGTCGCGCGGCCACAGGTAGGAGTACGTGTCCCGGTTGAAGCGGAGGACGTCCGAGTCGTTCGCGGCGATGATGGCGCCCCGGTTGTCGACCTGCGTGCGGATGACGAGCGTCGATCGCTTGTACAGGCCGTTGATGTCGTCGGGCAGATGCTCCGCGATCGCCTCGTCCTTGTTGGCCCAGAGCCGCCAGTAATCCTTCGTGCGCGCGAGGAACGACGCGGGCGTGCGCTCGCGCACGAGCTTGTCGAGCTCGCGGACGTCCTCGTAGGCCTGCCCCGCCGCGATCCAGAACACCGCCGTCGCGGTACCCCTCGCCGGGACGGTGACGGCGACCATACCCACGCTATCGATCGACCCTTGCGCGACCGCGTTCCGCGAAAGCTCTCCATCCTCGGCGTCGCGCCAGGTGCCCTCTTTGCCCGGCGCGTCCTTCTGGCCGATCGCGAACGACGAGAGGCCGTACGCGCTGCCGCCGCTCGATCCTGAGATCAGAAAGTACCGACGCCCTTTGTAGTGCACGACGGCCTGGCTCCGCGGGTCGTAGTAGGCGGAGTCACCGGTGTCGTTGCCGTAGAGGTGCGCGTCGAAGTGCTGGAAGAACCGGACCTCGCGCTCTCGCCCGAGCGCGTCCTCGACGGTGATCTCCTTCAAGTAGATGTTCCGGTCGAAGTCGACCGCGTCACGGAAGCGCAGGCTGAGGCCGAGCTTCGTGCTCACGAGCGTCGTATCGCCGACGAGGGTCTCATGCTCGTACGTGATGTGCCGGTCCCACCCATCGTCCCCGGTCCACGCGAACTGTCCATCCACCCAGAGGCCGAACCGCGACGGCTCGCCGACCGTATGGTTCTCCTGTCCGACGTTCGGGTAATAGATGTCACGCAGCTGGTAGCGCGAATCAAACGTGACGAGGAAGTCGCCGTTGCCGAGCGGGAGATCGCGCGGCATGGCTAGTTCGTCGCGGGGCGCCTGGTCGCGTTGAGGTAGCGCTCCGCGTTCGCGATGACCCCGCCGAGGTCGCCGCGCTCCAGAAGGTCCGTGCGAATGAGCGGGCCCCCGACGCCGAATCCGACGACCCCGGCGCGGAGGTAGTCCGGGATCTCGTCGAGATCGATGTTGCCCGTGGCCACGAGCGGGAGGTGGATGAGCGCGCGCCGCACGTTCGCGATGAAATCCGGGCCGCCGATCGCGGAGACCGGGAACACCTTGATGAAGTCGGCGCCGAGCTCCGCTGCCTTGATCATTTCGGTGGGAGTCATCGTCCCCGGCATGCTCATGGCATCCCGGGACCGCGCTGCGTCGATCATCTCCGGCACGAGCACCGCGCTGACCAAGAAGCGCGCACCTGCCGAGAGCGCCTGCTCGGCCTGAGCTCCAGACAGGACCGTGCCAGCACCAACGATTGAGCCACGACTCGCGAATGTTTCGTCTAGCGCGAGCTCTTCAATAATCTCGAACGCGTCAGGGACCGTCAGCGTGATCTCCACAAGACGCACGCCTGCCTCGCTCATTGCGTGAGCTGCTTGACGCGCGATCTGCGGGTTGCCCGTCCGGATCACGGCCACGAGCCGATCCTCTCCAAAAACCCGAATGAGATCGCGCCGAACTGCGAGCGGCCTCTGAGTGATCGCCATATCTAAGGATGGTACGTGCTGAGGCTGCGCTGAAATGCGCCGCCGACCCGACCGAGGGCCCCCGCGCGGTGGGGCACCGGCCGGAGGCCGGGGGTCCGCCGCCGCGTAAAGAGGTTTCGGTCGGGTCGGCTGGGGCGGCGTCAGCGCTCGATCAGGAACACTCGTGCCGGCGCTCCGTCGCCGTTAAGGATCTTTAGGGGAGCACAGATCAGCTCGTAGGTCCCCGGTTCGACAGCCCGAAGATCGAGCGTCTCGATGATGACGACGCCAGCGCGAAGCAGCGTGTTGTGTACTGGATATCCCGCTTTCTCCGGCCCCTGCGGTTCTATGGAGAGGTAGTCGATTCCGACGACCTTCACGCCGTGATCGATGCACCACTTCGCCGCGCTCGCGTTCAGGGTGGTGAAGTCGCGCGTGAACGGTGCGCTGGGATCCGCCCAGCGTGCGCTGTTCCGTGTCTTAAACAGGAGCCGCTCTGTTCCGTTCGGGATCTTCGCCCCATCGAGCCAGTCACCTGAGATGTGACCCTGTCCTTTGAACTCGACCAGGCGGCATGGTCCGACGAGCGCGTCGAGTGGGAGCTTGTCGACGGTGTTCCCGCCTTCGATGAAGTGAAGCGGCGGATCGACATGTGTCCCGGTGTGATCGCCGAATGCGATCAGCGAGACATTATTCGAGTCGCCGTTCGCGATGCGCTTCAGCGGCTCGATCTTCGGGGCCGGCTCACCAGGCCAGGTGACCATGTCTGGTCGCAGCACCAGCGAGACGTCATGGATCTTCATCCCGCGCAGAATAGTCCGCGATGACGATCGCACCGGCCGATGTGGACCGTGTCTTTCGCGAGTCAGGGGCACTTCGCGAGGGACACTTCATCCTCGCCTCGGGGCGCCACGCCTCTCTCTATTTGGAGAAGTTCCAGGTCCTCCAGCATCCGTCCGAGACGGAGCGGCTCTGCTCGGCGATCGCGATGCGGGCTGGAGCGCTTGGGGTGGAGACCGTCGCCGGGCCCACGACCGGCGGGATCATCCTTGCGCACGAGGTCGCCCGACAGCTCGGCGCGCGCGCGATCTATGCCGAGCGGCGCGAAGGGGCATCGGGTCGTGAGTTTCGGCGGGGGTTCGCGCTCGCCCCTGGCGAGCGCGTGCTCGTGGTCGACGACATCATGACGACCGGCGGTTCTCTTCAGGAGACGATCGACGCGGTGCGTGCGGCGGGCGGGACAGTGGCGGGCGCGGCGGTCCTCGTCGACCGATCCGGCGGAGCGGCGCGCCTCGACGTACCGGTCGAGGCTCTCTGGCGGCTCGACATCCCCTCGTATTCGGCGACCGAGTGTCCGCTCTGCGCGAAAGGAGTCCCGGCGGTGCATCCCGGCACCACTCCTGCTCCAGCGGTCGTTTCAAGATGAAAGACCTTTACCGCCTTCTGCGAACTGCTGTCTGGCTCGCGTTCTTCGGCGCGCTCTATCAGGAGCTCAAGAAGCCCGACGCGGAGCGAACCTGGCATGGCAAGGTCGCGGGTGTCGTGCCCTACGACTTTCGCCTGCCGACGTTCGAGCGTCTCCGCGATGCCTACTGGAATCCGGACTCCGATGAGATCTTCAGCGAGCGGGTGTTCGGCGTGGGCTGGGCCGTGAATATCCCGGTGGCCGCGCGAAGGGTGGCGGCGCTGGTGGATCAATACGCGGACGCGAGCCGTTCGCTCCGGGGCCCGAAAAGGAAGACGTCTTCTTCGCGCGGATCTGAATGAAGGCGGGGAGCTTTTGCTCCAGCGCGTCGTCGGATCCGGCCGGGCCGCCCTCGTAGTGCGGTGACCACTCCCAGAGTCCATCGACGCTGAGGCCTGCGCGCACGCAGATGTTGACCAGATCCGACGTGCGGTGTGCGTACTCGTACGTTGGCGCGCGGACCTTCACGCGGCCGAAGTCCCAGGTCGGGTCAAAGACCGGCACCGGCCGATCGCTGAAGTAGGTCTTCTTCGGTCGCCATCCGGTGCCGGTCCAGGTCTCGTAGAAGAGGAAGGTCACCGGATGCATCGTCGAGAACACGTACACGCCGCCCGCAGCGAGCACGCGGGTCACCTCGACGATCACCCGTGCGGGGTCCGGCACGAACACGAGCGAATGCTGGTGAAAGACCACATCGAACTCGCCGCTCCCCAGGGCGCTCAGGTCGCGCATGTCGGTCCGTAGGTAGTCGAGCTCGGTACCGCGGCTCCGGGCGAGCCGCCGCACCGTCGCAAGCTGCCGCCTCGAGATATCCACGAGCGTCGTCGCGGCGCCGAGCTCCGCGAAGAGGATGGCGTCCCAGCCTCCACCGCCGGCGAGGGAGAGCACGCGTTTTCCATCGAGGTCGATGCCCTCGAGCGTGCCGTTCGTGATGCGATCGAGAAAGCGTCGCTTGCCGTCCTTCGTGCGGGGCGGCGTGCCCTGCGGCCGCGTGTACGGGATCCCCGCCTTTGCGAGCCGCTCCCACATGCGCTCGTTATGCGCGGCCACCTCGTCGACCGCGACCCGTTTGGGCACGCCGAAATTGTGGCGGCATAGACTCGCTCGCGCTCGTGAAGATCGTGGTGACGCGGCCGATCGCCGACGACGCGCTCGCGATCCTGCGCGCGAGCGGCGACGTTTCCGTCGGCCCGGACGAACCCCCGATCCCGTCAGCCGACGAGGTCGCGCGGATGATCGCGGACGCCGACGTCGTCTACACCCTCCCGGCGAATCCCGTGAATGGCGACGCCATTCGCGGCGCGACGAAGCTTCGGATGATCGCGACGATGGGGACGGGCTACGACAACATCGACGTGACCGCAGCCAAGGAGCGGGGCATACGAGTGACATTCGCTCCGGGGATACTCGACGAGACCACCGCCGACGGCGCGTTTGCCCTACTCCTCGCCACCGCGCGCCGGCTCGGCGAGGCCGAGCGCTTTCTACGGGCCGGGCGCTTCCGAGGCTGGACGCCGTTCATGTTCACCGGACAGGACGTCCACGGCGCGACGCTCGGCATCGTCGGCATGGGCCGGATCGGCCTCGCGGTGGCGCGCCGCGCTCGCGGCTTCGCGATGCGTGTCCTCTATCACGACGCACGCCGTAACCCGGGCGCGGAGCAGGAGCTTGGTGCCGCATACGTCGACAGCCTCGACGACCTGCTCGCGCGCAGCGATTTCGTCTCGCTGCACGTGCCGCTCCTCGCCGAGACGCGCCACCTCATGGACGCCGACCGGCTGCGCAAGATGAAGCGCACGGCGATCCTCATCAACACCTCCCGCGGGCCGGTCGTGGATGAGAAAGCGCTCGCGCAGGCGCTGAAGGAAGGCGTCATCGCCGGCGCCGGCTTGGATGTGTACGAGCGTGAGCCGGCGGTCGAGCCTGCTCTGCTCGGGCTCGAAAATGCCGTGCTTCTTCCGCACATCGCATCCGCGTCCGAACGGACCCGCACTCGCATGGCGGTCCGAGCGGCCGAGAACATACGCGCGTTCATCGAGGGCAAGCCACTCCTCGATCCGGTGCCGTGATGGCGACGGCGACGAGCGTTCCGCCGCAAGAACGGCTGACCGTTTCGAGCGATGGGGAAACGATCCAGGCCGACCTCTACGGAAGGCTTCCCGCGACGCGCGTCGCGATCCTCGTGCACGGCCAGAACTGGGATGCGTCGGGGTGGCGCGGTGTCGCGCCCCTCTTCGCGGCGCGCGGTGTGCCCGCGCTTGCCGTCAACCTCCGCGGGTATGCCGGGTCGACCGGAAAGACCAATCGCTATCGCCCGGACAAACCGTGGACACCGGTCGCCGACCTGCGCGCCGCCAAAGGCGCCTTACGCGGGCGCGGGGTCAAAGAGATCGCCCTCGTCGGCTCGTCGATGGGCGGGAGCGCGGTGCTCGCATCGAGCTTCGAGGGCGATGTCGAGTGCGTCGTCGCGATCTCCGCTCCCGTCGCCGCGGTGCCCGAGGAGCTCTCGAAGAAGATCAGCGGCCGAAAGCTGTTCGTATTCGCGGACCGCGATCCTCTCCGCGTGATGCCGAACGTGTTGAGCTGCTTCGCCGCCGCCGGCGCGCCGAAGAAGCTCGTGATCTTCGGAGGGCGCGAACATTCGCGCGCCATGTTCAGCGCGCCTTATGGCGACGAAGCGCTCGGTGAGATCGTGGAGTTCGTATGCCGGCGCGGGTGAACCCGGACGTCCCCGGCGAGCCGCGCCTCCTCCGCAAAGTGGGAAAACGGATCCGCGAGCTCCGTGAGAAGAAGGGGCTCACGATGGCCGAGCTCGGCTCGAGCCCAAAGGGCGTGGTCTACTTTCAGCGCCAATACGTGTGGAAGATGGAGACCGGGCGAGTGGCGCCGTCCCTCTCGGCTCTTGCCCACTTCGCTAAGCGCTTGGATGTTCCGTTGGCGGAGTTCGTCCGGAAGATATAGCGCTCGGTTAGGAGCTTGTTGCTGGCGCGTTGTTCGATCTGGTGACACCATATTTTCTTCATGCAGCGGAAGCTGAACCGGCGGGTCCTGGTCATCGAGGACGACAACGACATCCGCAGGTTGATTACCGAGTCTTTACGTGGCGCGGGTCTCGACGTCGTCGCGGCAGTAGACGCCAGTCAAGCGCTGCGAACGGCCCTCGCGCGAAAACCTGCCGCTGTCGTTCTCGACATCGGGCTGCCGGACTACGATGGGACCCAGTTCGTGGCGCGCTGGCGCGAGCGC
>VBDV01000147.1 GCA_005882765.1 Chloroflexota bacterium | reverse complement strand
GAACTCCTTTTCGTAGCTCGTCGCGGGGTAAAGCCCAAGTACCGCGCCGCTAGTCTGGAACGCGACGAAGCTCTCGTCGCTGACCTTCGCCTCCGGCCAGCCGAACTGCCGGTAGAAGCGAGTCATGGCCGGCATGTCGCGCACTGCGAGCGTGACAAAGCTCAGCCGAGCGGGCATTCGCGCCGAGGTCTCCCTACGATCCATGGCGTCACCCTCCACAGCGTTATCGACATCGCGGCCGAGGTCCGGATCTGGTTGGTTCTGTCGCAGAAAGTTCTTGATATCGGCGCCTTGCGCTGGACGCTGCGAGTCGCTCACGCGCTGGCGCCCGTGTACGAACGCAGACCGAGGCGCCAGAACCACGACGCGAGCACGAACGCGGCGATGGTCCCAAGCATGAGAAGTCCGAGACCGAGCGGATCAAGTCGCCCGGCGATCACCTGAGCCGGGACGGTCACGGCGACGCCGATCGGGACGGCGCTCGACAGCGTGACCCGAAGCCAACCGGGATACACGTCCACCGGGAACCGGCCCGCGTCCATGAACGACCAGTAAAGCGCCATGAGGTTGTCGACCCGCACGAACCAGAAAGCGAACGTCGAGAGAGCGAGCAGCAGCGCGTAGATGAGTCCGAAGCCGCAGAGGAGCGCGATCGGGAATCCGATGGCTTCGGCGAGGCCGATGCTCGGGATTCGCGAGAGACCGACGGCGACAACGATCGCGCCGAGGCCCATCTGCGCGAGCTGCACGACCTGAAAGTTGCGGACCGTGACCAGGAACTGCGCCGAGGCAGGCTTGAGGAGCGCGAAGTCGAGCGTGCCGAGGCGAACGTGCTCCATGAACTTCTCGAAGCTCGGCTGGAGTACGAGCTCGCCGAATCCCTGCACGAGGTAGAAGCATCCGAGGAGGACGAGCATCGCGCTAAGGTCCCAGCCGTTCAGGATGGTGGTGTAGCTGAACAGGACGAGGATCGCAGCGACGCTCGTTCCCGTGACAACGACGGTCTGGATGATTTCGAGGACGAGGTTGAGCCGATACTCGAGCTCGTACTGCAGCTCGGTCCGGAAGAAGAGCTGAAGCAAGCGAACGTAACGGACCATCAGGCGCCGACCGCGCTGTATTGGCGGACTCCCACGCGCCACACGCGTTGGAAGGCGAAGTAGAAGATCACCACCCAGACGACCTGCCCCGCCATGAGCTGGAGTGCGGTGGGAATGGTCACGCCTCCGCGGAGGATCTCGGCGGGGACGCCAAGGATGTAGCCGAACGGCAGCGCGAGCGCGATCGTTTGTAGCGGCCCAGGAAGAAGCGCAAGTGGCGCGATCTGGCCCGCGAAGATGAACGCAGCCCGGTCCCAGAACGTCGAGACTGCGTGGACCCGTGTCGTCCAGAACGCCAGCGTCGCGAGGACCCATCCCGACAGGAACGCAAGCGCCGCGGCGAGAAGCACGCTCGGCACGAAGAGCAGGAGATGCATCGGCGTCGTTCGGAATCGCGCATCGAACGTGATCGCGACGAAGACGAGGACGATCGCGAGCGGGATGATCGTCGTGAGCTTCCACACAAGGTTCTCGACGACCGAGTAGTGGATCGGATGCAGGGGCCGGAGCAGCTTCGGCGACAGGCGGCCCATCCGCACCTCGAACTCGAAGTCGTAGGCGTTCCAGCTCATTGTCAGGTTGCTCACGAGCGAGAGACAGATGTAATAAGCCGCGAAGTCGCGGACGTCATACGCGCCGATCTGGCCGCCTTGCGAGTTCGCCACCGCGACCCATGCAGCGAGGAAAATCACCGGCCGGATGACCGAGAACAGCATCCAGAGGATGGACTGCACCCGGTACTGCGAAGCCGCCTGGATCTGGGCCACCAGGAGGGCGCGATATGTGCGGATCACGCGCTCACCGTCGTTTGCTCCGACGTGAAAACGCGGTCGATGACCTCCTCGATCGGTGGGTCCTCGACAGAGATATCCGCGAGGCGGCTCCCGAGATCGTTCACGAGCCTCCCGGTCCGCTCGGGCGCGACCTGCCTGTCAACTCGGAGGGTTACTCGGCCCTCCTCACGCGAAACCACGGTGCCGTAAGCGTCGAGGTCGGTCGATGACGCGGCCCCGTCGTGGAGCGTCGCCGTGATGATCTTGTACGGGGCCATGCGCTCGGCGAGATCGGCGAGCGGTCCGTCGTAGAGGAGGCGTCCGCGGTGGATGACGATCACGCGCTTGCAGAGCGCGACAACGTCATCCATGTAGTGGCTCGTGAGCAGGACGGTCGCGCCAGTCCGACGGTTGTACTCCGCAACGAAACGGCGGATGCGCACCTGCATCGAGATGTCGAGCCCGATCGTCGGCTCGTCCAAAAATGCGACGCTCGGCGAGTGGATGAGGCCCGCAGCGAACTCGACCTTCATGCGCTCGCCGAGGGAGAGGTTGCGCACGGGCTTGTGAACGAGCTCCTGCAGCTCGAGGAGCTCGGTAAGCTCGTTCACGGTCGATCGGAACTGTCCCTCCGGGATCCGGTAGATCTCCTGAAGAACACGGAAGCTATCGGCAGCGGGGATGTCCCACACGAGCTGCGTGCGGTTCCCCATGAGCAGCGTCATCCGACCGAGGTAGGCGTTCTCGCGGCGCCAGGGAACATAGCCCAGCACGCTCGCCTCGCCAGCGCTCGGATGGAGCAGCCCCGAGAGCATCTTGAGCGTCGTCGTCTTCCCCGCCCCGTTCGGCCCGAGAAAACCAACGACCTCCCCGGGCCCGATGCGGAACGTGATGCCGGCGACCGCGTTCACATCTTTGCGATGCCGCTTCACGAACGACCGCAGGGTCGCCGCAAGCCCCTCCTCGCGCTCCGTCACGCGAAACGTCTTGCGGAGCTCGCGGACGTCGACGACGGCGTCGGTCATTCGGGCATGATGACCGCGTTGTCTGGCGCGCGCGAGTGCATCATTTGTTTCGAACACAAGGAGGCCGACCATGGCTGAGCAGCGCGTCATCCCGATGCTCGCGTACGAGGATGCGGGTCTCGCGGCCGATTGGATCTGCAAGGTCTTCGGCTTCCGTGAAACTGAGCGCTTCCACAACGGCCAGGGCACAGTCACCGATGTCGTGCTCGAGCTCGACGGAGGGACGGTCCTTGTGGGTCATCCCAGCGACGCCTACCAGGGTCCGCGCCGGCATGCCCAGGCCTGCGCGTTGGCGCGTCAGTGGCTCGAGACTCCGTTCATCGTCGATGGGGTCGTCGTGATGATCGACGATGTCGACACGCACTTCGGGCGCTCCAAACGTGGAGGCGCCAAGATCTTGAGCGAGCCCGAGACGAACGAGCGACAGCGTCAGTACCGGGTCGAGGACCTGGAGGGACACCGCTGGATGTTCGCCCAGCGCCTCGGGACCTAACCTCCGGCGGCGCGGCGGATATCGGCGACGCTCACGACGACGAGGAGGCCGAGCAGCAGGACGAACCCGACCGCGTGAATCGCGGCCTCCACTTGCGGCGACAGCCGGCGGCGCAGGAGGGCCGAGAGCAGCACGAAGAAAAGCCGTCCGCCGTCGAGCCCCGGGAACGGGATGATGTTCAGCACCCCCAGGTTCACCGAGATCACCCCGATGAGCTTGAGGAACGCGGCGGCGCCGAGTTGGGAGACGGCCGCTGTCACGAGGAAGATCTGGATCGGTCCGCCGACCGGCGGTGGCCCGGGTTGACCCGCGGGCCTATTTAGGAGCTGCGAGGGGAGCTCCGCGATCTGGGTCACTACGTCGCCGGTGAGTCGAACGGCTTGCACGAAGGCCTGGGGCAGCGCCAGCGCCGTGGGCGGCGTGGTCGCCTCGGTCAGCTTCACCCCGAGTGGACCTTCGTTCTCCGGCGGCGTGGGACGCGGCGTGAGCGTCAGCGGCCCGATCGTGCTTCCGCCGCGCTCGATGACGATGGTCACTTCCTTACCCGCGTGGCCGTAGACGTACGACTGGAGATCGCTTGTCCGGGTGATTTCCTTACCGTCGATCGATCGAATGATGTCACCCGGCTGGATCCCGGCCGCCGCCGCCGGCGAGCCCGACGCGACCTCTTCGACCTGCACGACGCCCGCGGGCGCCTCTGTCCCTATCGCGAACGCCGCGGTCAGGACCGCGATCGCGAGGACGAAGTTCATCGCCACTCCCGCGGCGAGGACGATGGCCTGCGCCCACCACGGTTTCGATGTGAATGAGCCGGGATCGCCGGCGCCGTGCTGCTCGATCGAGAAATCGTCCTGCCCGAGGATCCGGACGAAGCCGCCGAACGGGATGGCGTTGATGCTGTAGTCGATCCCGCCACGGCGGATCGCGGCGATGCGCGGCGGAAAGCCGAAGGCGAACTCGAGCACGCGCATCCCGAGGAGGCGCGCCGTGATGTAGTGACCGAACTCGTGCACCGCGATGATCGCGGTGAACATGACGAGGAAGAGCGGGATCGCGAGCGGATTCTGCGCAAAGAAATCGATGAGCCCGCCCATCAGGCGGCCACCGCCGGGGTGCCGAGGGACGCGCGCACCGCGGCGTCGATCGCGATGACCTCGTCGAGGTCCGGCTCGCGCGACCCTTTCGCGCGAGCGCCGAGCTCCGCGCCCCGGCGAAGGAGCGAGGCGATGTCGGTGAACGCGATGTCGCCGTGCAGGAATCGCTCGACCGCGAGCTCGTCTGCGGCAGAGAGGCCGACCATCGCGCAGAGATCGCCGGACCGCGCCGTCTCGAGGACGACTGTGAAGGAGGGGTAGCGCAGCACGTCGATCTCGCCGAAGTGGAGCAAGCGGTCCGCGCTCCAATCGAAACGCGGCGCGGGCGAGGGTGCCCGATCCCACAGAAGCGCGTACTGGATCGGCAGGCGCATGTCCGGCTCAGCGAGCAGCGCCTTCACGCTTCCGTCGACGTACTCGACCATGGCATGGACGACGCTCTCCGGGTGGTAGACCACGTCGATCTGCTCGTAGTCGAAACCGTACAGCCAGTGAGTTTCGACGACCTCGTAGCCCTTGTTCACGAGCGTCGCCGAGTCGATCGTCACCTTCGGTCCCATCCTCCACGTCGGATGGCGGAGCGCGTGCTGCGGCGTAACCCCAGGTAGCGCTTCGAGCGGAACGTCCCGGAACGCACCACCCGACGCCGTCAGCGCGACGCGGCTGACAGTGGAGAGATCCTCACCCACGAGGCATTGCCAGAGCCCGTTGTGTTCGCTATCGACGGGACGGAGGCGGTCCCCCGCCCCACCAGACAGCCGGCGGATCAGATGCCCGGCGGCGACGAGGACCTCCTTGTTCGCGAGGGCGACGCGCTTTCCCTCTTCGAGCGCGGCGACGGTCGCGCGGAGCGCCGCGACGCCGGGCGTCGCGACGAGGATCACGTCGGCGTCCGGCTCCGTCGCCAGCGCGACGAGGGCGTCCGGTCCGAGCGCCGTGCGCGCGGTCGGGAACTCCATCGCCAGGTCGTGGAGGGCGTCCGCGTTGCGATTCGCGCCGAGCGCGACAAGGCGCAGTCGATCGGGTTGCGCGCGCACGATATCCAAGGCCTGCCGCCCGATCGAACCGGTGGCGCCGAGGATCGCAAGCCGGATCGGTGCGGTCACAACTCCATCATCCCAGAGCGGTAGGCGTTGAGGGCGAGTGCTACAACGGGTGCGACGAGCAAGAGGCTGTCGATACGGTCCAATACGCCGCCATGACCCGGAAGGATCGTGCCTGAGTCCTTCACACCCGCCGCGCGCTTCAAGGCAGATTCAAGCAGGTCACCGCAGAGGCCAGCGGGCCCGATCGCCAAGGCGAGAGGGACGAGGATTTCTGTTGGAAGACTGGGGCTGAACACTTGCGCTCCAACGAACCAGACGGCGATCGCCGCAGCCACGAAGCCCGCCAGAGTCCCCTCCCAGGTCTTTCCCGGACTGATTCTCGGTGCAAGCTTCCGCCGACCAATGAGGGAACCGACCACGTACGCGACGATATCTGCGGCCCACGTCGGAAGCAGTGCCATGAAAATCCATGGATAGATGTTGATCCGTAGCCAGGGCCACACCCGAGCGTCGGGCGCGATGAGCTCGCCGTGCCCTTGCACGTACGAGGACAGATAGAGAAGCGCGAACAGGCCGCCGGCGAGGACGACCACGCCCCCGACGATCGCGCCAACGCGCACTCTCACCTGAGGCAGGGCCGACGCGAGACGCCAAAGCTCTTGCAGAGCCAGGACGAAGAGGATCGCGAGCACCAAGGTGAGCCAGGGGCCGGCAACAAGTCCCGACGCCAGAAAGATCGCCCCATAGATGAGCGCGGTGATCGTCCGCCACGGAAGGTCGCGCACTACTTTCCGAAACGCCGCTCGCGCGCGGCGTAGGAGGTCAGCGCGGCATCGAGGTCACTGACGGAGAAATCCGGCCAGAGCACCTGCGTCGCCCACATCTCGGAGTACGCGACCTCCCAGAGGAGGAAGTTCGAAACGCGCAGCTCTCCGCCGGTCCTGATCAACAGATCAGGGTCGGGGTGGTCGGGCGCGTAGAGGCGCCTTGCGATCGCGGCCTCGTCGACGTCATCGGCCGCGACGTCATCAACGACGAGCCGCTTCACCGCATCGACGATCTCGGTACGACCGCCGTAGTTGAAGGCGAGCGTCATCACTCCGCGAGTGCCACCGGAGGTTGCTTGAACAGCGCCGGCTATCGCCTTCTGGAGACGTTCCGAGAGCTCACTAAGGCGCCCGATCACTCGAAGCTTTACCTCATCCTCGATGAGAGACTTCGTCTCTCGCCGGATGGTCTCCTCGAGAAGCGCCATGAGGCCGGTGACTTCATCCGGATCGCGGGTCCAGTTCTCCGTCGAGAAGCTGTAAAGCGTGAGGTACTCGACACCGCGCTCGCGCGCCGCTCGGAGTGTGCGGCGGATGGTCTCGACCCCCGCGCGATGGCCGGCGATCGTCGGGAGATGCCGCTGCCTCGCCCAGCGCCGATTGCCGTCCATCACGATCGCGAGATGCCTCGGGACCGCGGCGGTCAAACGGAGAGGATCTCCTTCTCCTTCGCCTGCCCGATCTCGTCGGCGGTGAGGATGTACCGGTCGGTCAGCTTCTGGAGCTGCGCTTCGACGCGCTTCACCTCGTCGGTCGTCACGCCCGAGCTCTTCTCCTTGGACTTGAGCTCGTCGTGCGCGTGGCGCCGCAGCGTGCGGATCTCGACCCGGCCTTCCTCGACTTTCTTGTGCAGCTGCTTCACGAGGTCCTTTCGGCGCTCCTCGTTGAGCGCCGGGATGTTGAGCCGGATGACTGCTCCGTCGTTTCCAGGCGTGAGTCCGAGGTCCGACGCGAGGATCGCCTTCTCGATCGCCTTGATGAGACTCCGGTCCCACGGCTGAATGACGATCTGGCGCGGCTCGGGCGCGCTGATCGCGGCGAGCGAGACGAGCGGCGTTGCCGCACCGTATGCGTCGACCTCGAGCTCCTCCACGAGACTCGGGGCCGCGCGGCCGGTGCGCACGCTCGCGAGCTCGTGCTTCAGCGCATCGATGGCCTTCTTCATCCTCGCCTCCACCTGAGGGAGGATTTCTTCGAGCGCCATTTATTTGCTGTGAACGAGCGTGCCAATGTGCTCGCCCTTGGCCGCACGCACCATCGCATCGGGCTGCGAGATGTCGAACACGATGATGGGGATCCCGCGCTCCTCGGCGAGCGCCGCGGCCGTCGCGTCCATGATGCCGAGCCGCTTTTCGAGAAGGTCGCGGTACGTCAGCTCGTCGTACTTCTTCGCGCCGCGCACGACCTGCGGATCGGCGTCATACACGCCGTCGACCCGGTTCTTACCCATCAGGATCGCGTCCGCGTCGATCTCCGCCGCACGGAGCGCCGCCGCGGTGTCGCTCGTGAAGAAGGGGTTCCCGGTGCCCGCGGCAAAGATCACCACCGAGCCTTTCTCGAGCTGATGGATCGCGCGCCGCCGGATGTACGGCTCGGCGACCTCGGCGATCGTGATCGCCGACTGGACCCGCACCGGCACGCCGACGGACTCGAGCTGCGATTGCAGCGCGAGGGCGTTGATGACCATCGCGAGCATGCCCATGTAATGGCCGGTGGCCTCCTCGATCCCGTGCTCGGCGATCGTGGCGCCGCGGATGATGTTGCCGCCCCCGATCACCACGGCCACCTGAACGCCGAGCTCGCGGACTTTCCGGATCTCCTCGGCGAGGTACTTCGTGTATTCGGGAGAGATACCGAATTTGCGCTCTCCGAGCAGCGCCTCACCCGAGAGCTTCAGCACCACCCGCCCGTACTTGGCCTTCGTCTGGACGGCCATCGGCGGCAGTCTAGGTCGGCTCGCCGTTCGACTGGCCCAGCTCGAACCTCTTGAACCGTCGAACGCGGACATTCTCTCCCGTCGTGGCAGCGACCCCGGTAACGAGCTCGCCGATGGTCTTCGACGCGTCGCGGATGTAGGCCTGCTCGAGGAGGTCCTCCAGGTCCTTCGGATCCATCGCCGCGACCTGCATCGCGATCTCCCTCGCGAGCTCGCGGAAGTTCGGGTTGCGCGCGACGAAGTCGGTCTCGCTCGAGAGCTCGACCATCGCGCCGATCCGGCCACCGGCGTGGACGTACGCCTCGACGACGCCCTCCTTGGCCTCGCGGTCGGCCTTCTCCTTGGCCTTCGCCAGGCCTCGCTCCTTGATCAGGCCCTTCGCTTTCGCGAAGTCGCCCTTGGCTTCGTCGAGCGCTCGCTTGCAGTCCATCACGCCAGCGCCGGTCTCCTCGCGGAGGCGCTTGACGTCGTCCTTTGTGTTCGCCATCACTCGTCCTCTTTCTTCTCCACGGCGGCCTCGGCCTCTTCCGCCGGCTCCTCGTAGCGCTGCCCGCCGATGGGGTACTCCTCGTCCTCTTCCGGCTCGTACACGCGAGGCGTGCGCTTCGCGCGCGGCACACCGAGGCCACCCTCGTACTGGTCGGCCGTGGTCGAGGGGGCGTAGCCCATGTCCTCGGGCGTCGCTTCTTTGCGCGCCGCGTCGAACTGCTGCCGGCCTTCGATGATCGCGTCGGCCATCTTCTGGCAGATCAGCTTCACTGCGCGGATCGCATCGTCGTTCGCCGGAATGATCACGTCGATGAGATCAGGGTCGCAGTTCGTGTCGACCATCGCGATGATCGGGATCTCGAGCCGTCGCGCTTCCTCCACCGCGATGTGCTCGCGGTGCGGATCGACCACGAAGATGGCGGTCGGCGGTCGGCGCAGCTCGCGTACACCCGAAAAGTAGCGATCGAGATGCGTGAGCTCGTCGTCGAGTCGCTGAGCGTCCTTCTTGGGCATCGTCGCGAAGTCCCCGCGCTCCTTGCGCTCCATCAAGTCGTTGAGGCGCTGGATGCGCTTCTGGATCGTGACGAAGTTCGTGAGGAATCCACCGAGCCAGCGCTGATTCACGAAGTGCATTCCGGCGCGCTTGGCTTCCTCTGAGATCGACTCCTGCGCCTGCTTCTTCGTTCCGACGAAGAGGATCTGCCCGCCGTCCGCCGCCAGGTCTCGCATGAAGATGTACGCCTCTTCGACGCGCGAGAGCGTCTGCTGAAGGTCGATGATGTGGATGCCGTTGCGCTCCATGAAGATGAAACGCTTCATCTTTGGGTTCCACCGGCGGGCCTGGTGCCCGAAGTGCACGCCGGACTCTAGGAGCTGCTTCATCGTGACGACTGCCATGCGTGTGTCTCCCTTGTTCCTCCGCCTGCCATGCCGATGAGGGGGACTGGCAAGCGTGCGAAGTACCGAGCTCGTGCTCGATCTCCATCAATTCTAGCTGGCTTCAGATCCACCGAAGGGCTGCGGGCCCTGTCTCGGGGTCGGGGCCGCGCGCTCGCCTACCGGTCCGCTCCCCATCACTTGGAATCGCTCGCTTCTGACGCGGCCGGTCAACGGCTCGCGCGCAACCCGCTCCCCCGCGCCACCCGCAGCCCTTTCGTGCACCGCGGCCATCCAATTCCGTCGATCGGCGTCGCTTTCTTAAGTCTCTTTCACCCCGGCACGTCGAATGCGGAGTAATAAGAGACAAAATGGCTAAGTACGATGAGTCTCCAGTCCCGCGCGGCACTTCTCGCAGGTGGGAGGTGCTGATGTCCGATGACAGCTCGGGTCCCCAGACAGTGGCCGAGCGGCGAACTGCGAAGGACGTCCGGGCGGAGCACCGCGTGCTGCTCTCGTTCTCGGTCGCGGACCTCGGCGCGATGCCGCTCGTGTCAGAGAACACGCGCCTAGTGCGCGGCGGCTGGTACCTCGATCTCCACGATCCCGCTCGCGCTGACTTCATCGCCAGCGGTGACGAGGCGGTCGAGCCGGGACAACACGTGCTCGCGCGAAAAGAGGTCTCCGCCGAGCTCTGGGATGAGCTCCTTCGGGCGTGCGACGGCGTACTCGGCCGCCCATCGATGCGGCGTCTCCGCACCGCGGTCTAGGTCGAGATCAGGGTCGCCGCCACGGCGGCGGCGCGGTTGGGAACGTCGAGCCGTTTCAGAAGACGCGTGACGTGTTTCTGCGCGGTCGCCGTCGCGATGCCCAGAGCCGTCCCGATTTCCTTGTCCGACGCGCCGGTGGCGATAAGCGCCACGACCTCACGTTGGCGTGGCGTGAGCTCGAGCCTCCGCGCCCCGCCAGACGTGGCCGTCCCGAGCCTGGCGCGGATCCGGTCGCCGAGGACGGCGCGCGAGTAGGCGGGCTCGCCACGTAACGCGCTGACTAATGCGCGCCGCATCGCTCGTGACGAGACGCCGAGATCGACGTAGCCGAATGCACCCGACGCAAGAGCGCGCGCCGCGTCACGACGGTCGGAGGTCGTGCTGACGATCACTGTACGAGTCCGCCGCACGAGCGCGGCAAACTTCTTCCAGTCCGACGAGCGGTAGAGCGCGACTACGGCAAGATCCACCTGCTCGAGATCACCGTTCTGCGGCTTTCCCGACACCCGCCAGAGCGACGCAGGGACAGCCGAGCGGCGGAGCGCACCGAAGACTCTGCCACTCTCATCCCACACCAGGATCGACTGTCGTCTCTCGAGCGCCATCGAAGTTCCGTGCCCCCACCTGCGCGCGCCCGAGCGCAATCTAGCGGCCGCAGAATCGTGACGCAAACACCCGCTCACCGCTTTGAGATTTTCCCGTTGTTTACCGATTCCCCTACCTACAACTGGGTACGACTGGGGCGCCGCAATGGTCCGGTTCTTCGCCATTTACTGAGACGGTCCGCTGGTGCTTCATTCCCACGCCGGGACGCACGAGGTGGGACGCGCATGGCAGCGCGAACGTGCCCAAAGGGGGGTGGGCTCGGCGCTGCTGCTCGTCGTCGCCCCTAGGACCGGGAAGCCACGCGAAAAGACAAGGGAGGCCTCGCTATGGCGCGGAGCACTGGGGCGACCGGAATTCGGCGCATACGCCGTTCTCTGGTGCTGCCCCTCGTCGCGGCAATGGTTCTCACGTTGTTGATCCCATACGCAGCGCAGGCGGTACACGACACTGGCATCTTCCAGCTCGACGGCGATGCCCAAACGAGCACGAACACGGCCGGCACACCCGCCGCGCTCGACGACTGGGACAAGGTTTGTAACCAGGTCACCGGCGGCGGCTTGGCTGGCTGCGGGACGACGGCAGTGACCAGCGGCGCCACGGCGGTGTCCTGGAACGCCGAGCCGAATCCGAACAGCAGCATCTTCACGGGCGGCGGGTCCAAGGATCCGCTCGATATCAACCAGTGGGCCTGGAAGGACGGAGCTGGCGGGTTGCCGGACAAGGACAACCTCGAGCACGGCTTCTCCGTGCGGTACTCCGCACCTCCAAGCGTCAATTGTCCTGCGGGGACAAGCCCCACCTGTGAGCTGATCTACTTCGGGTCGGACCGCTTCGACAACAGCGGCGACGCCCAGCAGGGGTTCTGGTTCTTCCAGAACCGGATCACCCTCGGCAGCAACAAGATCGGCGGCGGCACAGGCTTCAGCGGCGTCCACATGAACGGCGACGTCCTGGTGATCAGCGACTTCAGCAACGGCGGCGGCGTATCGACGATCAGCGTCCTCACGTGGGACAGCGCCTGCACCGCCACGGGCAAACCGTTCGGGTATTGCGCCGACGCGAACCTACACCTGCAGGAGACCTCCGACGCCGCCAACTGCGCGACGGCTGCAATACCGGGTGACCCCTTCTGTGGGCTCGTCAACCCGGTCAATGGGGTTGTGGCCCCGTGGCCGTACACGGACAAGAGCGGCAACACCACGTACCTCCAAGGAGAGCTCCTCGAAGCCGGGATCAACCTGTCCCTGCTTCCCAATGTCGCGAACGAGTGCTTCGCGAGCTTCCTCGCCGAGACGCGTTCCTCGACGTCGACGACGGCCGAGCTGAAGGACTTCGTCCTCGGCAACTTCGGCAACTGCGTCGCGACGATGTCGACCCAAGTGTCGAACGCCGGCCCGGTCACGCCCGGTACCGCCGTTCACGACACCGCGACCGTCAACGGCAACCAGCCCTCGAAGACACCCAGTGGGACCGTGACGTT
The DNA here is from genome assembly GCA_005882765.1 of Chloroflexota bacterium. Lineage (GTDB taxonomy): Bacteria > Chloroflexota > Limnocylindria > P2-11E > P2-11E > 3-1-20CM-2-70-9. The sequence continues at coordinate 9,226 of VBDV01000147.1, read as the reverse complement.
CTTCCTCTGCGGGCCCATCGCGACGGGCGCCTGCGATGGCACGACCAACGTCGGCACGAACATCGGAACGGGCACACTCAGCGGCTCGGGCGCCACGGCGAGCGCTAATTCCCCCGACGTGAACACGGGGATCGGCCTTGACCCGGGACGCTACTGCTTCCGCGCCGAGTGGCCGGGAGACGCTAACTACACCACGCCGCTGATCGAGTACGGCGGCACAAACGGCACGAACGAGTGCTTCACCGTAGCGGCGGTCCCCTCGTCGACGTCCTCGGAGCAGACGTGGCTACCCAACGACTCGGCGACGGTCACCTCAACCCTACCGTTGACCGGTTCGTTGTCGTTCACGCTGCACCAGGGTGGCGACTGCACCGGTGCGATCCTGCGGCCCGCGGAGACCTACACGCTGAGCGGCGCGACGTCGCCCGTGACGCGGTCGACCACTAACTCGACCGTCTCTGTCACGGCGAGCAGCACCGTCTCGTGGGAGGTCGTCTTCACTTCGACCGACAAGCGCGTGACCGGCTCCTCGCGGTGCGAGAGCACGGCACTCACGATCACGAACTGACCGCTTGCGGACACCGAGCGAACGAAGAGAGGCCCCGGCTCGAGCCGGGGCCTCTTGCTGTCAGCGATCAGAGCGACCGGAGACTATGGCTGCGCGGTGAAGCTCAGCGTTCCGACTGAGATGACGCTGGCGCCGCTGAAGTAGTAGAGGGTCGCCACGCAGTCGGCCGACCCGCCGGTCCACGCGACCGACGAGAGGGTCATGACCTGCGTCCACGGCCAGAGGTAGCCGGCGTAGAAGCCGGTCTGGGTCGCGTAGACCAAGACGCCGTTCTGCGAGCACTTGAGGCTGACGTGCGGCTCGGTGGTCACCGTCGTCGAAACGGTGAACGTCACCTGATGACCCCAGTGCGCGACACCGTCGGTCGACCCCACGACCACGAGGGCGAAGTCACTGCCGGTGGCGCTGGCATTCTGCCGACCGCCCTTTGCGGCAGACGGTAGGCTCGCGGAGACGAGAACCAGCATCGCAATGAAGAAGAGTGCAAACAGTGACGCGAGCGTTTTGCTGAACATCGTGCGTATTCCTCCTTACGCAATCACGCTGTGCACTTCACAGGAGCGTTGTTCATCCGCAGCTAACGTTCCCCCCGAGCACCTGTTCTGGAAATAGGAAGCTTCGCTGGGTGGGCTACCCCTGACCTAGAGCAGCGGCACTAGTACGCGGGTAAGGAGGACCGTCCTGCCTGTGTTTAGCGCGCGGCAGTACGTTCGGCGACGATGCGATTGATAACGTCGCCACAACGCGTCGGCCATGAGAGCCGCGTCTGCGCCGAAAGCCTCACGTTCGCCGCGGTGAGAATCGAAACGGGAGAGGCTTCGAGACCACGGCTTGCGAGCGCGTCGTGTGCCCCGATGACGGCCGCCGCGAGGGCGTATCGATCTTCTTGACATTTGGGAGATAGCTCGTCCAGAAGAGCTTTGAGCTGAAGAACGAATGGGGCGGTGGGCGCGAGAGCCTCGGGGTCGGCAACCGTCCGCGCTGCAATGAGGTACTCGGGGGTGACGCGCGCGGTTGGACCGGCGGTTTCAGGCGCCAGGTGCGTGGCGGTCAGCGCAAAGGAGACCGCGTAGCGCAGCGAAGCCGCGCCACCGAGAAACGCATACCACGCGAAGAATGCGACGGCCGCCATGAGGAGTGTCCGTCGGACGACCGGCCCGAGTGGCTGCGCGGCGATCTTGGTGCGAAGACGCGCGATGCCGAGGTCATTCTGCCAGTCGCCACGACTCCATCGCGGTGGTCCATAGAGCGCCTCGACTGAACGGGCCATCCGTCGGTCGTCCGGAGTCAGGTGGGCCGCCGATCGCGGCGATCTGCTCTCGCGTTGTCCCGGCACGGTTGAAGTCTATGAGCCGATACGCGGAATATCGGATTCAGGGAACCGTGCTGACCGAACGACTCCCGCGTCGATTGAGTGCACGAAGAGGAGCCCCCGGCAGTGGATGCCGGGGGCTCGTGCGCTCACGGGATCGCGCGCGAGAAATCCCTACGGGTACGCGTTGAAGCTCAGTGTTGCGAGGGTCACCGAGCTGGTGCCGCTGAAGTAGTAAAGGGTCGCGATGCACGCGGCCGACCCGCTGGTCCACGCGGAGGACGACAGGGTCATGACCTGCGTCCACGGCCATGGATAGCTTGCGTAGTAACCGCTCTGAGCCGAGTAGACCACGACGCTGCTCTGCGAGCACTTAAGGCCGACGTGCGGCTCGGTGGTGGCAGTCGTCGACACGTTGAAGGTCACCTGCTGACCCCAGTGCGCCACGCCGTCCGTCGAATTGAGCAGAACGAGTCCGACCGTCCCGGTCGCCGCCGACTTGCGTCCGCCGCCACCGTGCGCGGCCGCGAACGCGTCGGTGCCGTCGAGAATGAGAAACGCGAAAGAAAAGATGAGTGCGATGATCGCGAGCGACTTTCCGAACAACGTGTCCTCCCGCGCCGGCCACGTCGTTTAGCGGCGCCTAAACACCTAACGCTCGCTTGTTCGGGTCTGTCACGTCCATCGCGCGTTGTGGGCTGATTTCCATTGCGACCAGTACGCAAGTACCTAAAGAAATCGGCCCGGCTTTCGCCGGGCCGATCGCCATTTCCAGCAGAGGGCTGTACTAGGTGAGGTTGTTGCCGATGTTGCTGAAGATGTTCTGGAGCTGACCGCGCAGGAAGATCATGGCGACGATGACCGCGATGGCGATAACGGCGATGATGAGTGCGTACTCCACGAGACCCTGGCCTTCGTCGTCACGGAAGAATGCGAGCACTTTCAAGTCCCTCCTTTCTTCCATGTTTGGCTGGCTGAGAACCAGCCGACCTGAGGCAAAGGATAGGCGAGGGCATGGGCGTCACTAGTCCCTCTCCCGTACTCCCCCGTTGGAGTGATACCTAGCGGAAATCTGGGTGTCCGCGACGGCGGACCCGGTCGCGCAAAGCCTCCAGCGGGCTGCGCGGACGAGGCGGTTTGACGGCATCCGCGCCAAGTGTCTCGGCTACAGCATCCTTCAGCTGTTCCAGCGAGCACCCGAAGAGCTCGCCACTCGTCTCGAATTCGGCTCGCAGCCGGAGAAAACCGAAGCGGTTATGGCGAGAGACATCCAGTCCGGAGACGAGCTCGTCGAGAAGTACGTAGAGCTCGCGCCGCGCCTCCCGGGAGAGACCGCCGAGCCACGCGTCGAGCGCCAGCGTGGAGCGATCATCCACGGTCGCACCACGCTGCCACGCGGGCGGCTATCCCGTCGAGTGGCAAACGCTCGGTCCGGGCATCAGGCAGCGAACCGAGCAGGATCTCGCCGTAATCCTTCGTGACGATCCGGCGGTCGAGGAGAACGACCGCACCGTAGTCGGTTTTCGTGCGGATGAGGCGACCGAAGCCCTGGCGCAGGCGCAGCGCGGCCTGAGGCAGCTGAAACTCCACGAACGGATCGTCGTAGCGCTCGGCCCGACCCTGAATGAGAGGATCGTCGGGCACGCTGAACGGAAGCCGCGCGATCACGACGCAGCGGAGCACGTCGCCGGGCAGGTCTACCCCCTCCCAGAACGACTGCGTGCCGAGGAGAACGGCTCGGCCTTGTGTGAAGCGCTCGAGGAGCGCGCGACGCGAGCCGTCGATGCCCTGTGTGAGCACCGCGAGGCCATCCGACTCGAGCGCGCCGAGTTGCGCGGCCGCCTCGCGCAGCGTGGCGTGTGAGGTGAACAGCACCAGCGTCCGTCCGTCGAGCGCTCGCGCGACGTCCTCGATGAGCCGGGCCGCCTCGGCGATGAAGCGATCTTCGCCGGGAAGCACGATGTCGACGGGCAGCGCGAGGAGCGCTTGCCGCTGGTGATCGAACGGCGAGCCGACGGCAAGCGTCTCGGCCAGGTCGGCGATGCCGAAGCGATCGAGCGCGAAGTCGAACGAGCCCGCGACCGCGAGGGTCGCGGACGTGAAGACCACCGCGCGATGCGTGTCGACGAGTGTCCGCCGGATCACTCCGCCGAGATGCGTTTGCGCGACATTTAGCGCAAGCGCGCCGTCGTTGTCGCGTTCGAGCCAGACGATGTCGCTGAGACGCGGATCGTGCAGGCCTCGCGTGATCGCCGCGCGCGCGCCGGCAAGCTCGCCCATCGCGGCCTCGAGCTCGGCGAGCTCGTCTTCGTCGCCGCCGAGGTTGCGGATCCGTTCCGCCGCGAACGCGATCCCCGCGATCGCGTCGGCGAGCCGCTCCCCCGCGAGCTCGACCGGCAACCAGCGGTCGTCGCTCGCGCGCACGCCCGCGGTTATTCGTATGCGGTCCTCGGCGGGCCCGGCGATCGGCACGAGCAGCGTCCCGAGCGCATTGAACACCTCCGTCGTCCGTTCGAGCGCGCGCTCGACGTCGGCGCGGATGCGCTCGGCGGGTTCCGCTCGAGCTGGATCGCGAAGGGCCGACGTCACCGCCAGCGAATGCGCGACGCGCTGCAGGTCGCGGCGCAGGCGGGGCTCGTACAGCTCGAGCCCGAAGGCATCGGTCGCGACATCTTCGAGTCGGTGCGCCTCGTCGATCACGACATGGTCGGCCTGCGGCAGAAGCGCCCCGCGCATCCGCGCGTCCTGCAGCAGGAGCGCGTGGTTCACGACGACGATTCCGGCGTCGGCTGCGGCCTCCCGCGCGCGCTGCAGATAGCAGTTCACGCCCGGCGTCCGCTTGCACCGGCGCTGGTCGCATGACTCGTCGTTCGCGGAGATCCGCGACCAGAGCTCGCCCTCGCCGCGCATCAGGTTGAGTTCCGCGCGGTCGCCGCTTTCGGTCGTGGTCCGCCACACGAGCGTCTTACAGACGAGTCGCGCTTCTTCGCGCGTTGTGACCGCGCCGCGCATGATCTGCCAGCGCCGCGGACACAGATAGTTCGACCGGCCCTTGAGCACCGCGACCGCGACCTCGGTGCCGAGCGCGAGCTGCAATGCGGGCAAGTCCTTCCGGACGAGCTGATCCTGAAGCGGAAGAGTGTGCGTTGAGATGATCACGCGGTCTCCCAGCGCCGCCGCCGCGATCGACGGCACGGCATAGGCCATCGATTTCCCGACGCCCGTGCCGGCCTCGGCCACTAACGCGCCGCCGTCCGCGAAAGTCCGCTCAATAGCCGCGGCGAGCTCGCGCTGCTCACGACGATCCTCGTAGCCTGCGAGTTTCTTCGCGAGTGGGCCGTCCACGGCGAACACGGCCTCAACATCCAGCTGCGGCGACGGGCGCTTTGCGCGGGGTTCTTCCTCGCTCGGCCCCTCGTGGGATCGCGATGGTCCGTGAGCTAGGGGCCGCTCGCTCGGAAAAACCCCGCGCTGCGCCCTCTCATCGCTCCACGCGTCGCGCGTCGCGGTGCCGGCCGCGTCCCGGAAGAACTCGGCCGTGCTCGGACCGAGCATCTCGCTCAATGCAGCGATCTCGCTGAGGATCAAGGGCGGAAGCGCTCGCGCCTCGCCGGCGAGATGGCCGAGGACCAGCGCGGACGTGATCGCATCATCGAGCGCGCGATGTGCCGCGTCGGGGACGATCGCCGCATCGGCGGCGAGCCGCTGAAGCGCATAGCTCGATGCAGACGGCAGGAGGATCGAAGCGAGCTCCGCGGTGTCCAGTGTCTCGGATCCGATCGGCATCCCGGCTCGCTCCAGGAAGGCCACATCGAAGCCCACGTTGTGACCGACGAAAGTCGGCGCGCCATCTTGGTACGCAAACGCGACGAAGAGAGCAACCGCCTCAGCAACAGACGGCGCGCTGCGCAGATCCTCGTCACGAATGCCCGTCAGCCTCACGATCGGTGGGGTGAGCGGACGGCCCGGGTCTGCGAACGTGAGGAAGCGCTCGCCGAGGCTCACGGCTCCGTCGGCCGAGACCGTCAAACGGATCGCGCCGATCTCGATGATGTCTTCGGTCTGCGGCTCGTACCCGGTGGTTTCGAGGTCGACCGCGACGAGGGTCCGTTCCAGCTTGATCGCCGATCTAGCCGCCCATCCGGGCGGTGTGCTGTCGCTTCGCGAGTAAGCGCGCGTGCGCCACTCTACCGCTGGCACCGGCCGTGCGGGTTAGCGGTGGGCAGTGCGCGGACGAGACGCCCAGGCGCTTATCTTTTGGATCGGTCTTCTGATCGTCATCGTCTTGCTCGTCGTGCTCGCGGGCAGCTCCGTGGCCCTCCGAGGTGAGGCTCCTCCGACGCCGAGTCCCTCGGCGCGTCCGAGCGGCACCGCGCAGGCCATCCAACCCGGGCCGCTCCTTTCGGACTCGCGCGGATTCATAGCGCTACCGGCAAAGGCGGCACCGGCTCAGCTTCGTCGGGAGACCGACCCCGCTCCCTTCTCCGAGCTGCGTGGCCAGGGGTTCATCGGCGCGGTCTCGGGAACCGGCCGGCGCGTGGCGTACTGGGTGACGTCCGATGGAGCGACTCGCGAGCTCCGTGTCTTCGACGTCACGGCTCCGGATCAGGACACGTCGCTCGCGACCGTCGTCGACACCGAGCGCGGCGCCGCCGCGGTCTGGTCCTCAGACCGCACCGGGGTGCTCGCCGTCGTGGAGTCAAGCGGCCGAGCGGGTACCGCCGAAGCTCCAGGACCCTTCTCGGCGCTTCGTGTGGTGGACACGCCGACGCGATCGATCCACGAGATCTCGCGTCTCACCGACGGTAGCCAGTACTGGCCGGCGGGCTGGGATCGCGTTTCGAGGCTGGCGGGCGCATGCGTGTACGGCTCGGATGGCATGGGCATCGCCTGGGCCGTGGTTGGCGAGGACGCGGTCGGAGCGCGGGTTCCGATGGATGACGGGATTCCAGCGCTCACGATCGTCGCGAACGGAAACGACGTGCTGGGTGTCATAAAGAGCAGCGTCGTTCGCGTTTGGACGCTCGCCTCCTACACGCAACACCTCGAGTTCGGAGCTGTCTCCGGCGAACGCATCTCCTTCGCACGCTGGCGGCCGAGCGCTGACGAGATCGTCGTGCTCGTCGCTGATCGCCTCGAGCTCTGGCCGAAGGGCGGCGGCGATCGCCGGGTCATGACTCGCGGGCTCCCGCAGGCGAAGGATCTTCTGGTGAGCTCCGATGGGGCGCTCGCGTTCGTTACGTTCGACGGAGGACTGAGCGTGACGGCGGTCGATCTCGCGAGCGGCCGCACCATCGCGTTGCCGATGTCCGGCGCGCAGATCGTCGCGGCCGTTTCGTTCCGCTAGGCGCCGGGCCCAGAACTTTGACTCATAGCGAATCGTGTTGAACGACGACCGTAGACTTCCGTCGTGAATCGGCCGGTTCGGCCGCGGCCGGTTTGGCGCCCGTCACCGAGGCGTAATCCCCTCGCGCTCGCAGTGACGGCCGCAGCCGCGATCGTAGTTTCGGTTGTGGTCGCATGGGCGAACCATGACTGCATCGAACTCGTGGTGGCTTCATCAAACGAGAAGTACGAGCTGCTCTCAGACATCGCGAAGACATACCCGGCACCGCCGGTCGACAGGCGTTGCGTGACCGTTCGCATTATCGAAGGCGTCGGGCGCCGCTGAACGCGCACTCCGTCGCGATTGGGCGGACGAGCGTACGCCGAAGCCGGACGTATGGTCGCCGGCAGCGAAGACGTGGCTTGTGCTGTTGACCCAGGATCGCGCCAACGACGGGCACGAGGACATTCTCCCGCGAGTGGCGCACAGCCTTATGCAGTCCCCGCTTGTCATCGGGATGCCGGAACAGATGGCTGACGCGCTCCACACGCCGACGGGCAAGATTGGGTGGGAGGACATCTACGACCTCGCGCGAGATCCGCAGGGCTGGGCGCGGTACGGGAAGTTATGGGGGTTATTCAAGTTCGGGAAGACAGATCCGACGACGTCAACATCGGGGCTTCACGCGCTTATCAGTGTCAACTACGCCGCGCAACGGACCGCTGACCCGGCCGAATTCGTGAAAGTCGTCGAGTCGAGGGTCGTGCACTACGGCGACTCGGTCGCGACCCTCCTAGCGAACCTGCGGGCCGCCGATGACGCAGATAATGCACTTGCCTACGTTTCGGCGATCGCGATCGAAGAGAAGCAGGTCTTCGACTACAACAATCCTGGGTCGGGCCTGCCACCAAAGCAGAGACTCAAAGCCATTCATCCGAAGGACGGCACACTCGTCGCCGATCACCCCTACGCGATCCTCTCCTGGTCGGACCCCGCGCACCAGCAGGCCGCCGCCGACTTTGAGCGGTATCTCACGACGACTCAGAAGATCCAGCGTCGCTTTCAGGACGCCGGTTTTCGTAACTATTTGGGTCAGGCCGGTGACGTCCTGCAGCCGCCGTACTTCGACCGGTCGGTCCCGAGGGAAAGGTGGGAGCCGCCCGACCCTCTAGACCTCGTAGACATGCTTAGTCAGTGGTCGCATGTGCTTCGGAAGCCAGCGCATGCACTGTTCGTGGTCGATGTTGGGAGGCCGATGTCTGATCCGATCGCCGGCACGAACGGCACGAAGCTCGATGTGGCAACTCGCGCGGCGTCGAACGCTCTCGATGATCTCGCCCCGAACGATGCCGTCGGCCTCTGGACGTTTCCAACCGCCGACGGTTCGCCGTACCGCCTAGCCGCACCGACCTCAACGATCGCAACGAGCACCAGCGCGATCGTCCGCGCGGTTCCACCCGTAACGAAGTCTAGCGACGAGCGGGCGTTGTACGGAGTGATTCGCGCGAGCGTCGCAGAGATTCGCGGAAGCTATGATCGAGATCGCATCAACGCCGTCGTGGTCCTGACGGGTGGCGGGTACGCGCTGAGCGACAAGGCCTCATCGGATGGGCTGATCGACTACCTCCAGCGGCAGCCCATAGACCAGCGAGTACGTCTTTACGTCGTCGCATACGGGCCGACCTCAAATGATGTACTTCGGCGCATCGCGGAGTCGTCGGGCGGTGCTTTCTACGACGCGACCACTGACCAACTGAACATCACCGAGCAGCTCCGGAATGCGATGTCGAACTTCTAGTGCGCGTCTTGAATGAGCTTCGCGACCCGTGGGCGATCGCGTTCGCGCAGGTCGCGGCTTTCGTAACGTACTTCTTGTTCGCGGCGCAACTCTGGCAGAGCGCGCTAGCAGCCGCGGCCGTCCTCGGCGCCAGGGTCGTCGCCGGTCTGACGATTCCTGTCTCGACCCCGACCATCCCGCCACCGTCCCTGCTGACCGAGTCGGAGCTGGCCGTGGCGCGAT
>VBDV01000121.1 GCA_005882765.1 Chloroflexota bacterium | reverse complement strand
GGCGATCCGGTCACCAATTTCGAGATAAACAGCGCGGATCCCGCGAAGGCTCGCCGGTTCTACACATCGGTGTTTGGCTGGAAGATGAACGAGGTCCCCCAGACCGGCTACACGTTCGTCGACACCGACGCGGGCGGCAAGGGAATCGGCGGCGGGATCGGTCCGCTCCGCGGGCCCAAGCCCTTCGTCACGTTCTACGTCGTTGTGCGCGATCTGAACGCCACGCTGAAGAAGGCGACCGACGCCGGCGGGAAGGTCGTATTCCCGACGACGAAGGTCGGACCGACCACGACGATCGCGCTCTTCAGCGACCTCGACGGGAACGTCATCGGTCTCACCGACGGCAAGTAGCGTCGGGCGCGATTAACGCGCGGACTGAAGAATCGCCTTGGAGGCCGCCACTGTGAGGACACGCACCGCGATCGCGTCGTGTTTTCCTTTGACGGAGACCGACCGGCGGTCGCCGGCGTCTTTAGGTAGTCCGCCGAGAGACGCGGACGCTTCGCTCACCACGAGCGCTCCGTCGATGGCAGCCGATGCGAGACGCGCGCCGAGATTCACTGCGTCACCCAGGGCGGTGAAGTTGACGACCTGACGTGGGTCACCGACGGTTCCCACGAACGCGTCGCCAGTATGAACACCGACCCCCACCGGTATCCACGGTCCGCCCGGATCGCCGTGACCCGTCGCTTCGAGGAGCGCCAGGCCCGCGTCGATCGCACGACGGGCGTGGGCGGCACCCGCGAAGCTGGGCACGAAATACGCGACGATCTGGTCGCCCATGAACCGCTCGATCAGCGCGTCGTGCGCGATCAGCGCGCGCGTGCCTTCGGCGTAGAAGCGGTCGATGATCGTGTGGAACTGCGTCGGCGCCATCGATTCGGCCATCGGTGTCGATCCGCGCACGTCGGCGAAGAGCATCGAGATCTCGACGACGGCCCCGCCGATCTGATGCTTGACGAGATGGCCGAAGCAGTTTGCGCACCAGCGCGGGTTCTTGTCGAAGCGCGTGAACCCAAGCGCCCGAAACAACGGCGCCACTGGCCCTTTGAAAGGCGCACAGCAGGAAACGCACCGAGGATCCTCCGGCACTCGTCGGAACAGGGCGCGCAGCCGCTGCAGGCCGGGGTTCCCGTGCGTGAGAAACTCCCGCCACTCCGCTTCAGCGCTCAGCCGGGGCGCCACCAGCCGCAGGCTAATCTCCGCCTGCAAGCCGCCGGAAACTCCTCTAGAGGAGCAGACCCTCGAGCGCAGCAACGACCGCCTTCTCGTGGTCGCGCGTGCGGAAGTCGTGCAGCGGGTGCGGCGGCAGGGCGTGCTCGGCGCTTATGCCACCGCGGCGGGTGTAGAGGACCGGGTAGATGTCGCCCGCGGGATTCTCCTCGAGCGTCGCGGCGGCGCCGTCTGCCGGACCTGAGTCGACGAAGCTCTGGAGCGGGACGATCCCGTCGTCGACGATCCCGCGCTTGGGATCTTGGACGAGCACGCGCGCGAGATACGACTTCTGGTGCCACAGCTCCGGCGCGTTCGTAACCTCGTGCAATAGATAGGACACGATCTCGGCGCGGGCGATGACCGGCCGCTCGGGGTCGATGCCGAAGTGCTTCTTAGCGACGTGGCGCGCGAGGATCCGGCCGTTGTAGCGATGCCCGTTCACGCCGCCTGAGTTACTGGGCAGGCCGTGCTTGCGCAGGCCGGGCGATGCCTGGTGGATCGTCCCGCCGAAATACACGCCCGGGACCGACGCGCTCTCCCAGAACGGCGTCTGCGCGGGGAGCTTGTTGCGGCCGACCGTCGCGACGCCGAGCTTGGCGAGATCTTGGATCGGGCTAGTGAAACCCGTCGCCGCGATGACGTCGTCGACCTCGAAGACGAGCTCGACGGCGCTTTCTGCCTTTCGGGTGTGCACGCGGAACGTCTTACCGGTCCGCTCGACGCGCTCGATCGACGCGTCGAGCACGATGACGCCGCCCGCGAGGACGTGATCCTCATACGGCTGCACATAGCGCGCGCGGACTCCGACGAGCGAGCGCGTGTTGATCGAGAGCTTCGCCGGCGATGGAGACGCGAGGACGATCTGCTTCGCCCACTGGAGGAATCCCGTCGCAAGCTCGAATCCTGAGTTCTCTTTGCCAACGATGAAGACGCGCCGGCCCGCATAGGTCTCCGCAGGACGCGTCTCGGCGTAATGCGGGACGTCCTCGATACCGGGCATCTGCGGACGCCACGGCTCGGCCACACCCACAGCGAAGATCGGGACCTGGCAGCGGTACTCGCCGTCGCTCGTCTCGAGGACCCAGCGATCGCCGTCGCGCCGGGTTCCGGTCCAGCGGCAGCCGTAACGCACGGCGACGCCGGTGCGCTCGGCGAACGCTTCGAGGTTACGTTGCATCTCGGGGCGCGAGGGGTAGTACGAAGTGCCGTCCATCATCGAGCACATGAGTGCGCGGCACGCCTTCTCTTCGGGAAGCAGGCTGTTCCAGTCGTAGCGCTCGTACTCGCGCGTGCCCTGCTCGAACGGGGCATACGGCTTGGTCCAAGAGAGCAGGCGCTGGAAGAACGGCCACTTGCGGAACATGCCGCCGGCGTTCTCGTCGGCCGAGATCGCGGCATGCTTCACGCCGAGTCGCGAGAGCGAGTAGCTGATCTGCAGGCCGCCGGGTCCGCTGCCGACGAGAACGACCGGATAGTCGCCGGGTGGATGCGGTCGCTCCGTCAGCCGCCCCTCCGCGTCGCGTTCGCGAGCTTGCGGGCTTCCGCCACGAGGATGCGGTAGCAGACGCGTGGGTTCGTCTGCAGGAATTCCTTCAAGAGCTCGCCGGGCAGGACGAGACAACGGAGTGGCCGCGCCGCGATGATGTCCGCCACCGGGGCCTCACCCAGAAGGACGGAGATCTCCCCGAAGAACTCGCCGCGCCCGAGCGTATTCACGCGTTTACCACCCGCGATCACCGCGGCCTCGCCGTCGAGGATGATGTAAAAGGCCGAGCCGGAGAGGCCCTCGCGGAGAACTCGCTCGTCCTGAGCGAAGTAGCGCTCCTCGAGCGTGTGGGCGATCCGCTCGACCTCGGGGCGGGAGAGATCGGCGAAGATCGCGAGGCCGGCGAGCGTTTCGCTGATGTCGTCGGCCGCCGAGCGCATCGCTGTTGTCTATAGGCTCGCCCGCGTCTTGGCAAACGGCAGATAGCGCAGAATCAAAGCAGGATGAGTGCGGGGAGGGGGTTGCCGGCCGGCACCCTGACATTCCTATTCACCGACATCGAGGGCTCGACCAAGCTCCAGACCGAGCTCGGCACCGACCGCTACCAGGATGTCCTCGAGACGCACACGCGCATCCTCCGCGACGCTTTCAAAGACGGCGGCGTCGAGATCCGCGTCGAGGGGGATGCGCTCTTTGTGGTCTTCCCGGTCGCGGCGAAGGCCGTCCGGGCGACCGCCGCGGCGCAGCGCGCACTTGCCGCCGCGACCTTTCCTCACGGCGCGACTGTCCGCGTGCGCATGGGCATGCACACCGGCGAGGGCCGCCCCGCGACAGCCGATGCGGGTGCCGACTACGTCGGCATAGACGTGAACCGCGCGGCACGCGTCGCCGCCGCGGGCCACGGCGGTCAGGTGCTGTTGACCGACGCGACCGCCACCCTGGCGCGTCCGGATCTTGGCGACGGCGTGTCGATCCGCGATCTCGGCGAATTCCGGCTGAAAGATCTCGCTACGCCTGAGCACCTCTTCCAGCTCGTGATCACCGGGTGCGTTCCCGACTTTCCGCCGCTTCGGACACTCGATCGCGCCGCGACGTTCCTGCCGGCGCAGCCGTCGAGCTTCATCGGCCGCGAGCGCGAGATCGCCGAAGGTCAGCGACTCCTCGAGAAGGCGCGACTCGTCACGCTCACCGGGCCCGGAGGGACGGGAAAGACCCGACTCTCGCTGCGCATCGCCGAGGAGGCGGCGAATGGATTCGGCGATGGCACGTTCTTCGTCCCGCTTGCGCCGATAACCGACCCCGAGCTCGTGCCATCGACCATCGCGCACTCGCTCGGTGTTCAGGTCTCGGGCTCCGAGGCTCCACTTACGCGCGTAATCGATCACGTTCGCGGCAAACAGATGCTCCTCGTGCTTGACAACTTCGAGCAGATCCTCGGCGCCGCGACCGTCGTGGGTCAGCTTCTAGGCGCGAGTCCGGTGCTGAAGGTCATCGCATCGAGCAGGGCGCCGCTTCGCATCGCCGGCGAGCAGGAGTTTCCGGTGCCGCCGCTGGATCTCCCAGACCCCGAACGCCTCCCAGCGCTCGAGGTCCTCGCGCAATCCGACGCCGTCCGGCTCTTCGTGGAGCGCGCGATGGCGGTGCGGCCCGACTTCCGCGTCACTCCGGAGAACGCCGCACCCATCGCCGAGATCGTCTACCGGCTGGACGGCCTCCCACTCGCGATTGAGCTCGCGGCGGCTCGCGTGAAGGTCCTCACGCCGCAGGCGATGCTGCCGAAGCTACGGCAGGGGTTGGACGTTCTCGCCTCGACCGCCCGGGATCTCCCCGAACGCCAGCGGACGCTCCGCGGCGCCATCGAGTGGAGCTGGAATCTCCTCGAGGTACCTGAGCGTCGGCTCTTCGCGCGGCTCGGCGTCTTCGTCTCCGGGGGGATGCTTCCGCAGATCGAGGCGGTCGGCTGTCCTGGGGGCGAGCTCGGGCGCGACATCCTCGAGGTCCTGAGCGCGCTCGTCGAGCAGAGCTTGGTGCGCCAGTCGGAAGTCGGAGGCGAGCCTCGCTTCCGCATGCTGGTGACGATCGGCGAGTTCGCGCTCGAAAAGCTCGCGGAGAGTGGCGAGCGCGACGAGATCGCGGAGCGGCACGCCCTCGCATACCTGGCCCTGGCCGAGGAAGCGCGGACGCATCTTCAAGGCGAGGGCCAGAAGAGGTGGCTCGACCTCCTCGAGGCCGACCACGACAACATACGCGCAGCGCTTGATTGGGCCATCGGCCGTGGACGTGCCGAGCACGCATCGCGGATGACGTTCGCGCTGTGGCGCTTCTGGCAGGTGCGCGGCCATCTCACCGAGGCGGCGCAGTGGTGCGACCGCGTCCTCGCTTTAGGGTTCGAGAACGTACCGCCGCTCGTACGTATGCGAGCGTACGAGGCTGCGGGCGGCATCGCGTACTGGCGCGGCGACATTCCGAAAGGACTCGACACGTATGCGAAGGCGCTCGAGCTCGCCGATGCGCACGGTGATCTCGAAGACCAGGCGAACGCTGCGTACAACCTCGCATTTATCTACGGCGTCCCGCTGCGCGACAACGACCGTGCGCTGAGGCTCCTCGATACCGCCCGCGAGAAGTGGAAGCGTGTCGGGAACGCCGCCGGCCTCGGCCGCGCGAGCTGGGGTGTGGCGACGTTCCTTCAGCTGGGCCGACGCGGAGAGATCGACCCGAGCGTCTTAGAGCGTGCGCTCGCGGCCGCCAGCGAAGCGCTCGCCGTGCACCGCGCGGGCACGAACCGCTTCGACCTTGCCTGGTCGTTGCATCTGACCGGGATGATCCACTTGAAGATGAGCCAGTTCGCGAAGGCGAGCGCCGACTTCCGCGAGGCCGCGTCGATCTTCGAGGCGGACAACGACCTGACCGGCCTCGGCATCATCGCGAGCGACTCCGCGGAGCTGGCGGGAGCGCAGGGACAGCGCGAGAAGCAGGCCACACTCATCGGACTCGCGTACGCGATCTCGCGCCGCGCCGGCACCGGGCTCCTTGGTGATATCTCGCGCCAGGACGCCCGTACGAAACCGGAGGACCTCGCACCGGAGTTGCGGCCAGCATTCGAGCGCGGCGGCGCGATGGACCTCACCGCGGGCATCGCGTACGCACTCGAGGACTCGGCCGCTACGACACCTCGGTCGACCTGAGGCTCGGAGTGGCGCCCGCGAGCACCGCGGCGACGATCGCCGCGACCGGCAACGCCAGCGCGGCACTGGCGATGAATGGCAGGAGCGGATCGGCCTCGTAGAGAAAACCGGCGACCGTACCTCCCGCTCCGAATCCGAGCGCGAACGCGACCTGATACGTCGCGTAGCCCTGCGCCGCGCGCGCCGGCGGAATGATGCGCTCCACGGCGGAGGCGACGACCGGGTTCGCCGCCTGCGTCGCCCCGAGGAGGAGCGCCGCGATCCCGACAAGCGGCTCCGCCCTCCCCGAAAGTGCCATGAGCACGCTGGCCGCGGCCATCATGCCCGCGGCAC
This sequence comes from Chloroflexota bacterium, assembly GCA_005882765.1. Lineage (GTDB taxonomy): Bacteria > Chloroflexota > Limnocylindria > P2-11E > P2-11E > 3-1-20CM-2-70-9. The sequence continues at coordinate 30,397 of VBDV01000121.1, read as the reverse complement.
CGAGCAGGGCCGGCACAGCGCCGAACGCGTCCGCGAACCGGCCTGCGGCCACCGCGAGTCCGGCGGCCCCGACCGACACGAGGCCGAGATAGATACCGAGGCGATCGAGCGGGATCGCGGCGACCTCGCGCAGGTACACCGGAAGGAACGCCAGCGACACGATCGAGAGCATCGCCGCGAACGGCGTGATCGCCAGAAGAATCCAAAATGCGCGCGGTGGCCGGAAGGGTCCGCGTTCGACGTGGGGTGGGATGGATCGCAGACCGAACGTCAGGGCGGCAGACCCGGCGAGTAGGGCGGCCGCGATCGCGATGGCCGCGCGGAAGCCGACCGATGCCGCGAGCACCCCTGCGATCGGGGCGCCGATGATGTTTCCGGCGAAGTACGCGCCGAGCACGATTCCGAGCGCGCGACCAAGCTCGCTGCGCGGTGTGGTCGACGTGACGTACGCGATGATGAGCGGCAACCCCGCGGTCCCGGACCAGTAGAGTGCCGATCCGACGAACGCGCCGTGCCAGTCCGTGAGCGGCACGAATGTCGCGACACCAAGCGCTGCGCAGAGCCACGCCGCGGTGATGACGGGCTTCCGACCGATGCGATCGGCGAGATATCCGGCGGGCAGGAAGCAGAGAACGGCGACCAGATTTCCGGCTCCGAAGACAATCCCGATCTCCTGCGCGCTCGCGCCGAGCTCCCGGAGATACAGCGGCCAGACCGCTGACAGAAGCCCGAACCCGCATCCGAACAGCACCTGTGCTCCGCTGAGGAGCCAGATGTCGCGCGAAAGCTTCAGCTGCGGCCTTTCACGATCCCGCGCGCGCGCCGCTCCTCGAACTCACTGCGCGCTTTGCGGAGGACATCGGGTTCGGCCAGCACGTCGATTGCGGTGAGCGCGAGCGCCTTCGCCGCGATGAGCGCGTTTTCGTGCGCCTCCTGGCCGGCGACGGCCTCGCGGAAGGCGATCGAGTGACCGGGGATCGATTCCTGCGAGATCGCGATGTATGGATGGATTGCCGGGAGGACCTGCATGACGTTCCCCATGTCGGTCGAGCCGACGCGCTCGTCGTCGCGCGCCTCGAACACTTGGACGCCAAGGGACCGCATGTGATGCGTCCACCGGTCCGCGAGGGGGGTGGAGAAGACCATGTTCTCGTACCCCGCGTTCTCGTTGACGGTCACCGTGAGCTTCGTTCCGGTCGCCTTTGCCGCGCCCTCGGCGCACGCAGTGAAACGCCGGAGCACCTCCTGCTGGTAACCGCGATCGAGAGCGCGGATGGAGAACCGCGCGGCCGCGTAGTCTGGGATCACGTTCGCCGCGCTGCCCCCGTTCGTGATAATTCCGTGCACGCGCGCATCCGGCCGCAGCTGCTGGCGCATCGCGTTCACGTTGTTGAAGAGCTGCAGCACACCATCAAGTGCGTTGATCCCGAGATCTGGCTGCGATGCCGCATGCGCGGATCGACCGCGGAACTCGACCATCACGCGGTTCGACGCGAGCGAATGCCGGCCCGCGAGCGATCGGCCGGAGGTCGGGTGGATCATCATCGCGACGTCCACGTCGTCGAAGCCGCCAGCGCGAATGAGCGCAACCTTCCCGCCGCCGCCCTCCTCCGCCGGCGTGCCGATTGCGGAGAGCTTGCCCGGGAGCTGGTCCATCACCGCGCGCACTCCGACGGATGCGGCGACGCCGATCATGGCGATGAGGTTGTGCCCGCAGGCGTGCCCGATCTCGGCGAGCGCGTCGTACTCCTGGAGGATCGCGACCGTTGGCCCGGGCGCTCGACCCTTCGCGTCGCCGCGGTACGAGGTCTCGACGTTCTTGTAGCCGCGCTGCACGGCGAATCCCGCCCCCTCGAGGAACTCGGTGATCCGGAGCGAGGCCTCGCGTTCCTCGTATGCCAGCTCCGGTTTCGCGTGAATGGCGCGCGACAGCGCGAAGAGCGCATCGCGCCGCTCATCGATCGCCTTGATCGCGCGCTGCGCGAGCGCCTTCGGGTCGCTCAAGGCGACTGGTGCCCTGCGATGAGCGCGAGGATCACGCGATCGAGCGCGCGGTCCGCTTCCTCGAAGAGGAGCGCCGCCTGTTCCGAGACGAGCCCGCGCCGGCGCGCGACGTTCGCGATCTCAGCCATGAAACGCGCGCGGAAGAAGAGGAATGCCTGAGTGCCTTCGCCAAGTGACAGTCCGTGCCGCCGCGCCTCGACCCCGTACTCGCGTCCGAGCACCTCGGCCTGTGCCATGAGCTGATCGCGCCCGGCCGCGCGCGTCGTGTCGAGATGCCCGAGCAGGAGGTCGCTCATCCGCACGCCGCGCTCGCGGAACCACCGCAGGGAGTCCTCATCGAAGCGCCCGTACCAATCCTGATCGGCGAGGTCGACGCGAACGCGCTTGCGGAACTCCGCCGAGACGCGATCCGGGGCTTCGCCGAGAGCGGAGAGCGACTGGCGCCGCGCCTGACGAGGGCGGGGCAGCATGGCGTCGATCGACGAGCGCATGAACCGACGGTGTCCGCCGGGCGTCGTGAAGACCTCGATCTTTCCGGAGTCGGCCCACCGCCGGAGCGTGTCGGGATCGACGCCGAGGATCCGGCTCGCTTCCCCCAGCGTCAGCCAGTCACCGCGCTCGAGTGTGGTTGTTTTTGAGATACCGCAAATCTAGGCGAATCTATGGCCGGTCGCCTAGGGCTGGACAAACTCTAGAGCCGAGTGGTCCGGCGGAGCACGGTTCTATGGTGCCCTCTTTAAAAGAGGCCGCAACGCGCGTATCGGCCCTTACCGGAGGCCACTCGACCGGACGATTCTATTTGCCGAGCATGACCTCATTCGGACGCGCGAAACCGGACCCTCCCTTGTCCAGGTGGTAGCGGGCTGTCTGGGCCCATTGCCGAGAAGTCGTATGACACGGAAGCCAAGCCGTTGGGCGATCTACTTCGGGACGCGTGAGCGTCTGCGAAAAACGGTCTACCTCGCAACGCATTCGTTGCGCTGGTGGTCTATGACACTGCCGGCTTGGAAGGCCCGGAAGAGACGGTGGCGCCGCCGCCACATGCGCCGTAAGCGGACCTCATCGTGAAAACCGCCCACCACCTCGCTTAGACGAAATCCACCTCGAACGTCACTGTCACGCCGCCCGCGCTTGTCGTGAAGATCGTCTTGCCGGCACTGGGCCGGTTATAAGGAAACGGCACGTTTCCGTTCACATCGACCGGCGGGAGCCAGTTCACGACGAAGGTGCGCATCCCGACTTCGTTGACGGTCTCGGTGACGCCCGCTCCAGGCGGCAGATGCCGCGCGACACAGTCGGTCGTGCTGCGCGCGCGATTCGAGAGGCACCCACTCACGCCCGGCGGGAGCGACGGATTCGGCGTCGCCGTCCACGTAGGCGTTGGTCCGACTTGTGTTTGCGGCGGCGGGATGACCGTGGCCGTTGAGGTTGGCGGTCGAGGAGTCGGCGTTGCGGGCGTCGGCGTTTTCGGAGCGAGAGTCGGCGGGGATGTCGGCGGCGGACTCGTAGGCGCGGTAGGCGACGGCGTCTGGGGCGCACTCGCCGTCGCGGCCGCGGAGGGGACCGGCGTTGTGGCGACTGCGGACGGGCTCGCGGCCTCGGCGCCCGTCGCGGCCGACGACGCCACGCCACTCGTGTCACCGCAACCGGTGACGAGGAAAACGATCGCGACGAGCCCGGCCCGCCAAGACTGGTGTGCCATTCTCGGTGAGGATGCGGGCGGAGCACGTCCGCGCGAAGTCTGCAGGTCCGTCGCAACTCGGGGCGCGGCTCTGTTCGGGGCTATCAGCCCCCGCCGCAGCCCCCGGTGGCGGTGTCGGCGAAGCCCAGGGCGGTGAAAAAGACCATGCCGAAGGCGATGAGAACGAGCTGGACCGAGACGACCAGGAGCGCCATCCGCCACACCCGGCTCGGCCGTGGCGGCTCCGCGGGTGTCTCCGGGACGGCAATGGCGTCGGTCACGATTGGAGTCTATGCCGCAAGACAAAGGCCAGAGCGACGGCTAAACGATTCGCTCGACCAGCGACACTTCAGGACGTGCAGGTGGCGCTTGTGCGGGAGGTTCCCCAAGGTCTCACTCGCGCGGAGTGGCTGCTCGCATGCGAAGCGTCGTACCCGAAGGTCTACCGCGCGCTGATCGCCCTGGGTGCAAGTCCGGAGGATGCTGCGGACGCGCTTCAGGACGCGTTCGAAGATGCGCTCGGCGAGCACGGCGTCGTCGCGAAGCCGGAAGGGTGGATGTTCGTCGTCGCCTCCCGGGCCTGGAAGCGCCATCGCTGGCGGAACCGGATCTTTCGGCCACTCGCCGCGCTGCGTCACGCCGCCCACATCGCGAGCCGTGACGGCGAGATCGATCTACTCGTCGAGCTCGCCAAGCTGACCGAACGGCAGCGGGAGGTCATCGTCAGCCGCTACGTCCTCGGATTGTCCCAAGCCGAGACCGCCGAGCTTTTGCAGATCGCGCCTGGGACCGTGGCCGCCACGGCTCACCAGGCGGCCGGGCTTCTGCGCGAACGCCTTTTGGGAGGAACGAAATGATCGACGAGCACGACGCCACCTTGCAGCGGGTCTTCGACGAGCGTCTTCTTGGCGTGCTTCCTCCACCACGAGTTCCGCGTCGGCGTTCCGCAAGTCGAGTTGTGGCCGCGGGTCTGGCGGTCCTGGTCTCGGCCGGAGGCTTTGCGTTCGCCGCCGACGTCAACGGGACGGCCGACGCGGCTGGCCTCTCGTGCGCCGACGTCCTGGCGAAAGTGGAGATCTGGTTCGAAAGCGTGAAGAACGCGACCGTCGAGCAGCAGATGCAGTTCAAGCAGAAGGCGGCCGAACTCGTCGGTCAGACGTGCAACGCGAAGGGCGAGAAGGTCCCGCTCACAAACAAGCCGGTCGTCCCGGGAAGCGATCCCATGATCAAACCGGCGCCGCAGATGAGCCCGGAGTGCCTCGCGGCTCAGGAACGAGCGAAACAGATGGCCGTCGAAGCGCAGGCCGCGACGCGCGCGCAGGAGCTCGAGCTCAAGCAGCGGATCAACGAGATGCTCGGCGTCCCATGCGGCGCAAAGTGACGGACTAGGAGGCGACCCCGGCAGCGCGCTTCATCTGACCAATCGCACGGTCACGATCCTGCTTCGTGAGAAGGCGCTTGCGGATGCGGTACGCCTTGGGCGTCACCTCGAGGAGCTCGTCGTCGGCGAGGAACTCAACCGCGTCGTCGAGCGATAGCTCGCGAATGCCGTCGAGCTTCGCCGCGATGTCCGAGTTGCTGCTCCGCATGTTCGTGAGGTGCTTCTTGCGCACTACGTTCACCTCGAGGTCGCGCTCGCGGATGTGCTGGCCGACGACCATGCCCTCGTAGACGTCGACACCGGGATTCAGGAAGAGCTGACCCCGATCCTGCGCGGCGTTCAGCCCGAACGTCGTGGTCGTTCCGTCCTCGAACGCGATGAGCGAGCCGAGCTCGCGTGTCGCGATTGCCCCGGCGAGCGGGCCGTAGCCCTCGATGAGCGTGTTCATTACGCCACGTCCGCGCGTGGCGGTGAGAAACGCCTGCCGGAGCCCGAGCAACCCGCGCGTCGGGATCTTGTACACGGCGTGGACCATGCCGTCCTCGCGGTACTTCATGTCCTTCAACGTTCCGCGACGACGCCCGGCGAGCTCGACCACCGCGCCGAGCTCTTCCTGCGCGACCTCGATCTCGAGCTGCTCGTACGGCTCCTGCGTCACGCCATCGACTTCCTTGAGGATCACCTCGGGCCGCGACACCTGGAACTCGTATCCCTCGCGCCGCATCGTCTCGATGAGGATCGCCAGGTGCAGCTCGCCGCGGCCGCTGACCACGAGCGTGTCGGCGGAATCGCTGTCCGCGACGCGGAGTGCGACGTCGCGCTCGAGCTCGGCGTACAAGCGCTCGCGAAGCTTCCGGCTCGTGACGAACTTTCCCTCGCGGCCCGCGAACGGGCTGTTGTTCACGCTGAAGGTCATGCGGAGGGTCGGCTCTTCGACGCGGATCGGTGGAAGCGGCCGCGGGTCGGTCGCGTCGGCGATGGTGTCGCCGATCCCCGCCTCGACCCCGGCAATTGCGACGATGTCGCCGGCCGCGGCCTCGTCGACCTCCTCGCGCGCGAGACCGTTGAAGGTAAAGAGCTGAGTGATTTTCGCCGGCGTGAGCCCGCCGTGGTGGTCGATGCGCGCGACGGCCTGACCCTTACGGAGCGTGCCGCTCTGGAGGCGACCAACGGCGATGCGCCCGATGTAGTCGTCGTACGTCGTCGTGGTCACGAGGAGCTGCGCCGGCGCCGCGGGGTCGACGTCGGGACCCGGTATGCGGTCGATGATCGCGTCGAACAGCGGCTCGAGCGTCGTGCCGATGTGGCGGTGGTCAGCGCTCGCCGTGCCGAGGATCGCATTCGTGTACAGGGTGGGAAACTCGGCCTGCTCCTCGGTCGCGCCGAGATCGAGGAAGAGGTCGAACGTCTCGTTCAGAACATGGTTCGGGCGCGCCTGGGGCCGGTCGATCTTGTTGACCACGAGGATCGCGCGGTGGCCGCGGCGCAGCGCTTGGCGGAGGACGAATTTGGTCTGCGGCATCGGCCCGTCCACCGCGTCAACGAGCAGGAGGACGCCGTCGACCATGTTCATGATCCGCTCGACCTCGCCGCCAAAATCGGCGTGGCCGGGCGTGTCGACGATGTTGATCTTGACGCCGCGGTACATCACGGCGGTGTTCTTCGCCATGATCGTGATGCCCCGCTCGCGCTCGAGGGCGTTCGAATCCATCACCCGCTCGGCCATCTGCTGGTTCTCGCGGAAGATGTGGCTTTGCCGGAGCATCCCGTCGACGAGCGTCGTCTTGCCGTGGTCGACGTGGGCGATGATCGCGATGTTGCGGATGTCGTTGCGTTTCACATGACTAATTGTCGGGCATGGAGACAGCGCCCGAGTGAGTGTTTCGACTCGAAACGCCGTGAAACGCGAGGCCGAATGGGCCCTAAGCGGTGTTGACGACGAACGTGAAGGTGCCGGTCACGGGGCTGGTCGAGGTGTTCAGCGTCACGAGCATCCGCGAGCTGTAGATCGAGTCGCCCTCGTTCTGCGAGACGCCCGGGAAGAAGAGCTGCGAGGTGTAGGTCTTTCCGTTGACGGTGACCTTGAAGTGGATGTGCTCGGTGCGCCCTGGATAGAGCCCCGGAATCACTGTCTCGAGGCGGTACGCCCCGTTCGCGTCGGTGAGCTGCCACCCGCGGAGGGTGTAGCCCGAGTTGTCGTAGTTGCCGTTCCCGTCGGCCTGCCAGAAGTCGAGCTTCGCGCCCGCGATCGGCTGGCACGACGTCGAGACGACGTATCCCGTCAGTGTCAGCGGCGTGCCCGCGACTCCCGCAGTGCGCAGCGTGGCGTTCTGTGGCGGATTCGCCTTGTAGTACGGACCCTCGGTCAGCTCGACGAGCGGCTGCGCCGGGGCCGTGCACGAGATCGCGGCCGTCGTCGCCTGCGTCGCGGTCGCCGACGATGCCGTCGGCGCGGTGGTCGCAGTGACCGTCGACGTCGCGACCGGCGATGCGCTCGGCGTGACGGCGGTCGTGCCGGCGCATCCGGCGATGAGGACCGCGAGAACTGTTGCAGCAGCGAGTCGCATGCGGAACATCATGCAAGGGGTGGCGGTAAGAGCGCTCTAAGACTTGGGTAGGACGTTCATGAGCACCGCACCGGCTTGCCTTTCGGCGTATTCGGCGGCGGTGGCGTGACCGCGAACATCTTCGCCAGCTCGGCCGGCATGACATGCGATGGCTCCTGATCGAAGATCGCGGTCGTGCGCTCGAGCGCGCGTGCGACGAGCCCGCTGCAGATCTGCTGTCCCGCGAATCCGAAGCTGAACTTGGCGCCGGTGAGGAGCGAGAGGGTGATGCTCACGATCGTGGCCCAGTCGTACTGCCCACCGACCCAGTGCTCCGCGAACGCGACCATCTCTTTGCGGTCCTCGTTCGAGGCATCGATATGCACGACCGTGTACTGAGTGCCGTGGTACGCGACGAGCGTATTGCGTCGCACGCCGGGTCCGAGCGCCTCGATGATCCCGCCGTCGGCCGACACGATGAGCGCGCTGTGATTCCAGTAGGTGTACGGCGCGTCCTTGCCCGAGAACCGGAGCCCCTGGCCGAACTGGATCACGCGGCTGAAGAACTCTCCGCCGTGGGTGAGGATGAAGTCTCCGGGCAGAGGATCGGGATCCGTCTGGCCTGGTGGAACGTGCTCGAATCTCGCTTTCATCATCGGAAGCAGCCTAACGGGGCACGCGCTCTGCACGAGGAGATCCCGTGCCGAGACCTCGAGGAACGAAGCTTCGCACCTTCACGGTGTCCGGGATCGAGCCCGAGACGGTGCCGAGTCGCTCGCGACCGCACAAACCTCCGGCGAAAGTGATCTCCGCGCGCAAAGCCGCCGCCCTCGGCAGCGGCGGCGGGAAGCTACCGCCGCGGATACGCGAGGAGCTCGATCAGGAGACCATGCCGATCCGCACCCATCCGGCGAAACCCACATCCGCGCCGCCCACAGAGACACGCTATGGCAAACGCGAGCCGCGCGGCGGAGCTCACGACCACGCCGCCGAGATGCGTGACGCGAGACCATCCCGGCGCGCCGGCAATCGGCCACCGGACCCGGGGACCCGCCGAGCGAAGGAAGCGCGGAAGGCCCCCGCGCACTAGCCGAGCCGCGGATCCGCCCCGACCCATCGCAGGTACCGCTCGGCCGACTTCTCGACCGCACCGATCCCGCCCGAACGCACCACCCGATCCCACCAACCGCCGTAGATGCGATCGAAGTGATACGGCCGTACGCGGGCGACGATCCGGCGGATCTCGTCGGCCGGAAGCGGGATGAGATTGGGATAGCTCCGCATGAAGCTCACGAAACGGACATCGGGCACGACCGTGATCGTGTCTCCAACCAGAAGCGCGCCACGGCCGGAGGCTCCAGCCGCCCAGTGCAGCACGGCGCTTCCATCGAAGTGGCCGCCGCATTGGACGAGCGTGACGCCGGGCGCGAGCTCACGCGTCCCCCGCCACGTGACGATCGCGGGGTCGTCGCGCTGCACCCACTCGCGATCCGCGGCCGGGACGTAGATCGGCGCTCCACCGAACGCGTGGCTCCACTCGACCATGGCGCCGTAGAAATGCGGATGCGAGAACGCGATGCCGCTGATTCCGCCTTGCGCGCGGATCGCGGCGACGGCCTCGTCATCGATGTAGCCGACGCAGTCCCAGAGGACGTTGCCGTTCGCCGTCCGCACGAGCAGGGCACGCTGGCCGATGCCGAGCGAGGGCGTCACGCCCACGCCGACGAGGCCCGGCTCGAGCTCGCGCAGCTCGATCCGGTGCTCCATCAGGCGAAGCTCTTCGATCGTGGTCCAGGCTTGGCCGCCCTGTCGCACGTACTGCCGCTCGTCCTCGCAGATGGGGCAATGCTTCGGCGGCGCCTCGCTCGGCGCCTGCTGCACCGCGCAGGTCGTGCAGATGTACGACCTCATTCGGCGGCGGCGGGCTCTGCGAGCGTGTTTTCGCTGCTGCCTGGCTCGTTCAGGTTGTACTCACGGAGCGGGGTGAAGTACGTGACCGCGACAGCCACGAGCGCGGAGATGCCGGCGACCGCGAACGCCGTCGACGAGCTCGCGATCGCGACGACGAACGAGAGGAATGGCGCGGAGAAGCTGTTCGAGACGAGCACGAGCGTTCGGAACGCGCCGTTCGCGCGTCCGCGAATATGGGCCGGCACCTCACGCTGCCTCGGCACGAAGGCGTAGATGATGAATCCCATCCAGGCGGTCTCACGCGCCGCGAAGCCCGCGACGATGAGGCGCCAGTCGCGCGCGAGCGCCATGAGCGAAACGATCACGCCGGCCGCTGCGGCGGAGCCGAGCAGCGTGTGTCCGAGCGGCCGTCCCCGCGCCAGCCGAGGTGCGATGACGCTTGCGAGCACGGTGACGGCGCCGGCGAGCGAGAGGGCCAGCCCGATGCTGACCTCGTCGAGGCCGTTCTCTTCGCGGAGGACGTAGAGGAGGAGGGTCTGGATGCCCTGCTGACCGAGGTTCGCGATGAACATCAGCACGAGCAGCCATCGCAGGATCCGGTTCTCGAACACGAACCGGAAGCCGTCGGCCATCTCCGACGCGATCACCCGCGGGGTGATCCGCGCCGTCGGACGGTGGAGGTCGTAGATCGGCGGCATCAGGAAGAACACGAAGAGCGTGGGAACGAACGCCAGTGATGCGATGTACATCGCGTTGGCCGTGCCGAACGCGGCGATCGCAAGGCCTCCGATCGTCGGCCCGAGGATGCGCGCGAAACGGTCGATGCCGAAGTAGGCGGCGTTCGCGCTCGTGAGCTCGCCCGGCTCGACAAGGGCGGGGATGACGCTGAAGTCCGTGGTCACGCCCCAGGCGACCTCGACGGTGCCGAGAAGGAATCCGATCACGTACAGGAGGTTGAGTGAGAACACGCCGGCCGCGACCGACACGGGGATCGTGAGCGTCAGCGCGACGCTCAGCGCGTCGCAGCCGATCAGGAGCTTTCGTTTGTCCGCGCGATCGATCAGAACGCCGAGGATGCCGCCGAAGAAGACATAGGGAAGCGCTTGAACGAGGCGCAGCGTCGCCGCCGCGGCGATCGAGTGGGTCAGGTCGAGGATGAGGAGGGGTAATGCGAGACGCGCGACCTCATCGCCGATCCCGCCGAGGCCGACGGAGCCGGAGAAGGCGGCGAACCACGGATGACGGAGCGGGCCGAGCCGCATAGCGGGCGAGCATACGAACGAGCGAGGCCTGGCGGCACGCTGCTTGCGAGAGATACGAGCGACTTAGCACGAGGAGGTTCTAAATGGGCCAGGTCAACGTGAACCCCCCGAGTGGGCCGGTCGTGTCGAACGATGGTGGATTTGGCGCCGGAATGATCATCGGGATCATCCTGCTCATCCTCATCGTCCTCGTTCTGATCTTCTACGCCGGTCCGCAGATCTTCAGGGGCACACCCACGAACACGCGGTCCTTCCTAGACATCCTGTCCATCGTCTGATCGCATACACGGTGACTCTGGTGGCGGCGCTGAGCGCGAGCTCGGCGCCGCCGCCATGCTTGAGGGCGTGAAGCGCGTCCTCTTCCTCTGCTCTCACAACGCCGCGCGCTCCCAGATGGCCGAAGCCTTCCTCCGGACGTACGCCGGCGATCGCTTTGCCGTGGAGAGCGCCGGCACGAAAGCCACGACGATCCACCCTCTCGCTGTGCGCGCGATGCGGGAAGTCGGCATCGACATCTCCGATCAGCGCAGCAAATCGGTCGACGAAGTCGGCGAGGGCTGGGACGTCGTCGTCACGGTGTGTGACGCCAACTGCCCGATCCCGCCGCGTTCCGGTTTGAAGCTGCGGTGGTCGTTCCCGGATCCCGCGCTCGCCGGCGGTGACGACGACCAGCGTCTCGCCGCATTCCGTAAGGTCCGCGACGGCATCGAGAAACGAGTGCGCTCGCTCGCGTCGCGACTCGGTTGATCTTCAGACGCTGCTCAAGTTCGTTACAGATGTCGGGTCGCGCCGCAAGTGAGCGTTTCACGAGAGCCAACGGCATGGCGAATGCTCGATCGTCCGGTGCGCCTTTTCGAGGCGACATCTGTGCGGAGGCCATGTGAAGATGCAGGAGAAGAAGGACCAGCCGGGTCAAGGCGACACGGGTGGCCCGCAGAAGCAGTGGCCGGACGAGTCCGGCAAGCAGGGTGGCCAGGGCGACGTCGGCAAAAAGGGCGGCAGTGGCGATGTCGGCAGCGAGAAGCCATCGCAGCCGGGGACCGAGAAGAAGTACTAATGCAAGAGAAGGATCTGCCGAAGCGTCCGGGTGAGTACGGACCGGACGACGTCGGCAAGAAGGGCGGAGCCCCAGTCGATAACCCGAACATCGAAGGGCCCACCGACATACCCGACAAGGGTGGCGACGTCAGGAAGCCCCCAGCTTAATTCGCGCGACAACTGAATCGCACGTGGAACATGCAAGAGCGCCGGCTGAGTCCGGCGCTCTTCGCTTGTCAGGAGCCGTTGTTGAGCGTGTTGATGGCTCCGCCGCTTTCGAGGAGTTGACCGAAGACCGCGAAGATCGCGTACCCCGCGATCACCGCCGTAACGGCGAGGGCCGCGATGATCGCGAGCGAGAGCAACGCGGTCTGACGGGTCGCGGCTTCACGCGAGAGCTCTTTCTCCATGACGCGATACGCGACGCTTCCGATCTGCACCGCGGACCGCGCGACGAGGAAGACCCCTCCGGCGATCCCCGCTCCGATCGCGAGCCAGATGAGGATCGCCCACTCGGTGGTCACGTGTCGGATTTTGCGCCACTCGTAGCCCGCGCTCATGAGAAATCGCCGTGAAAAACCGCTGAGACCGCCCCCATACGGGGGTGTATCGAAAGCTACCTAGCGTCGTTGGAAGACCAGATGCCCCGGAGCCCGTAAATCGTCCAGGACGCCGGCGTCACCGGTGAGACGGCAAGAGGAACAGAACAGCGCGGTATCGACGCCGCGCTCGTCAAAGCCGCCCAGACCGGGGACGCCTCAGCGTTCGGCCAGCTTTACGAGCGCTATCGCAACCCGGTCTTTCGGTACTGCTTGTCGAGGACGGGGGCGAAACACGAGGCGGAGGACCTGGTAGCTGACGTGTTCATCCGCGCGATGGAAGCGCTCGACCGATACGAGGACCGCGGACTGCCGTTCGTCGCGTTCCTCTTCCGGATCGCGCGCAATGCCGCGATCGACAAGAGCCGCCGCACGAGGCCGGACATGTCGATCGACGAGCTCGTGAACCACCCCGAGTCCGGCCAGAACGTCGAGGCCGAGGCCGCGCGCTCCATCGAACGAGACGTCCTCTTCAATGCCATGTCAAAGCTGAAGCCCGACTATCGCGAGGTCCTGCTCCTGCGTTTTGTCGAGGGGTACGGTGCCGCAGATGTGGGACGCATGACTGGTCGGAGCGAAGGTGCGGTGCGCACGCTGCAGCACCGCGCGGTCGATCGTCTTCGCAAGGAGCTCGACAGGATGGGCGAGCTCTCATTGTTCGAGCGCTTTTCGGGCGCGGACGCGGCGGAATGATGCAGGACTCCCTCGCCCGCGCGCTCGGCGGCCTCAAACGTGCGCGGATGGATGACGTCGCAGCGGAGGAGATTCGGAAGCGGCTGCAGCTCGCATGGACGGAGCGTGCCGCTTCGCGCCGGCCTTCCCGCTTTGCCATTCCCGGATTTGCTCGCGCGCTCGCGGTCGCCGCGCTGGTCGTCGTCGTCGCGTTCTCGACGATGCGAGCCACCGCCGACAGCGCTCTCTACGACGCGCGCGTCGCGGTCGAGGATGCGCTCGTCTCGTTCCAATCCGATCCGGTCGAATACCTGAGCCAGCTCTACGCCGAGCGCCTCGAGGAAGCGGCGCGGTTCGAGGCGACGGGCAACGTCCTCGCTGCATCGCGCGCGCGGAGTGCGCAGAGCGAGGCGCTGCGGCTGCTCAATCAGATCTCGCCCGGGCCCGAGCAGTCGCCCGAGCCTTCGGCGAGCACCGTGATCACATTGCCGTCGCCGAGCCCGACACCTGAGACGAGCGCATCGCCGACGGATTCTCCGACGCCCGCGACGCCGCGGCCGACGATCGTTCGCACGCCAACGCCGAAGCCGACAACGACGACGACGAAACCGTCGCTCACTCCGCCGCCCACGCCGATGAGCGTCCACGCGTATGGGTACGTCCTCTACGCGGACGGTACGGGGGTCGATGGCGCGTGCGTTTCGACGTCCCTCGACGGGATCTGCGTCGCGGGCTCGATCAAGGGCCGGGTCGACCTCCAGTTCACCGCGAAGAAGGGTCAATCGATCACGTTCTACTTCCGGACCTACGACGCCGCGCGAGGCGGGACCCTCCATGGCAAGGTCACGGTCACCGTGGCCGGCACCGAGGTCGCGCTAGGCATCATCACGCTCCGCTAGTTCGTCGGAGCAGCGCCGGGGTCTTCTTCGCGGTCTGCACCGACCGGCAGCGCCGGGGTCTTCTTCGCTCGGCCCCGGTGGGATCGCGGTCTGCATCGAGGGGCAGCGCCGGGGTCTCCCTCGCTCGGCCCCGGGGCGATCGCTCTGGACCGCCCGTTAGGGGCCGCTCGCTCAGGAGACCCCCGGCACTGCCCCTCGCCCGTGCCGCCGGGCGGGGGATGACCGCAGAGGGATGTACTGAGCCTGTCGCCGCTGCGTTCCCCGATCAAGGCGATCCCGATGGGGTCGATGAAAGGGGCGAGCGAATGTTCTTGCACATGTTCGGTGTCGCGGCGCTCGGTAAGCCGGTGCTCGCGCTTGGGATCATCGCGAGCGCGTACGGTGCGGGCACTGCCGTCGCGACGTCGGAGCACCGCGTGCCGAACCCTCCCGCGCACGAGGTCGCGACCACCACCCGTTCCTTCGAAGCGCTGCTGAGTGAATGCGTCGCGCGCTACAAGCGGGGCGCGACGAACACCAAGGAAGCATGCGACAAGGCGATCGCCGCAAGCGGCCTCACCACGGACGCCTTCGCCGCCAGGTACCGCTCGCTCCTGGTCCCGCCGGCGCCGAAGACCGAGAAGCCGGCACCCACGTACACCACGCGAACCTCGGCCACCACGGTGCCGACGACCGTCTCGTTCGAGGCGCTGCTGAGCGAGTGCGTCGCTCGCTACAGGCGTGGCGCGACGAACACAAAGGAGGCGTGCGATCGCGCGATCGCCGCGAGCGGGCTTTCGACCGACGCCTTTGTCACCAAGTACCGGTCGCTCCTCGTCCCGCCAGCGAAGACCGCGACGGCGAAACCGACGGCGACACCAAAGCCGACCACCGCGCCAAAGCTCGACACATCCGACCCGAAAGTGAAGGACTGCCTCGCGAAGTACGAGGCCCTGAAGACGCTGAAGACGGGTGACCCCAAGACGTTCGAAGTTGCGCTCAGCGCCTTCAAGAGCACGTGCATCACCCTGCTTCGGACGAGGGGCTAGATGCGGTCCCTCCTCGCGTCCGCGCTCTTCGCGCTGGGCTGCAGCTTCGCGCTCGCTGCTCTCCGTGGCGGCGAGAGCGCGCTCGCGGCGGTCACTTTGATGGCCGCGTGCTCGACAGGCGCGGCGGTCATCCGTCTACTCGGGGCGAGTCAGCTCGTCGATGACCTCGACAACGCCAGGGACGTCGCCCGCGACCGCTAGCGCGTTCTCGGCATCGGCTTCGTCTTCGACCGGTCCCCGCAGGCGCACCCCTCCCTGAAGCACGCCCACCTTGAGATGCAGCTGCGCAGTGCTCGCGTCGAGGCGCAGCGCGCGGTGGACGAGGTCCTCGAGCGCTTCGTCGGGTGGGGCATCGGCGACGGTTGCCTGTGGCTCCTGCGCGGGCGTTTCGCCTGACCCGAAACCGCTCGCGATCCGTGTCTCGCCCGAGTGATCCGTGCGGAGGACGGGATCGGTCGGCGGGAAATACGGCTCCGCCTCCTCGACCGCTTCGGTGGGGTCGGTCTCGACCGGTTTATCGAAAGGCTCGAGTTCGATCTCGGAATCGGCGATGTCGTCGGTGTTCTGGCGATCCTTCATAGCCGCCGATGCCGCACGCCGCGTGCCGCGCGGGGCTTATCTGGAGGCGAGGTATTCGAAGAAGAGAGCCTCCGCGAGTGTCGAGCGCTCGAGATCTTTGAGATCGACGCTCTCGTCCTCGGAGTGCGCGTTGGAGAAGGGGTCGCCCGCGCCCGTGAGGAGCAGCGTCGCCTTCGGGAAGGCCTTGGCGAAGTCGGCGACGAAGGGGATCGTCCCGCCGGCCCCCATGAAAACCGGGTCGCGATCGAATGCTTCCTTCATCGCACGGCGCATCGCGTCGTACGCCGCGCCCTGTCCTTCGAGCTTGTACGGCTTCCCGGAGCCGCGCGGCGTGATCGACACCTCCGCGCCCCATGGCACATGAGTCCGGAGATGCTCGGCGAGCGCCTTGAGAGCGGCGTCCGCGTCCTGACCCGGCGGGATACGCATAGAGACGCGGGCTTTCGCCGACGGCACGAGCTGGTTCGTCGATTCGGTGAGCCTCGGCGCGTCGATCCCGAGAATCGAGATCGATGGCTTCATCCACATACGGTCGGTGATGCCGCCCTCGCCGATGAGCTTCGTGCCGGGCCGGAGGCCGACCTGCTTCCGAAGCTCGGCCTCCTCAAGGTCCAGTGGATCCGCCTTTCCGCGCGCGATCCCCGCGACGGCGACGTTACCGCGCTCGTCGTGGAGTGTGGCGAGTGTCTTCGCAAGCACGGTGAGGGCGTCGGGGACGGGCCCGCCGAATTCGCCGGAGTGCACCGCGTGATCGAGGGTCCGCACTTCGATATCGCAGGCGACGATGCCGCGGAGAGAGATCGTGAGCCCCGGCTGGCCGGTGCGCCAGTTCCCCGAGTCCGCGAGAATGACCGCGTCGGCGCGAAGCTCGCTGCCGTACTCATTCAGGAACTTTCCGAGATTCGGTGAGCCCCATTCCTCTTCGCCCTCCACGAACACCGTCACGCCGACGGGAGGCTGCGAGTCGTGCGCCCGAAGTGCACCCGCGTGCATGACCACGCCGCACTTGTCGTCCGACGTCCCGCGGCCGTAGAGCCGCCCGTTCTTCTCGATCGGGTCGAACGGATCCGAGTGCCAGAGATCTCGACCGCCGGTCGGCTGGACGTCGTGGTGCGCGTAGAGGAGGACGGTGGGTGCGCCGGCCGGAGCCGCGACGTGACCGATGACCGCGGGAACGCCTTCGATCTCGACGATCTTCGTTTCGCACCCGGCATCGCGAAGGATCTTCGCGGTCGCTTGGGCCGAACGGCCCAGCTGTGACGGGTCGTGCCCCGGGTGGCTGATCGACGGAATGCGCACCAGCGTCTCGAGCTCGGCGCGGATCCGCGGCATGTCGTCGCTGACGCGATCGCGCAGCGTCGCCGAGGAGGCTTGCGTCTTCATGGAGAAAAGCAGCCTACTCCGCCCGCGGTCAGGCCGCCTAAAGCACAACGGCGAAGGATCGATTTCGTTGCGAGATAACTCTGGTACCACGGCGACATTGACCGAAACGTGCGGCCCAAATTGAATGCATCGCCATGAAGAACCCCACATGGCCGAAAGCTCTGGCGTTCATTGGCTTCGCGATCATGGGCCTCGCACTCGCGTACTACTCCACGGCGATCGCGACCGCCGGCGTCACGGCGAAGCTCGTTGGGTCAGACCGCTCGGGCGACTGGCTCACGACGGGCAGCGCCGTCCTGATGGTCGGCATCGCGGCAGCGGCGGCGTTCGGTTTCCTTGCGCTGACGAACCTTCGCGCGCTCATGCGCCGCGGCTAGGCCCCCTCTCAACGCTACGTTCGGGCGCCGGAGTTCCGTAAGAGAGAACCTCCGGCGCCCAGAGCGCGATCCCGACGACGCTGAGTAAGGTCGCGACACCGCCGGACACGACCGAGAACATCGGCGATATGACGTCCGCGACGACCCCCGATTCGACCTGACCGAGGTACGGGCCGCCCAGAAAGAACATGGAGCTGATCGCGACGAGCCGCCCGCGCAGGTGATCGGGAACGACGGTCAGCAGGATGGTGCTGCGGAAGATCGCGCTGATCGTGTCGGCGCCTTGTGCGACCGCGACGAAGACGAGGGCGGGAATGAAGAGGCCATCGTTCATCAGGCCGAACGCCGCGATCGCGAGACCCCACGCTGCGACCGCGAGGAGCACCGCGACTCCCTGGCGCTGGATCCGCTTCGTCCATCCCGACGTGAGCGCTGCGATGAGCGAGCCGATCCCGGGCGCGGCGAAGAGCAGTCCAAGGCCCTCGGGACCGACCGCGAAGACTCGATCGGCGTAGAACGGGAAAAGCGCGCGCGGCGAACCGAAGAACGTCGCGAGGAAGTCGAGCAGCATCGTGCCGAAGAGGATCCGGCTCGCCCGGAAGTGCGCGAGCCCCTCGACGAGCGCCCGACCGACTGGCGGGTGGACGCGCACTTCGCGTGGCGGCGCAACCAGCTGCGTCACGGCCACGAGTGCGACGAGGAACGACGCGACGTCGATCCAGTACGCGCCGGCCACGCCGAAGGTGAGGATGACGACGCCGGCCATCGCCGGCCCCGCGATTGAGGCGGTCTGGAAGAGCACCTGGTTGAGCGCCATCGCCGCGGGCAGCTGTTCCCGCTGCACGAGGCTCGGAGTCAGGGCGCCGCGGGCCGGACCGTCGAGCGCCGAGAACGCCGCGCCGAGGGCCGTGAACGCGTAGAGGTAGGCCACGTTCGCGAACCCGAGCTGCGTCCCGATCGCGAGCCCGGCCGAGCACGTCGCGAGTCCGATCTGAGTGACGATGAGCAAGCGCCGGCGGTCGACGCGATCGGCGATCACTCCGCCGAAGAGCGCGAGCGAAATGAGCGGTATCGCCTGGAAGAGACCGATGAGTCCGACATCCAGGGACGAGCCCGTGATCAGATAGACCTGGTAGGGGATGGCGACGAGTCGCAGCTGCGTACCGGTGAGCGACACGAGCTGGCCAGTCCACAGCAGCCGGAACGAGCGTGACTGGCGGAGCGGCGAAAGGTCGATCAGAGCGTTCGAGCGTAGCCGCACGTCTCCGCCGTCGACTTGTACGAATCGGACGCGTCGCTGCCCGGCCTAGAGTCGAGCGATGTACGAAGCCACAATGGCATCGCGGGAGCTCGCGACATGGGTCGCGGCGACGTGGCAAGAAACGGTCACCGTTGGATCGCACGCGGATGGGGTCCACCCGGATGGCTCGATCGACATCGTGTGGGACGGTTCCGAGCTGGTCGTGTTCGGCCCGCGGACACGGTCCGAAGCGATGCCCGAGGCTCGCCCGGGTACGTCTGTCGGAGTTCGGCTGACGCCGGGGTCGACCCGCGCCATGCTCGGCGAGACGGCGGACGCGCTCGCGGATCGGACGGTTCCGCTGGAGGATCTTTGGGGCACGGCAGCCGATCTGGCGGCGATGCGACTGGCCTCAGCCGGTGGCGACCGTGTGATGTCCGAATTTTCCGCCGTGTTGATCGAGCGCGGCCGCGCCGGCGCGGGACCCGACCGTCTCATCCCGCGAGTGGTGGAGCTCGCGGGACATCGCTGGAGCGTGAGCGCCATCGCGCGGGAGGTCGGCCTCTCCGAGCGTCAGCTCTTCCGGCGCTGTGTGAACGAGGTCGGGTACGGCCCGAAACACCTCGTGCGCGTCCTCCGGCTTCAGAGGCTTCTGGGTTTGGCGCGTCGGTCGCCGGAGGTAGGCCTCGCCGCTCTTGCGGCCGCCGCCGGCTACGCCGACCAGGCGCACATGTCCCGTGAGTGCCGCCGCCTGACGGGCCTCACGCCCGCCCGGCTCGTCCGCTCCCAGCGTCACGTGTTCCCTTGACGAACGCGTCGCGCCCCTCGTCCCACCGATAGAGCAGTCGCGCTTTCGGCCGGCCGCGCTCGACACCACTGATCTCGTGGACGGATGCGACCACGCGTCGCGTCGGCTCCTCCCAGCGGCCGATCGATCGGAGCGAGACGGCGAAGGCGATCTTCGAGGCGTCACCGTCGGGCACCCCGCAGCCTTCGCAGATCTGCGCGAATGCGTCGTCCGGCCCGTCGGCATGCAGGGTCGCCGCGAGCGAGACGTTCTCTCTTGCCAGCTGAAAGATCCGGCGAACATCGGCGCCCCACACGTAGCCGGGCATCGCGGCGCTCTGGGTTATCTCGGGAATCACGAGGTACCCACCTGCGCTCCGCTGGATGAGGTGATCGACGACGTCACCATCTTCGGCGAGCGTCAGGACCGGGGTCGACGCGGGACGCTCCGCGAGGATGGCGCGCAAGACGGTGCTCTTCCCGGCAAGACGTGGCACCGCGACGACGATCAACGAACGTTTACCGCGCCCAACTTCGCGCAGCGTTTGGGCGATGTCCGGCGACATCGTCCGATTGGCGACAAGGTCGTCGAGGCGTAGCTCTGTTGCGATGTCCGGATGCTACGTGGACGCCCTGGCACACGGCGTGCCCAGGTACGGGGAAGGACCATGAAGCTTCTCATTACCGCCGTCTTTGGGCTGGTGTTGCTGACGGGTGCGAGCGGACCCGGTCCGCTCAAGGACTCGATGGGAAACTTCTTTACCTCGAAGGACGAGGTGGCCCTCATGCGCGGCGAGGTCGCCGATCTGCGCCACGGCCGCGGGAGCGCTGCCCCCGGTTGGGTCACGCAGTACGCCGGCGCTTTGTGCGCGGGCGATTCCGCGTACGTCGTGGAACGGACGGATCCGGCCCTCGCGGTGACGCAGGCGGACATCGACGCGCAGTTCCAGCGTCTGCACGACAACGGTCTGGATTGCACGAGCATTCGCTACCTCGGATCCGTCGGCACCAGCCAGTTCGTGTTTGTCATGCGCCACGGCCAGAAGGACGTCTGGTACGTGTTCACGCTCTCGGAGGACGGCCAGACCATCGCAAAGGTCGAATAACCCGCACCCGCTAGCCTTCGGGCGATGCGGCCCGTCGAGCTGGTCATGGTCGGCGCCGGAAACCGCGGGTATCTCGCCTACGGCGCTTTCGCCGAGCGAAACCCGAACGAGGCCAAGTTCGTCGCCGTCGTCGAGCCAGACGATGCGCGCCGCGCGCGGTTCGCGAACGCACACCGGATCCCCGCCGAGCGCCAGTTCCGGTCGTGGGAAGAGATCGCCAGTCGCCCGCCGCTCGCGGCGGGCCTTGTCAACGCGACGCTCGAGCGCACGCACCGCGCGAGCACGCTCGGGCTGCTCGCGGCCGGGTACGACATGCTCCTCGAGAAGCCGATCGCGATTACACCGCGCGAGTGCCTCGAGATCGCGAGCGCGGCCGAGTCAGCAGGGCGCCTCCTCCAGATCGCGCACGTGCTGCGCTATGCGCCATTCTTCGTCGCACTCCGCGACATCATCGTGTCGGGCCGTCTCGGGGCGATCGTGTCGGTCGACTGGCGGGAGAACCTCGTCTACTGGCATTTCGCGCACAGCTACGTTCGGGGAAACTGGGGCAACAGCCAGCGAGGCGGCCCGATCATCCTCACCAAGTGCTGCCACGATCTGGATCTGCTCGTGTGGATCTTCGGCCGGTGCGAGCGCCTCTCCTCATCCGGCTCCCTCACGCATTTCACACGGCAGGCGGTAGGCGCGGAGATACCTGACCGCTGCACGGATGGCTGTCCGATCGCCGACGACTGCCCGTACTTCGCGCCGCGCGTGTACCTCGACCGCCTCCGAGAGAACGCGAACAGCTTCGCGGTCGCCGCGGTCACCGTGGACCGCACGCCCGAGGGCGTGATGAGAGGGCTTGAGACGGGCCCCTACGGTCGGTGCGTCTACCGCTGCGACAACGATGTCGTTGACCATCAGGTTGTGCTCATGCGTTTCGCCGGCGGGCTCTCCGTGAGCCTGACGATGCAGGGGTCATCGCACGTCGAAGGCCGCACCGTACGCATCGACGGCACCCGCGCGACGCTCCTCGCCAACGAGAGTCGCGGCGAGTTCGAGATCCACGACCACCGCAGCGGCACATCCGAGCACATCTCGAAGCCTCGGGGCGTCGGTGGCCACGGTGGTGGGGACGAAGGGCTGACGCGCGCGTTCGTCGGCGCGTTGCGAGGCGATCGCGCGGGCGTGCTGACCTCGGCCCGCGAGTCCGTGATGAGCCACCTCATGGCCTTCGCCGCCGAGCAGTCGCGAGTGAGCGGCGAGGCGGTGGATATGGAACGCTACCGCCGGTCGGTTTCCTAGTACGCCGCGGCGGCGATCCGCTGACCCTCCGCGCTCTTTACGAAATCGAAGAATGCGCGGACGGCGGGCTTGATCTCGGCGGTATTCGAGTAGATGACTGCGAGCGGGCGAACGATCTTGTATTCGTTGCTCGCGATGGTCTCCTGGGTCGGCACGACGCCGTCGATGCTGATCATCTTGACGCGCTTGTCACTTGCGGTTCGAGAACCGGTGCTGGCAATCCCGATCGAGCCGGGGAACGAGTTCACAGCAGCCAGCATCGCCTCGACCTCGGTCTGCTGGATCACATTCCTGCCGTAGGTGGCGGTCGCTCCTCCGAAGACAAAGGCCTCGAAGGTCTGGCGAGTCGCGGCGTTCGGCTCGCGGATGTATGGCCGGATCATCAGCTCGCTGCCACCGAGGTCCACCCAGCTGGTGACCTCGCCGGTGTAGATCCGGCGAAGGTCCTCCTTGCTGAGGTTCGACAACGGATTGGCCGCGTTGACCACTACGGCCGTCCCGCTGAAACCGATCGGGATGCCCGTCACGGTCTGCTTTTCCAGGTCGGTCAGGGCGCGGCTCACGAAGCCGACATCGATGGTCTTGGAGAGCACGAGCTTAATAGCCGAGTTCGAACCACTTTCGGACACGATCCAGGTGGTTTCCGGATGAAGCTCGTGGAATCGGGCGGTGAGCGCCTGAACGGCGGGAAGCGCGCCGCCGCCGCCGCTCGCCGTGTACGTTCCGTCCAGAGGTTCCGCGGTGGGTCCAGCGGGGGCCGCCGCGCCGCAGGAGACTAGGACCACCAGAGCAACGGCGAGCCCGGCGATAGCGGTCGCCCTGTCGTGTGCTGTCCCGTGAGGGATCATCACATCCTGCCTCGCGACAAGAGTCCTGGAACAAGCGAATCGTCACAATCCCCCAACTGGATGAGGAACGGACTACGTAATTTGATGGAGGGCGGGTGAAGATCGGGCCGATCGCGATCCCAGGCGCAGGCGAGCGTGCGACAGGGACCTTTACGTTTTCGGGCGACGAGGGGCTCGCGAAGTACGAGTGGCCCTACATCGCGATCGCGGGCCTCCAGGCCGGGCCGATCGTGCTCATCACCGCCGGGATCCATGCGGCCGAGTACACCGGGATCGAGGCGGCCATCCGCCTCGGACGAACGATCTCGCCTGACGCGGTCCGAGGCACCATCCTCATCCTTCCGCTCCTCAATCGACCGGGGTTCTACGAACGCAGCATCTACGTGAATCCCGAGGACGGGGACAATCTCAACCGGCTCTTCCCGGGAAAACCGGACGGAACATGGGGCGAGCGATTCGCGCACCACCTCCTTGCCGAGATCATCACGAAGTGCGATTACTCGATCGATCTCCACGCCGGCGATCTGATCGAGGACCTGGAGCCATTCGTCATCTACCGCGAAACGGGGACGCCCGCGCTGGACGAGCGCATCCGCGGGATGGCCGACGCGTACGGCGCCCGCTGGGCCGTGAAGGGCATGCCCACGAGCGAGCGGCCCGGTTCACTGTTCGCCGTGGCGGCGCTGAACGGCGTCGCGTCGATGATCGCCGAGTCCGGCGGACGCGGGCTCCTCATCGAGGAAGACGTCGCGCGGCACGTCACCGGCGTCACGAACGTCCTTCGCACGATCGGATTGCTCAGCGGCCGCCCCGAACGCGTCGAGCCGCCGACGGTCGTGAAAAGCTTTGAGTGGCTGCGCTCGCCGGTCGAAGGGATCTTCCACAGCCACGTCCGCGTCGCCCAGCTCGTGAAGCCGCGTGACCTCCTCGGCGACATGACCGATCTCGTCGGTGAACCGCTCGCGGCCGTGACCGCTCCCGTGGGCGGAGTTGTCCTCTTCATCGTCACGAGCCCGGCGATCAAGAAGAACGGACTGCTTCTGGCAATCGGCGAGCTCTGATGCCCATCCGCGTGCCGGCGCTCACGGCTGCTTCCGTCCTCGCCCTTGCCGCGTGCGTGCCGCAGCCAACGGACGCCACCCGCAGCGGCACGCCGAGCCCGTCATCGGGCGCGCTCGTGTCGCAGCGCGGCGCCGGCGGCGATCTCAAGATCCTGTACTGGCAGCCGCCGAGAACACTCAATACGCATCAGGCCACCGGTCCCAAGGACAGCGACGCCGCCCGACTGGTGCTCGAACCGCTGGCCTCGCTCGGAAAGGACGGTCAGCCGATCGCCAACGGCCTCGCCGCCGAGATCCCGACCGTGGCGAATAGCGGTATCGCGAAGGACTTCACAAGCGTGACCTGGAAGCTCCGCCAGGGCGTGAAGTGGTCGGACGGCACGCCGTTCTCGGCCGACGACGTCGCCTTCACCTACCAATACCAATGCGACCCGGCGACGGCCGCGACGACATTCGATCGCTGCGACGGCGTTCAGAGCGTCGTGGCCCGTGACGCGAACACCGTCGTCGTCACGTACCGGTCGCCCCATCCGAACGTCTTCCAGTGGGGCGTCGGGGTGCAGGGCGCCATCCTCCAGAGAGATCAGTACAAGAGCTGTCTCGGCGCCAACGTGGCAGGCTGCGCCGCGGACCTCAAGCCCATCGGCACCGGTCCCTACAAGGTCCGCGACTTCAAGATCAGCGACGTCGCCACCTTCGACCTCAACGACAGCTTCCGCGATGCGAACAAGCCGTTCTTCAAATCGGTGACTTTCAAAGGCGGCACCGACCCCGAGGCCGCCGCGCGCGCGGTCTTCCAGACCGGGGACATCGACTACGCCTGGAACCTTCAGGTCGAGCCGACCACACTTCGCACCCTTGCGCAGAACTCGCAGACCGCCGCTCTCCTGACGGTCTTCGGTTCGAGCGTCGAGCGCCTCGATCTCAATTTCTCCAACCCCGACGCGTCGCTCGGCGACAAACGCGCCGAGCCCGACACGAAACACCCGTTCCTGGCGGACAAGTCCGTCCGCCGCGCGCTGGCGATGGCGACGAACCGTGACGCGATCGCGCAGAAGATCTACGGAGACGGGCTGTTCGGGAAGGCGACGTGCAACGTGCTCGCCGCGCCGGACGCGATCAGCTCGCCGAACACCAAAGGATTCGATGCCTGCAAGTTCGATGTGGATGCCGCGAATGCTGAGCTCGATCGGGCCGGGTGGACCAAAGGCGCCGATGGGATCCGTGCGAAAGGCACGGTGAAGCTGAAGGTGCTCTTCCAAACGAACGTCAACGCACGCCGGGAGCTCACACAAACGTTGCTGAAGAAGGACTGGGAGAGCATCGGTTTTCAGGTCGACCTTCGCTCCGAGCCGTTCACCACCTTCTTTTCGAATACGTCGCCCGGTGGTGCCGATCGCTTCTGGGCGGACGTGCAGACGTACGCCGATGGCGGCGACCCCGACCCGACGGCGTACCTCACCTCTGGCTGGACGAGCGGACAGATGGCCGCCAGGGCCAATAGCTGGCTCCTCGGAAACCGCGCGCGCTACTCGAATAAGGACTTCGACGCGCTCGTCGTGCGCCTGTTCAGCGAGAGCGATCCCGCCAAGCGCGCGGACATCGCGCGACAGGCCAACGATGTCCTGATCCAAGACGTGGCCGTGATCCCGCTTGTCCAGCGAGCCGCCGTGACGAGCGCGGTCGCGAAGTCGCTCAAAGGTGTGGACCCGTCGCCCTGGGACTCGGAGATGTACAACGCCGCCGACTGGACGAAATAGACCCTTCTATAGTCAGCGGCTGATCCAAGCGGGGGGAGGTCTTCAGATGACCGGTGGCGGAGTGATGAATCGCCGGCGTTTCCTGGAAGCGTTGGCCGCAGTTGGCGTGGTCGTGGCATGCGGACCCACCGCGACGCCAAGCCCGAGCCCGAGTTCTGCTGGCGTCAGCCCGGCGCCGAAGCCCGTCAGCATCGAGTGGTGGCGCCGCAACTACGCCGCCGGCACCCAGTCCGCCGAAACGATCACGTCCGATGCGGCCGTGAAGGCATATAAGGACCGTGCCGCAAATGTGACCATCGCGATCCAGGGCGGTCCGTTCGGCGCCGAAACGGACCAGAAGTTCGACATCGCGATCCTGCAGCAGCACGCCGGTCCCGACGTGTTCCACACCACCGGTGGCGACGTGCTGAAGTACGCCGCGGCCGGTCAGCTGTCCCAGCCGACGCTCACCGACGCCGAGCGCAACGACTTCAACCCGAGCGCCCTCAAGGCCACGACATACAAGGGCACGGTGGTGGCGTATCCGCTGTGGATCGTGCCGTGGTTCGAGTACATCAACCTCGACCTCTTCAAGGAGGCCGGCGTCACGCCCCCGGCGAATGGAAACTGGACATATGACGAGTTCCTCGCCGCGGCGAAGAAGCTGACCTTCAAGCGCGCCGACGGCAAGCAGATCTACGGCTTCGCGCATGCGAACGACGAGTTCGCCTTCATGCTCATCGACGGCGGCCGGCCGTACGACACCTCCATCAAGACCTGGACGTTCAACAGCGCAGACGCGGTGAGCGGTCTCGAGAAGTGGGTCGCGCTCGCACAGCAGAAAGTCATGCCGCCCGACTTCTTGACGCTGAACCCCAACGACTCGCAGGCGCGCTTCATCGCCGGTGAGGTGGCGATCCTCCAGCGACCGAGCGCAATGATCAACGTGCTCAACGCCGATGCGAAGTGGAAGTTCGGAACGAACTGGGACATCGCCAACTTCCCAAAGGCGAAGGGCGACCAGACCGCGTGGGGCGGCGTCGGCTTCATCGCCGTGCGCGAGCAGTCGGACGCGGACAAGAAGGCCGCTGCCCATGCGTTTGCCAAGTACCTCACCGGGCCGGACATCGGACCGGACCTCAAAAAGCAGACGCCGCCTGTCGAGTACTGGCTCGCCCCTGCGGGCCGAAAGTCCGCGGCAGGCATCTACGGCGACTATCACCCGGCGAAGGCGAAGGTCGCCACGATGGGCGCCTTTACCTACGTGCTGCCCAACGTGAGCACGTGGTCGGAGATCGACCAGAAGTACCTGCGGCCGGCGCGTGACGCCGCGCTCGAGGGCAAGAAGACGCCGAAGCAGGCACTCGACGAGGTGGCGCCGCAGGCGCAGAAGCTGCTGGACGAAGCCAACAAATAAACATGAGCGCGACCGCTGCATCGCGGCGGCGACGCAGTTTCGCCGCGGTGCTGCGACGTTATGGCTGGTCGTACATCTTCGTGCTCCCGACGTTCTCGCTGTTCGTCGTGTTCACGCTGCTGCCGGTGGTCCAGGGGCTGGTGCTGTCGCTACAGAACGCGCGGGTGACCGGCGGCGAGTTCATCGGGCTCGCGAACTTCGAGACCCTCGCGGCCGATCCCGTCTTCATACAGGCGGTCGGAAACACGATCCTGTACGCGACGGTCGTCGTCGCGGCGCAGATCACGCTCGCCCTCGTCGTCGCTAGCCTCATCCAACCGCTCGGCCCGAGGGCACACGTCTTCTACCGCGCGCTTTTCTATTTGCCCCTCGTGAACTCGGCGATCCTCGTGGCGATGGTGTGGCGCTGGATCTTCAACGCCAATCCGTACGGCCTCGCGAACACGGCGCTGGGCACGGTCGGGCTTGGCCCCTACCTGTGGATCGGAAGCTCGGATCAGGCGCTCATCGCGGTGATCCTGAGCGCCGTGTTGACGATCCCGGGCGGCGGCGTGGTCCTCTACTCCGCGGCGATGGGGTCGCTCCCACGCGAACTCTACGAGGCTGCGGACCTCGACGGCGCGAGCTGGTTTTCGAAGTGGCGCCACATCACGGTGCCGCTTTTGCGGCCGACAACGCTTTACCTGGTCGTGATCTACACGATCCTCGCGTTCCAGCTATTCGAGCGCGTGTACATCATGACGAACGGCGGCGGGCCGAATAACGCGACGATCACGATCGTGCAGCTCATCTACTCCACGGCGTTCCAGTTCGGGCGCTACGGGCTGGCGAGTGCGATGGCGGTGGTCCTCTTCGGAATGGCGCTCGTTGTTGCGGTGGTGCAGTTCCGCTCGCTTCGGTCCGATGTCGAGTATTAGGCAGCGCCTTCCAGTCCATGTCGTTCTGCTCCTTGCGGGCGGGCTCTCGCTCTTCCCGTTGTACTGGCTGTTCCTGACGTCACTGTCACCGACCCAGTACGTGGTGCGGGTGCCGCCCGAGATCGTGCCGCGGGAGCTAACGACCGCGAACTACGTGCGGCTTTTCGAGACGACGCCGATCGTTCGGTGGCTGTTCAACACCGTGGTGATCGCCGGCGTGATCACCGCGTTCCACCTTCTCTTTGATTCCATGGCCGGATACGCGTTCGCGAAGCGGCGCTTTCCGGGAAAGAACGTGATGTTCTGGCTGGTGGTGAGCACGCTCACGGTGCCGGCGCAGGTGACCCTGATCCCGGTTTTCTTCATCCTGCGTTTCCTAGGGCTGCTCGATACCTATCCCGGCGTGATCCTTCCGGGATTGGCTGACGTGTTCGGCATATTCCTGATGAAGCAGTTCATCCAGACACTGCCGACCGAGCTCGAACACGCAGCGCGCGTCGACGGTGCGTCCGAGTGGCAGGTGTACCGGCACATCATCGTGCCGCTTTCACGTCCCGCTCTTGCGGTGCTCGCTATCTTCACGTTCCAACGCTATTGGAACGCCTTCATCTTTCCGCTCGTGATCCTGCGCGATCCATCGAAATACCCGGTGCAGGTTGGTTTGGCCACCCTGCAGGGGGAGTTCAACACCGACTACGGGATGCTCATGACGGGCGCCGCCGTCGCGGCTATCCCCATGATCGCCGTGTTCTTTGCTTTCCAGCGTCACTTCATCGAGGGAATCCGGATCGGCGGAGTCAAGGGCTAGCGCGGCGACGCTCGAGGTCGGCAAGCTCCCGGCGAAGTATTTTCCCGGACGCCGTGCGCGGCACTTTCTCGATGAACTCGACCTCGCGCACGCGCTTGTAATCGGCGATCCGCTCCTTCACGAAGGCGATGAGCTCCTCCGCCGTGGCCTGGGTGTTCGGGCGCAGCTGGACGAAAGCCTTCGGGATCTCGCCCGCCTCTTCGTCGGGCTTTCCGATGACTCCGGCGTCGGCGACCGCAGGATGCTCGCAGAGGACCGCCTCGACCTCGGCCGGCCCGACGCCGAATCCCTTGTACTTGATGAACTCTTTCTTGCGATCGACGATGAAGACGTATCCCTTGTCGTCGCGCCGGCCGACGTCCCCGGTGTGGAACCACCCGTCGCGGATGACGTCCGCCGTGTCCACAGGTTTGTTCCAGTAGCCCTTCATCACCTGTGGCCCGCGAACGCAGATCTCGCCGACCTCGCCGTTCGGGAGCGTCTTCGTGCCGGTCTCGAGGTCGACGATCTTGTCCTCCGTGCCCGGGACCGGACGCCCGATCGACTCGAGGACGGCGGCTTCAATGGGATTCGCGTGCGTTACCGGCGAGGTCTCGGTGAGACCGTAGCCCTGGATGATCGGTTTGCCGATGCGCTGGATCATCCGCTTCGCGGGATCGGGAGCGAGCGGGGCGGCGCCGCTGAAGAAAAAGCGCACCGACGAGAAGTCGTGCTTCTCGACTTCGGGACTCATCGCGAGCCCGAGGACGATCGGCGGCACGATGAAGCAGACCGTCGCCCGGCGCCGCTCCACGAGCGTGCAGTACTCGACCATGTCGAAGCGCGGCATGATCACTTGCGTCGCGCCGAGGCTGATCGCGCCGGTCATCAACAGGTTGAGCGCGTAGATGTGGAAGTAGGGGAGGACGTTCAGGAAGACGTCGTCGCGGCGAACGGGGACCGCGGCGAAGAACTGCTGCTGGTTCGCGGTGAGGTTTGCGTGCGTCAGCATCACGCCCTTCGGGAATCCCGTCGTCCCGCTCGTGTACGGGAGCGCGGCGAGATCGTTCATCCCGACGTGAGCCGACACGCTGACGTCCGGTCCGTCGGCCATGAGCAGGTCGTTGAGCCGCTCGACGCCGCTCGGCGCGGCGTCGCCGGTCACCGCGAACGCACGAACGCCCTTGAGTTCGGATCGGACGGCGTCCACAACCGGTGCGAGGGCCGCGTGATACAGGACCGCGGTCGCTCCCGCGTCGTCGACTTGAAAGCGGACCTCGCGCTCCTTTGACTGCGCGTTGATCGGATTCACCACCCCGCCGATCTTCAGCGTTCCGTAGAAGGCGATGACGAATTCGACGCAGTTCGGCATGAAGATCGTCACCCGGTCTCCGGGGCGGACACCCCGTTTCGCGAGCGCCGCCGCGAGCCGGTCGCTCAGCTGGTCGATCTCGCGGAAGCTGACGCTGCGGTCGCCCATCAGGAGCGCCGGCTTGTCGCCGACCTCGCGCGCAACCTCCCGCAGACGGTCCTGGAGAGTGATCTCGCGGTAGGTGAATGCCTTCGTGGTGGGTCGTGTCGAGGCGAGCGCCATGATTTTCCTCCCCGGTCCCGTGGCCGGGGCGATTCTAGGCTTCAAAACGCGCCCCGAACTATCGTTTGCCGCGTGATACCGAGCGCTCCATTCGGCAGCACCGGACACGAAAGCCGCCGCACCCTTTTTGGCGGGGCCGCACTCGGGAAGGTGACCGAGGCCGAGGCCGACCGGGCGGTCGAGCTCGTGCTCCGCTACGACCTCAATCATCTCGACACGGCGGCGAGCTACGGCGACTCCGAGCTACATATCGCG
>VBDV01000193.1 GCA_005882765.1 Chloroflexota bacterium | reverse complement strand
TGAACTCCGACCTTCCAATCTCCGCCACTTGAGTTGATCTTCAGGAAGTACGTGCCCGGTCCCGCCCAGAAGCTGGTGTCCGACCCGCCCTTCTGACTGTTCGCCGCGAGGTTCATGAGCTGTCGGCCATCGGCGGAGTAGATGTAGACCTGAAAAACGGCCGACGCTGACGACGGGCTGAAGATCCAGTCCACCCGCCAGTGTCCGGACACGGTGAACGTCTCGGTCTCTTTCGCGCCACTTCCCTGCCAGGCCTTGGTCGCCGCCCAGACCTTTCCGGCGTCCGGCGCGGACGTCTCTTGCGAGAGAGCCGCGGCGTTCGCGGGCTTTGCGGAGTCGGCTTCACCGGCGGGTCGGCCGAGGCTCGCGCAGAGGCTCAGCGTCCCCGCGAGAGCGAACACCGCCGCGACGGCCAAGCCGGTGCGTGTTTGCTTAGCCTGGCGTTGCCACCACGCCTTGGCGAAGGGGATGGCCGGAGTCCGCAGCCATCGCTGCATCCGGATCGTGTCGTCCCTGCGCGGCCTTTGCGGCACGGGATTAGTGGTCGTCCTCATCGGTGGAATATGCCCCTCCCTTTCCCGCGATATCAACGCACACGCGAAGGCGCGCGTTAAGGAGCGAGTTCGGGGAGGTACTGAGGTACGGCCTGTTCGGTACGAGGTGCTACCGGGATGACAGCGCTACTGGACGTTCCACTCCGGCGCGAAGTTCGGATCGGAATAGTGCGCGCGCGTGAACTGCACGATCTGGATCTGATCGACGTTCGAGAGCTTGAGTAGCCAGCCCCACGACGTGAGTGCGATTTTTGAATCGGTCAACGCCGGGTACGGCTCGAGGATCATCTTGCGGTACGTGCCGTTCATCAGCGTGCGGACGATGCTCTTCAGCTGCGTGATCTCGGTCGGGGTCAGGTTGTTGTATGCGATCACGACTCCACCGTGCTCGAGGTTGTGCGTCGTGACCTCGTTCTCGAGGGTCGAGTCCTTGATGCCCCACGGCGCCGGAGCGGCGGGAGATGACGAACTCCAGTGCTGGCCCGAGGTTGGCGGCACGGTGTTGTAGGTGGCTCTCTGCCCGACCGGGATGTGCTCCGGCGCAAGCAGCGGCTCCTGCGTGCCGATGGTCGTCCCTGAGGGCACCTGGAACTCCGACGAGTTGAGGTCGAACGCGGCCGCTGCGGGCTCGAAGACACCGGCTGCGCGCGCTCCAAGGATGGCCAGCGCGATCGCCCCGATGACAAATATGGCGACGACGATTTGGCTGGATATCCCGCCTGAGCTCCGCCGTTTCTGCTGCTGGCGCTGCCGCTGACGCTTCTGTTTCTCGCGCCGATCCCGGCGCAGCTCGGTGGTCATACATAACCAGAATACCGACCTAAACTGGCCTCGTATTGAGCGTGCGCCTGCGCTTCGCGCCTTCCCCCACCGGTGCCATTCACATCGGCAGCGTACGCACGATCCTCTACAACTACCTCTTCGCGCGCCAGCGGGGCGGGGTTTTGATCCTCCGTGTCGAGGACACCGACCAGGACCGCTTGGTCGCCGGCGCGATCGAATCGATCTATGACGGCCTGCACTGGGTCGGCATCAGCTGGGATGAGGGCCCGCACGAAGGCGGCCCGCACTCGCCGTACGTCCAATCGGAACGCCTTCCGCTGTACCAGGGGCATGCCCAGGAGCTGATCGACAAGGACGCCGCGTACTACTGCTTCTGCTCGAAGGAGCGACTGGCGGTATTGCGCGCGGAGCAGGAAGCACGGCACGAGCTCACGCGCTACGACCGGCACTGTCGCTTCATACCGGTGGAGGAGGCGGCAGAGCGTGCGAAGAAGGAGCCCCACGTTATCAGGCTCAAGGTGCCCGACGAAGGGACGCTCGCGATCGAAGACCTCGTGCACGGCCACATCGAGTGGCAGGCGAGCACCATCGAGGATCAGGTCATCCTGAAGTCGGATGGCTTTCCGACCTACCACCTCGCCGTCGTCATCGACGACCACGAGATGGGGATCACGCACATCATGCGCGGCGAGGAGTGGATCGCCTCGGTTCCGAAACATCTCTTGATCTATCGCGCATTCGGATGGGAGGCCCCGCCGATGGCGCATTTCCCGTCGGTGCTCGGCCCGGATGGGAAACGGCTGAGCAAGCGCCACGGCTCGACCGCGGTCTCGCAGTTCCGCGACGACGGCTATCTGCCGGAGGCGCTCATCAACTACCTCGCGCTGCTCGGGTGGTCGCCCGGCACAGAGGAGGAGGTCTTCTCGATGGACGACCTCGTCCGGGTGTGGAAGATCGAACAGGTCCAGAGCGCCGGCGGAAAATGGGACAAGGAACGCCTCGACTACTTCAACGGCGTTTGGATCCGGAAGCTCTCCGTGGATGAGCTCGTCCGGCGGCTTGAACCGTTCGTGCCCGCCGAATGGGATCGCGCAGTCTTGAAGAAGATCGCCCCGCACATCCAAGAGCGAATGAAGACCCTGAAGGACGCCCGGGAGCTCATCCGATTCCTCTTCACTGATGACATCGGTTTCGACAAGAGGCTCCTGATCCCGAAGAAGAGCGACCGGCTCACGACCCTCGAAGCTCTCGCGCGAGCTCGCGCGGTCCTTGGTGAGATCGAGCCGTTCGTGGCGACGAACATCGAGCCCGCCCTCGTGGGCCTCGCCACGGGGCTCGGGTGGTCGAAGGGTGATCTGAATGGCGTCATCCGCATGGCGATCACCGGACGAAAGGTCGGCCCGCCGCTCTACGAATCCCTCGAGGTCCTCGGCAAGGAGAAGAGCCTCAAGCGGATCGAGAAGGCGCAGGAGCTGCTGGCCGGAGGTCCCGACTGATGGCGCTCGCTCGTCGCATCGGTCTTGGACTCGCCTCGCGCGGCAAGGTCTCGGACTGCGTCTCCTGGGCTGAACGCGCGGGCGCGGCGGGGCTCGAGTCGGTGTGGTTCCACGACAGCTATTTCGAGCGCGACGCCGTCACGTACGCAAGTGCGGTCGCCTCGCAGGTGGAGGACATCGCGATCGGCCTGGGCGCGCTCAACCCATTCACGCGGCACCCTGTGCTCATCGCCATGACCGTGAGCGCGCTCGATGAGATGGCTCCCTCACGCATCCGCCTCGGCCTGGGCTCGGCGCTTCCGCTTCGTCTCGGCCAGATGGGGATCCCCTATTCCCCCGATGAGGCGGCTACGAGAACGACCGCGACGATCGACACCCTCCACCAGCTCTGGGCCGGCGAGCGCCTCCCCGCTGGAAAGCAGGGCTTGCCGCCGCTGCAGCCGATGTTCCCGCCGGTACATCGCGTACCTATCTATATCGCGGGGTACCGCTCGCCGATGATGGTCGTCGCCGGACAGAAGGGCGACGGGTATCTCGCGCGACCGGCGGAGTCCATCCCGGGACTCCGCAAGCTGCTCCGGGTGATGGATCGCGCCGCTCGCGAGGCAGGCCGCGATCCCGACGCGCTTGACGTCGCCGGTTATCTCCTCACGTTCATCGACGAGACGCGGCGCGATGCGCTGAACCGCGCGAAGCGCGACCCCTTCGTGATCTACATGATGTCGATTCTCTCCGACGTGACCTTGAAGCGCGCCGGGTTCGAGCCCGAGAACCGCGACCGGATCGCGGCGAAGTGGCGCGCCGAGGACTACACCGGGGCGGGCGCGCTCATCGCCGACGAGCTCCTCGATGCGTACATCCTCTGCGGGACGCGCCGCGAGGTCGCCGAGCGCGCGCATGGGTACCACGAGGCCGGGATGGATCTGCCGCTCCTGCAGCCGGTGGTGCAGGAGGAAACTCAGGTCCAGGCGATCCTCGAGGCGGCGCTCCTGTACGGATCGGCTGAGGTCGGCTCCGCGGCACGCGTCGCGCTCGGCACGCAGCAGAAAACGTTCGCGCAGCGCACACGCGACCAGATCGGCGCGCTGTGGGAGATCGCGCGACCCTTCTCCTTCACCGCGTCGACAGTCCCGGTCGCCGCGGGCGGCGCGCTGGCGGCGGTCGAAGGCGCATTCAACCCGCTTCTCTTCATCGCTACGCTCGTCGGCGGCGTCGCGTTGCACGTCGGCACGAACGTCACCAACGAGATCTACGACGTGCGCAAGGGCGTCGACACGATCGTCTCGCCGCGCGCGAGCCACGCGATCGTGAAGGGACGGATCACCGACCGTGCCGCGTATCGGTTCGCGATTGCCGCGTTCCTCGTCGCGACCCTCGTCGGCCTGTATCTCGTCAGCGTGCG
>VBDV01000192.1 GCA_005882765.1 Chloroflexota bacterium | reverse complement strand
CTGGACGAACAAAGAGGGCACGAGCCTCCGCGAGCTCCCGAAGAGCATCGCCATCCTCGGCGCGGGGCCTTCGGGGACGGAGCTCGCGCAGGTCTACGCGCGCTTCGGCGTGCGCACGACCTTGGTGAGCCCTCGGCAGGTCAACCCGACCGACCATCCGCGAAGCTCCGCGTTGCTCGCGAAGACGCTTCGCGCCGATGGAGTGGACGTGCGCGAGAACGCGCGCGCCGAGCACATCAGGGCGCGCGTTGGACAGGGTGGCGAGCACGTTGTGGGGCTCGCGGACGGATCGACGGTCGAGGCCGCGGTCATCGAGCTCAACGTCGGACGCACCGCCGCGCCCGCGCTCGCGAACCTCGGCCTCGACGCCGCGGGGGTCGCGTACGACGGCGGCGACATCCTGAAAGTCGACGACACGCTCCGCGCGGCCGATCACGTCTATGCGATCGGCGACTGCATCGGACACGAGCTCTCGACGCATCTCGGGCACTACGAGGGCGAGACCGCTGTGAAAATCGCGCTCGGCGACAAGATCCGCGCCGACTTCAACGCGACCCCGCGCGCCGTCTATACCGATCCCGAGACCGCCGCGGTCGGCCTGCTGCTCGAGCAGGCGAAGGAACGCGGGATTGACGCGTACGAGGAGACCGCGGATCTCGGGACCAGCGCCAAGGGCTACGTGAGCGAGTCGCAAGGTCACGTGTCGATCGTCATCGACCGCAAGAACAAGATCGTCGTCGGAGCGTTCATCGGGGGGCCCGCGGCATCCGAGGCGATCCACGAAGCGGTGCTCGCGATAAAACTCCGTACGCCGATCGCGGTCCTCGCCGACACGATCCACGCCTTCCCGACCGTGTCGCGGGTGATGGGCGGGATCTTCGCGAAGGCCGACATCGCGCTCCGATGACGGCGGAGGACTATGTCACGCTGCTCGACTGGCGCCGGCAGGTGGCCGATCTCTACTCGGGCATCCGCGCGAAGCTCCCGTCCGATCGACCCGCGGCGCATGCCCTCTGGCGAACGGGGCGGGACGAGCTCTTTCGCTCCCACCCGCAGTCGCCGCTGCCGCCGTCGGAACGCGCCGGCTTCCGCGGCCTCCCGTACTTCAACTACGACCCCCGCTTCGCCAAGCGCGGAAAGATCCGGGCACTTCCCGAGGAGCGCTACGACGTGGGGACCAGCACCGGCGGCGTGATCCCGTTCGTGCGTTTCGGCGCGGTCGATCTCGACGTCGGTTCGCTCGAAGTTTTCTGGCTCGACGCGTACAGCGGCGGGGTCTTCCTCCCATTCCGCGATGCGACCGCCGGCAATACGACGTACGGCGGCGGCCGCTATCTTCTCGACACGGCGAAGAGCGCGGACCTCGGGGCAATCGGTGACGAGCTGGTACTCGACTTCAACTTCGCGTACCACCCGTCGTGCCGCTACGACCCAAAGTGGGTGTGTCCCCTCGCGCCGCTCGGGAATCGGCTGCAGGTCGCGATCGAAGCGGGGGAGCGCATGTGAGCACTCGCGAGCGCTGGACGCTCATCGCGGCCGTTCTCGGGTCATCGATCGTGTTCGTCGACTCGTCCGTCGTCACCGTCGCGCTGCCGAAGATCGGCCGCGAGCTCCCGACGACGGTGCTCGGGGTGCTCGAGGGCCAGCTCTACGTGTACACCGGGTACCTCCTCACGCTCTCGGCGCTTCTCATCCTTGCAGGCGCGCTGTCTGACTATTACGGCCGGCGACGCATCTTCCTCATCGGACTCGTCGGCTTCGGACTCACGAGCGTTCTGTGCGGTCTCGCACCGAATATGGAATTCCTCGTGGTGTCGCGCGTTCTGCAGGGTGCGGCCGGCGCGATCCTGGTGCCCGGTTCCCTCGCGCTGATCACAGCGAACTTCACGGGCGAAGCCCAGGGGCGCGCGTACGGGGTGTGGGCCGCGGCGACTGCGGCCACGACCATCCTCGGACCGTTCATCGGCGGCATCCTCGTCGACACGATCTCGTGGCGCGTCGCGTTCCTCATCAACGTGCCGCTCGTCGTGCTCGCGGTGTGGGCGACCGCGAGTCATGTCTCCGAAAGCCGCAACGAAAAGGCGACCGGGCATTTCGACTGGCTCGGTGCGGCGATCGTTGCCATCGCGGTCGGCGGTCTCAGCTTCGGCGCGACCTACGGTCAGCAGCGCGATTGGCGCGACCCGCTGGCGTACGTCGTGCTTGCGGCCGGCGTCGTCGCGACATTCGCGTTTCCGTACCTCATGGCCCGAAGCCGCGAACCGCTCGTACCCCTCGACCTATTCAAGTCGCGGAACTTCACCGTGACGAACATCTCGACCTTCCTGATCTACGGAGCGCTGTATGTCACCTTCTATTACCTCGCGCTCTTCCTTCAGGGCGTGCTGGGATATTCCGCGGCGGCGGCAGGGCTCGCGGGCATCCCCGGTGGGCTCCTCCTCGTTTTCCTCTCGACCCGATTCGGTGCTCTCTCGGCGCGCCTAGGTCCGAAGATCTTCATGAGCGTCGGGCCTTTGCTCATGGCGATCGGGGTCCTCTGGTTCGCGCGCGTGCCGCCGACGAGCCCGGCGTGGGTGTTCATTCCGGGCGATCCCTCGAGCTGGATCCCACCGAGTCAGTACTTCGTCGACTTCCTACCCGCGCAGATCATTTTCGGGTTCGGGCTGGCGATGATGGTCGCGCCGCTCACGACCGCACTCATGACGAGTGTCCCGGTGCGCAACTCCGGTGTGGCCTCGGCCGTGAATAACGCGATCTCCCGTGTCGGCCCGCAGCTCGCCGGTGCCGTGATCTTTGTGGCGATCACCGCGAGCTTCTACTCGGGCATGGCCGCGCGCATTCCCGGCACCGATACGTCCGACCCCACGTTCCGCCACGACTACCCGCCCCTGACCGTCCCGCGTACCGCTGACGCGCGCGCCCAGGCCGCTCGCGAACAGTCGACCGACGCGTTCCACCTCGCGATGTACGTCGGCGCGGCGCTTCTCCTCGCCGGCGCGGCGGTCAACGCGGTCGGGATATCCAATGAGGTCGCACTCAAAGCGGGCAAACGTGAGGCCGCCGCCGCAACCTAGCGCGGACATCGCGGACTTATGTCTCGATGTGCGATCCGACAGAGCTCGCACCAGAGCGGCAACGGAGAGGCCCTGACTCGACGTAAGTCTTAGCACGTCCGTACGAGCTACGGGCATGATGCTCAGACGCGCACCACGAATGTATGCGTCAATCTGGTCCGGTGACCCACGCGCGCTCGGTAGCAATCGCGTTCGTAACGCTCATCGCGGCTGGCTGCGCACCGACGGCGTCGAGTCCAACGCCTACCGCGTCGCCGTCTGCGTCCGCCACGACATCGCCCCTGGCATCTTCGTCGGCTACGCCGAGTGCACCTCCGCGGCTCAAGCCTTCGGACGCGCCGCTTACGGAAGTTGCCGGCGCGTTCGTCCTGTTTCAGGTCGCCGGCGAGACACGTCTCCGGGCGATCTCGTTCGATGCCGAGATGAATGGTGTTCTGGGCGGCGAGGTCGCCGCCGGTTCGGTGTGGTCGCAATCACCGTTCGGAATCTCTTACGTGATCGGCTCGACCGCCTACGACCGCAATGCCAAGGTGCTTGGAACCGTTCCTTGGGACGCGCGGCAGACCGCGACCTGGTCTAGCGACGGCCGATTCCTGTGCGCTGCCGTTCCCGATCGTGCGACCACCGGGGCCCAGATGCGCCTGGAGACCGCGGTCATCGGTCAGCCCGCAAAGATCATTGCGAGCGGCTTCATGACCTATGCCGACAACGGTTCGTATCGAGTGCTGGCCTGCGATCAATCCAGCGATCGCGCGGTGGTGGCGTCGTTCGGCCAGGGTGTCGCGCCCGCGCGACTCGTTGTGTTCCGGCTCACGACCGGCGCGATCATCCGCTCGGTCGACTATGCCGGCGCCGTCGGATGGGTCGCTGCCAGCGCCGACGCGTCGACGCTCGCCGAGTCTGTCCGCCAGAGCCCAAGCGGTAAATGGACGGCAACGATCCGGGCGACCGACGACGGATCGCAGCTCGGGGTCGTCGAAGACTTCGTCGTGCAGGGCTTCTCAGGTGACAAATCTCTAGTCG
>VBDV01000146.1 GCA_005882765.1 Chloroflexota bacterium | reverse complement strand
GCGTGAACAGCCCGAGCGCGGCGTAGGACACGAGCTGCACCGCCGAGGAGAGCTGGAATACCGCGGCGAGGGTAATGACGTACTCGCGCGGCGGCAGCTTCATCGCGTGGAAGAACGAGCCGATGACCGGACTCGAGATCGACGTCGTTCCCTGCATCACGCCGCCCACAAAACCGACGACCGGCGTAAGGAGCTTCGCGCGCCGCGCCCCCGGCTCCCCGACGATCCGGTCACCGCGCGCCAGAAACAACACGACCATCGCGGTGATGAGGATGGCGAAGGTCTTCTGATCTAGCCCGGCGAGAAGCAGCGCGCCGACGACAGTGCCGGCGGCATTCGCGAGGATGAGCGGCACGAGGGTGCGCAGGTAGCCGAGCACGCGCCACGACTGGAGCACCAGGATCGTGTTCGCGACGAAGATCGGGATCGTAATGATCACGACGGCCTGCTTGGGACCGAACACCGACGCGAGGATCGGTGTGGCGATGAGCGGGAGGCCCATGGCGGTCGCGCCTTTGGCGAGACCCGCGACGCCGAGGCCGACGACGAGAGTTAGGAGCTGGAGCGCGCCCAATCCCGCTCGCCGACAAGAGACGGCCAGTCCACAGGGTGGAGGCGGTCGCTCGCGATGTAACGTCGTCCGGTCTTGGCGAGGGGACGGCCCTGGACACGGACGATGTCGGCGGTGTGGTCGAACCCCGCGCCGTGGACCAGCGCCGAGCCGACTCCATAGACATCCACTGGCACGCGAAGCTCCTCGAAGCGGCGGATCTTCTCCGCGTCGAATCCACCGGAGACGACGATGCGAACGTGCCGGTACCCGTTCCGGTCGAGCGCCTCGCGAAGAAGCTCGACCAGTCGCGGCGTCACCCCGCGAAGCTCCCCGTTGGCGGCGCCTTCCTTCTCCTCGAGCTCGCGCAGGATGGCGCGGTCGACGAGCGACTCACTCGTGTCGACACGCACGCCCCACAGACGCGCGCCGAGCGCGTGGGCGACGCCGAGAGAAGTGTTCACGACGTCGTTGTTGAAGTCGACGAGGCTCGTCACGTTGACGTGGCCTTCCGGCGTGCCCTTCGCCGTGAGGTGCCCGACCGCGTCGGGTGCGCGGTTGACGTACTCGTCGAACTTGACCGTCGCCACGGTGGTGTCGCCGCCGTCGATCGCGATGAGCGCGTGGGGAACCGTTCCCAGTCCGGTCGAGCCCCACCATTCGCCCTGCTCGTCCGTGGAGACGGCGGTCGCGCCGCCCACATAGGCCGCGTATCCGGATCCGGCCTGCGCCTCGTGGACCTGGTGGCGGGCGCCGAACATGATCACGGGCTTTCCGTTCGCGGCCGCCACGACGTCGCGAGTGTTTGTCGCCACGCGAGTCCCATCCGAGAGCGCGCCGAGATATAGGGTCTCGAGATGCGCGAATTCCACGTACTCGCCCTCGATGTGCATGACCGGCTCGTGCGGCTTTGCGGTCTCACCGTCGTAGAGCGATGACACCTCGAGCTCTTGCCACGCCGGCTCCCAGAGCGACGCAAGCTCGCGCGAGATCTCGAATACCTCGCGCGCGACCGGCTCGTACGCGGACCAATCGACCGCCGGGAGTCGCGACCAGGCTGCATAAAGCCGCCGCTCCGAGCTGAGGTACCGGTCGAAAAGGGAGTCGGCTTGGGTGCGGTTGCGGTAGTGGCCCGTGCCCACGTGGAGGATCGCGAGCGTCTGGTCCGTTCCGACGACGACGGCGTCGGGGTGTTTCTGGAAGACCTGCATGGTGACGCGCTCGTGCCGGTTGTCCCGCTCGAGGATCAGCTTCGTGCGTGCGAAGTAGATGTCGCTCTTGTACCCGGCGCGGATCTTTTCGATCGGCAGGCGGAAGACATGAGGCCGAAGACGTTCGGTGACGATCACCTGCGGCCTCCGGAGAGTTCGCGCATACCGGGTCCGGTCTGGACGCGAAGCACCGCAGGGCCACCCGCCATGGCATCGCGGATCCGCTCAACATGCTTCAGGCCGGTGTTCGCTGGTAGCGCATCGAACGCGAAGTAGCCGACACGGTCCGCTTCGTCGCTCAGTCCAACCGTGCCGGAGACGACGCGGCACTCGAAGGCGAACACGACCTCGGTTCTCTCAGGTCTCCAGTAGAGACCGGTGAGATGCGCAACCTCGACCTCGAGGCCGACTTCTTCGCGCGTCTCTCTGATCGCCGCGTCCCACGGAGCCTCGCCCTCCTCGACGCGCCCGCCGGGCAAGTTCCAGGCGTCGATGTCGCGTCGGTGGCACAGGAGGACGCGGCGTTCATCGTCGAGGATGATCGCGAACGCCCCCGACCCCATCAGAACATGCTCATGAGCATGCCGCCGTCGACCTGGAGCGACGTTCCGGTGATATACGAGGCCTTCGGCGATGCCAGGAACACAACCGCCGCAGCGAATTCCTCGGGCTTCCCGTAGCGGCCCATCGGGATGACGTTCTTCTCGTAGTGGGCGCGAATCGCGTCGGGCGTCGTGTTCTGCCGCTTCGCGGTGTCGGAGTCGAGCTGCTCGATTCGCTCGGTGAAGATGCGTCCGGGCTGCACGCAGTTCACGC
This sequence comes from Chloroflexota bacterium, assembly GCA_005882765.1. Lineage (GTDB taxonomy): Bacteria > Chloroflexota > Limnocylindria > P2-11E > P2-11E > 3-1-20CM-2-70-9. The sequence continues at coordinate 13,809 of VBDV01000146.1, read as the reverse complement.
GGACGCCGTCCTTCGCAAGATCGCTCGAGAGCGTCTTCGCCATCCCCTGGACCGCCGCGCGGATGGCGTTTGAGAGGATGAGATTCAGGTACTGCGTGGGTTGCCGCACGGTCGTCGAGGTCATGTACACGATCGAACCGCCGCCGGCCTTCCGCATGTGGGGGAGCACGAGGCGGGTGAGACGCACCGCGGAGAAGAGCGTGATGCCCACCGCCTTCTGCCACGCGGCGTCGTCGAGATCATCGAAGCGGCCCGGTGGCGGACCCCCCGCGTTGGAAACGAGGATGTCGATCGTTCCGAACTTGTCGACGGCGGTCTTCACGAGCTTCTGGCAACCCTCCGCCGTGCCGACGTCGGCGACCGTCCACTGCACCTCGGCGCCGGTCTTGCGCTGCACTCCCTCGGCCGCGGCACGGATGGCCGCCTCGTCGCGGCTGCACATCACGACGCGAGCTCCCTCGCGCGCGAACTCCTCGGCAACAGCGCGGCCAAGTCCCTTGCTCGATGCGGCGACGATGGTGACCTTGTCCCGGAGGCCGAGATCCACAGGACTATCGTGCCACCATGCGGCGGAACGTCGCTCGGATCGGTCGGCTGATCCTGGCCGCCGCGCTCGCGTACCTCACCGTGGGGATCGTCTGGGAGACCGCGTTCGGCCTCGCCCTCGGGCCATCGGCGAGCGCCGATAACGTGTCACCGTGGCAAGGCCTGCTCTCCTTCTTGGCATGGTTCGTCCTGCCGTCGGCGCTCTGGCCGTCCGCGATGAGCGCCAACGTTCCCGGTGGAATGCTTGTAGCGATCGCGCTCTTTGCCGCGATGACGGCGCTCATGTTCGCGGCGCTCGCGCGCCTCGCGCCTGGTGCGGCTACGCCTACAGGATCCCGGCGATCACTCCGACGACGATCAGCACCGCGAGCACGAGCCGGTAGGCCACGAACCAGTTGAGAGAATGTCCGCGCAGAAAGCGGACCATGAACGCGACCGCGGCAAGCCCCGAAAGGAACGACAGCACGAACCCGACAGCGAGGACGTCGGGCGCGGCGAGCAGCTCCGCGGCCTTGCGCGCATCGAGCAGGGTCTTCGCGCCGGCGCCCAGGATCACGGGTGTCGCGAGGAGGAACGCGAAGCGCGTCGCATCCTCGCGCCGCAGCTCCCGGACGAGGCCGGCTGAGATCGTGATACCCGAGCGGGAGATTCCGGGGATGAGCGCGATCGCCTGAGCGATGCCGATCACGAGCACATCGACGATCCCGACCTCGTTCATCAATCGACGCTGACGCGCCCTCGCCTCGGCCACGACGAACACGACCGATCCCACGACGAGGCCGGCCGCGATGACAAGCGGTCCACGCATCTCGCGCTCGATCACCGATTGGAAGAGAACGCCCGCAATCGCGGCCGGAGCCGTGCCGAGAACGATAAGCGCGGGCATGCGCCACCGTCCGCGGAATAGACCGAGGACGAGATCGATCCACGTTCCCGCGAAGTAGAGAAGGACCGCGAGCGCGGTCCCCAGGTGTAGCGCGACATCGAAGGAAAGACCGAACCGCTCGGGGTCGAGCTTGAGGAGATCGCTCACGAGGATGAGGTGAGCGGTCGAGCTCACCGGCAAGAATTCGGTGAGGCCTTGGACGATGCCGAGCACCACAGCTGCGCCGAGATCGCTCAACGCATCCCACCGCGTGCGGACGCGAGGGCCTCGCGCGCTTCTCGATCGTTCTCTCGGACGAGGTCGAGGTTCTTTGCCCAGGAGCGGCGATGCCCAGGATCGATGAACCGCATCGCCACGCTGCCATCGAACTCGCCGACGCCACCTTTCGCCGCAGCATCGGCCGCGTAGCCGTACGACTCCGCCGCGCGGAGGAGATCGGCGCCGGGCGTGTTCGGGAGCAGTCCGCGCGCGGCGCGAAGGAATCGCGCCGCGGCGCGACGCTTGTCGACCAGCACCTGGCGCATCGCGTGATCAGCGAATGCGGCGCTTCCGGCGTGCTTTGCATCACTCCACCGCGCGTCGTCGCGCAATGCCGCGGACCAGGACCCCAGCGCCTGATCGCTCGCATCACCAGCGGCGAGCGCCGCGTCGATGCCCTCGCGCAGCGCGCTCGGCCGGTCGGGTGGCGACGCCTTATCGAGAAAGATAAGGCCGCCTCGCGCTTCGCTCTCGAATTCGGCCCAACCCGCGCGACGCGGTTCGTCGCCCTTGTCGAAGAACGTGCGCGCGAAAAAAGTGGGCCCCTCCTCGTCATAGCCGACGATGAGCCCGTACTCCGGGGCGCCGCCGAGACCGAAGACCAGAGGCGGCAGGCGGCCATCGATCGCCTCCTTGGCGCGGTCGAGGATCAGCGTGCGCATCTCGTCGTCATACGGTGGCGGCTCCGGATCCAATCGAACACCGGCCGCACGTGCCGCACGCCCGAGCGTCGCGGCGTCGCGCGGCGTTGCCGCCAACGGATCCCACCCCGATTCGTCGATCGTCGTCGTGAACGCCGCGCCCGAGGACCCCATGAGCCAGTCGTAGTCGGCGCCTGTCGCGAGCGCGAGCGCGTACGGAAACGTTGTGTCGTGGCCTTCGCCAAACCGGAGAGGCCCGACTTCCTTGAGGATGCGGCGCTTGGTCAGGCGGCCATCTCGGGAAAGGCGTGCTTCAAGACCGTGCAGGCCTGCAATGTGACCCACTTGCTCGCGTCCACGCGCGAGGGCATTCGCGCCGCATAGGGCGCGCGCCCGCCCCAACGTCCCCGCGAGTCCTGTCTCGCGAGAAGCCACCCGATCGCCGGCTGCGCGCGGTCGTCGTCGATCGCGCCGGCCGCGTCGATAGCGCGGAGCACGAAGAGGACATCGGCTTGATAGAAGAGCGGGAACGAGAGCTGCCGCCAGAGATAGCTCGGTGCCGTGTCGGTCGGATAGCGACCGCGCTCGACGTGATACGAGAGGAGGAACTCGACCCCGCTGCGGAGCGTCCGTTGGACCTCGCGAGTCCGCGCGCTCTCGGGTAGTGCGGCGAGCCCCCAGACGAGCCGCGCGTAGCCCCAGCCGCAGGGCTGGTCCCCGTTGATCCAGCACGCCGCGTCGAACTTCCTCGCGTCCCGCACCAGTCGTTGGATGAGCGGCGAGAGGCGCTCGTCGGCGCCGTAACCGGCGAGGGCGACGTAGCGAACAACGCTGCCGACGATGCATGACGCGCCGTGGTCTCTGTTGAAGACCCAATCCATGCCGCCGCGCCCAGGGGTACCGATCTCCTCGAGGACGTAGCGGGCAGCGCGGCGAACGCGCGGGTCGCCCGGATCGACGCCGTACTCCACCAGCATGAGATTCGCCCAGTGGGTCCCCTCGTACTTCGGTCCGTACAGGTTCGGACCAGGCCAGCTGGCATCGGGCTTTTGACGCCGCAGGATCGTGGAGATCGGTGGTGTGGTCATGGCGCGCTGTTGGGCTTCACGGAGCTCAGGATCGCGTGGGCCCTTGTCGAGGAGGGAACGGAGAGTCTGTGCGCGTACCGCCGGATCGCTCCGTTCCAGAAGCCACGGCATGGGGTCCCCTCTGAGGAGGGACCGCCAGGACATCAGGCCCCTCCGATGGAGAGCTCTGAGATCACGAGCGTCGGGCTGCCGAGCCCGCTCGGTCCGAAGACGAGATCGTTTCCGACCGCGACGACAGAGTTGAGGAGATGGGTGAGGTTGCCGGCGATAGTGATCCCTTGAGCCGGATGGATGCGGTTCCCGCGCTCGAGATAGTTGCCGGTCGCGCCGAGCGAGAACTCGCCCGACACCGGATCGATCGTGTGCAGGTTCAGTAGAGAGGTGACCGCGAGGGCCCGATCGAAGTCGCCGACGGTGGCCGTTGCATCGTCGCTGCCCGCAGCGACGAAAAGGTTCGATGGGCCGATCCGCGCGGGCGACCCATAGCCACCACGTCTGGCGTTGCCGGTGGACTCGGTGCCCAGCTTTCGTGCCGTCTTGAGCGACGTGAGGTACCCGCGGAGGACGCCATTCTCGATGAGCGTGCGCGTCACGGTAGCGACCCCTTCCCCGTCGAAGGGCGCGCTACGGAGGCCCCGCGGCCGACGAGCGTCATCAACGATCGTCACCTTCTCGTTTGCGACGCGCTGCCCGATCTTGTCCGCGAAGAGGCTCCGACCCTTCAGGACGTTGTCCGCGGAGAAGAGCGGTCCGATCGCGCGCAGCAGGTCCATCGCCATCCAGGGATCGAGCACGACCGGCACTTTTTGTGTCGCGAGCGGCTTCGCCCCGAGCTTTTCCACCGCGCGCTGCGCGGCGCGCCGGCCGACACGCGCCGGCTCGAGCTCCGCGAAGCGGCGAGCGGCCTCGCCGTGGTAGCCGATCTGCCGATCACCGTTCTCGGTTGCCACGGCCGAGGTCATGACGCCGCAGTACGACTCACGAAACGACGCCCGGACGCCCGTGGTCGTGGCGATGATCGTCGTCGACTCGGAGTCGCTGTAGGTCGTCTTCCGGAATTGCTTCACGCGTGGATCGGTCTCTCGGGCGGCCTCTTCGACCGAGAGCGCGATCGCCGCGCGCTCACTCAGCGCGCGATCCACGATTCCAGATTGATAGATGTCGAGATCTGCATCGTCGATCGCCTTAGTCGCAAGCGCCAGATCCTCGTCGCGCTCTGTGAGTGCTGACATCCGACGTGCCGTGTCCGCGCACTCGCGAATCCCATTAAGTGAGAGATCGCTGGTATAGGCAAAGCCGAGCCGCTGATCGTCGAGCACTCGTACGCCAATGCCCCGCTCTCCGCGAGCGATGACCGCCTCGACGGCACCTTCTTTGATCTCGACCGACCCCGACTGGGCCTCGCGGAGAAATATCTCGCCAGTCGTGGCGGATGCCCTGAGCGCATCCAGAGCCGCATCGACCGTCGCGTCGTTGGTGAGGCGTTCGCTCATGACGAGTTCGCCCGGGCGTTGCGGGTGGCACGGGGGAGCGGGTTGTGCGCGAGCCGTATGACCGGCCGCGTCGCTCGGGGACGGTGGCCAGTGCGGGGCAGCGGACCGGTAGGCGAGCGCACGACCCCGACCCCGGGACAGGACCCGCAACGCGCGCGAGACGAGGCGGTCATTTGAGCTTCCCGCCCACGACGACGCTCGGGATGCGGATCGTGGGTTGCGCATCGGCGACCGGCGCTCCCTGTCCGTCCTTCCCGCAGGTGCCAGTCGAGTAGCCGAGATCATTTCCGACCATATCGATTTCGCTCATCAACTTGGGACCTTGTCCTACCAACGTTGCTCCACGAAGCGGCTCGGCCAGCTTGCCATCGCGGATCCGGTAGCACTCGGTGATCTCGAATGCGAAGTTGCCCGACACGACGTCGACTTGACCGCCGCCCATCTTCTTCACAAAGACGCCATCTTTGACCGACTTCAGGATCTCTTCCGGATCCGATGTGCCGCGCGCGATCATCGTGTTCGTCATTCGACAGATCGGCAGATAGCGGAAGGATTCGCGGCGCGCGTTGCCGCTGCGCTCGATGCCGAGCTTCTCGGCATGCTTCCGGTCGGAGAGATACGTGCGGAGAACACCCTTCTCGATGAGCACCGTCCGGTTTGTCGCGGTGCCTTCGTCGTCCATCGCGGCCGTGCCGCGCTTGTTGGGGTCGGTGCCGTCGTCGATCACCGTGATGAGCTCGCTCGCGACTTTCTGCCCGATGCGCCCGGCGTAGACCGAGAGGCCCTTCAGGTTCAGGTCCGCCTCGAGCCCATGACCGACCGACTCGTGGATGAGAGTCCCTCCGGCCTCGCTCGAAAGCACGACGGTGTAGGTGCCGGCCGGCGCGGGCTCCGCGCCGACGTTGAGGACGGCGCGTCTTGCGGCATCGGTTGCCGCGTGCTCGACCGCTTCGTCGGTCAGCATCTCGAAGCCAGCCGTCCCACGGATAGCCTCGAACCCGGATTCCAAGACGTCTCCCTGCTTGGCGACCGTGTGCACGGCCAGGTTCAGCCGGACGCGTGTGTCTGTGCGGAAAAGCCCGTCGCTATTGGCGATCAGGACCTCCTGGACGCTCTCGCCGTAGGTCGCGGTGACCTGGTGGATCCGGGGGTCGAGCCCTCGCGCGATCTTGTTAGCCCGCCGGAGCAGGCCGACCTTTCGCTCGACCGCGACCGAGCGAGGATCGACGGCAACGGTCGAGTGACGCGGGAGCTCATCCGGCTCGGGCTCGTCGGCTTCGTGAAGCTCGCCGCCCTCCGCGACGCTTCGCGCCGCCCTTCCGGCGAGAGCCATCAGGTCGTCGACGTCCGCGACATTCGCGTTCGCGTAGGTCGTGCGCTCGCCGCTCGTCACCCGGATACCCGCGCCCTGATCGACCCCAGAGATCGCGTCTTCGATGCGTCCGTCGTCGAGGATCAGCTGAAGCGTCTCGTGACGTTCCCAGAAGAGCTCAGCCCAATCGCCGCCTCGCGAGAGCGCGGTGCGAAGCGCTTGAGCCGCTTCGCGCGCGCTGACTGACGGCCTGCTCGTAACTGCTGTAGCGATGACCGACCTCCGCTCCCCGTGAAGAAAATGGATGGTACGACGTTCAGTCGCCGATGACAGTTATGGTCGCGGTCCGTTCACGCGGTCCATCGAGCTCGACGAAGTAGAGACCCTGCCACGTTCCGAGCTCGACCTCTGCGTTGCGTATCGCGAGCGTCACGCTGTTGCCGACAAGGACCGCCTTGACGTGCGCAGGGCCATTGCCTTCGGCATGCGCGTATTTCGCGTCGCGAGGGACCATGCGCTCGAGTGCTGTCAGAAGGTCTTTCTGCACATCGGGGTCAGCGTTCTCGTTCACGAATACCGCTGCGGTCGTGTGCGCGACAGTCACGGCGACGAAGCCCTCGTGCACCTTCGCGCGGGTCACAGCCGCCTTCACGCGCGGGGTGATGTCGATGGTCTCCTCGCGCATCGTTGTCGGCACGGTGATCTTCTCGTGGCGCACGGTCATGCGTGCGCTTCGGCAGCCTCGCGCTGCGCGACGATCCTGGCGATGAGTGCGGGAGTGGCGTTTCCGCCACTGATCACGAGGACCGTGCGCAGTCCTCGCGGATCGACCTTGCCGGCGCGTACGGCGGCGAGCGGCGCAGCGCCCGATGGCTCGACGAGGAGCGACAGTGCCTCGAGATATTCATAGGAGGCGCGCTCGAGATCGTTGTCGGTGACGGTCACAAATCGGTCGACGTACCGGGTCGCCAGCGTGACGTTCAGCGCCTCCGTGCTTTTCGCGACGAGCTTGTCGGCGATGCTCTGCGGGTGCTCGAGGACGATCGGCTGGCCGGCTCGCACCGAGCGGCCGACCGCATCGGCACCTTCGGGCTCGACACCGACGATCTCGACCGTCGGCCGCGAGCTACGGACCGCGAGCGCGATTCCCGTGATCAGGCCGCCACCACCGACCGCGACGATGATGAGCTCGACGTCATGAAGGTCATCGAGGATCTCGAGGCCGATTGTGCCCTGGCCCGCTATGACGAGTGGATCGGCATACGGATGGATGAGTGTCTTGCCCTGCTCTCGCTCGATCCGGTGCGCGAGCGCGAGCGTGTCGTCGTACACGTCGCCCTCAAGCAAGACCTCGGCGCCGTATGCCTGACACACGCGGACGATCGTGTCCGAAACGCCGCGCGGCATGATCACGGTCGCCGGCGCGCCGAGCGCTGACGCCGCAAATGCGACGCCCTGCGCATGACTACCGGCCGAGGCCGCGACGACACCGCGGCGCCGCGCCGCATCGTCCAGCGACGCGATCTTGTTGAGCGCGCCCCGCACCTTGAACGTGCGCGTCGGCTTGAAAGTCTCGATCTTGAGATAGATGTCGGCCCCGAGATCCGCAGACAAAAGTGGCGAACGCTCGAGCGGGGCGCGCGGGAGGTATCGGTCGACGACCCTGCGCGCAGCGACCAAATCCGCGACGGTCGGCTCCCGCAGCACCGCGCGACGATACTTCGCCGCGAAGATGCGGACTTGGGGCGAGGAGCGGGACGCCGCCGTGGCGCTCCTTCGCGCGGCGGGGATCGCGACCGCGGCGCTCGATGCCGACGTGCTTCTCGCGCACGTGCTTGGCGTCACGAAGGAGATGCTGTACGCGCATCCGGATACCGAGATGTCGCTCGGCGCGGAGCGTCGGTATCGCGACTTGATCGAGCGGCGCGCGAGAGGTGAGCCCGTCGCGTATCTGCGGGGCTTCAAAGAGTTCTATGGCCTTCGCTTCACCGTCGACCCTCGCGTGCTCATCCCGCGTCCTGAGACGGAAACCCTCGTGGACGCTGCGCGCGAGCTCATCGCCGGCCGCACGGTGACAGTCGCCGATGTGGGCACCGGATCGGGCGCCGTCGCGATCGCGATCGCCGCGCACGAACGGTCGGTGCATGTGATCGCGACGGACATCAGCACTGATGCTCTTGTCGTCGCGCGCGAGAACACGCTGCGGAATGGCGTGGCGGACCGGATCGAGCTGCGCGAGGGCGACCTGCTCTCGCCGATCGCCGAGCCAGTCGATCTCGTCGTCGCGAATCTGCCGTACCTACGGGACGACACGCTCGAGCACCTTGTCGGAGAGCGGACGTCGCTCGCCTTTGAGCCACGCCTCGCGGTGACCGCGGGGAAGGACGGACTGGAGCTCATCTGGCGTGCGGCATCGGACCTCTCCCGCGTGCTCGCGCCTCAGGGCGCGGCGCTGTTCGAGATCGACCCGCCGTTCGCGGAACAGGTCGCCCATCTTCTGCAGTACTCGCTCGGCGGAAAAACGCGCGTGATCAACGACCTGGCCGGCGACGCGCGCGTCGTCGGGATCACCCGGCGCTGATGGCGCCGTCGGTCAGGGCCGTCGCGTTCGACGCCGCCATGTGGCGTGAGCTCGGCCCACGAATGCTCGAGCTCGAGCGCCAGGAGTGGGGCTCGCGGGCGTTCTCCGAGCGCGAGATGCGGTGGCAGGCGACGAACCGCGACGCCGTGGTGATGACGAGCTGGGACGGCCCGACTCTTATCGGATTCGCGGTCGCGGGACCCCCGTGGACGAAAGGCCGCGCCAGTCTTCTCAACGTCCTCATCGACCCGGCGTATCGGGGCCGGGGCTTGGTGTGGCCGCTCATCGCGGCCGTCGAGCGCGCCCTCTCGGCGCGCGGAATCCGTGAGCTTGAGATCGACGCGCGCGTCGAGAATGGATTCGCGGACGCGATCGAGCGGCGTTACAAGACTCGCGCGACGGTGATCGCAGTGGACCACGCGAGCCCGTACGGTCCACAGCGGACTATCCGGGTCTACCTCAAGAGAGGAGCTGCTCGACCTCGTCGAACGCGCGGAGCACCGCGCTCTCAAACTCCTCGCGGTCGTGTCGCCGTACCAGGACGCCGCGCACGCCGCACTCGCCCGCCCACGCGATAGCGCGATCCGAGTCGTCGATGACCAGCGCGGTCGCGGGGTCGGTCTCGATGTCGGCCAGGATCGCGCGGTAGTACGCCGGGCCGGCCTTCCACACGTTCAGCAGATCGCTGCCGTACACGCGACCGAACAGCTCACGCGTTCCCATGGTGTCGAGATATCCGACGAGGTCGGTGTGCTGGTCCCCGGACGCGACGTGGAGCTTCAGTCCCCGCGCGTGGAAGTGCCGAAGTCGTTCCACGATCCGCGGCACGTCGATGTCGACGCGTCGCCGAACGTATTCATGCGCACTATTCGCGATGCGATCCGCCTGCGCCGCCGGAGGTCGTGGACGACCGACGTCGTCGCACATCTCATAGAGCCACCGACGGACGTCCTCGGCGTACCACTCGCGAATGCTCGCGGACGGCGCGGTTCTGTAGGCCTGTTGATAGCGCGCGAAGGCGCGACTGGCCGCAGCCACATTCGCGTGCGACCAGGAGTCAGCGTCCCCGCCGAGTTCCGTCGGGAGGTATTCGCCAAGCAGCCGGCGGTACTGCGGGCCGAGCGTCGCGTTGTCGATGAGCACGCCCCCTTTGTCGATCAAGAGCGTGGTGATCTTGGCCATATATGGACGGCTATCATCCACGACGTGAAAACGCGCCTCCTCGCGGCGGATTCGCCGGGGGCGGTGGAGGAGGCCGCGGCCGCGCTCGCCCGAGGCGAGCTCGTCGCGTTCCCCACCGACACGGTGTACGGGCTCTCGGCCGGTCAGGAGCACGTCCGCAAGCTGTACGGCGCGAAAGATCGACCGAAGGAGAAGCGCATCCCCGTGCTCCTTTCGGATATCGGCAACCTGGAGGCGAGCGCGATTGTCACCCCGATCGCGCGTGCCCTCGCTCGGCGCTTCTGGCCGGGTCCGTTGACCATCGTCCTCGTCGCGCCGCGGCGCGGCACGATGGCGTTCCGGGTACCGGACCACCCGCTCGCGAGACGGCTCATCGCGGCGAGCGGTGGCGGTCTCCCGGTGACCAGCGCGAATCGTTCGGGCGAACCCGACGCGCGGACGGCGCAAGAGGTAATCGCGCAGCTCGAAGGGCGCATCGCCCTGGTCCTCGACGGCGGAACGACGCCAGGTGGCGTGTCGTCCACCGTGGTCGACTGCACCGGAGACCAGGTCAAGATCCTGCGGCAGGGCGCGATCACCGAGGCCGAGATCGACGAAGTGCTGGCGACCGTCGCATGAAGATCGGAGTCGCCGCGGACCACGCCGGTCAGCGCCTCAAGGCTTCCGTCGTCGAGCACCTCAAAGCGTCAGGTCACACCGTCGTCGCCTTCGGACCTGAGACGACGCCGGACGACGATTACCCCTCGATCGTGCGTCCTCTCGCGGACGCCGTCGCGCGCGGCGACGTGGAGCGCGGCATCTTCTTCTGCGGCTCGGGCATCGGTCCGGCGGTCGCGGCGAACAAGATCGCGGGCGTGCGCGCGGCAGTGGTCGAGAACGAATGGTCGGCGCGCGACGGGGTGGAGCATGTTGATGTGAACTTGCTGACGCTCGGCGAGCGCGTGATCGGTGAGTCGCTCGCGAAGAGCATTGTTGACGCGTACCTCGGCGCGCGGCCCGAGGGCGGGCGCCACGAACGTCGACGGAATCAGATCGAAGCGATGGAACCACGGCCTATGACCACGGCCGACGGAAGTTCCCGAATGCGGAGGGACGTATGAGCTTGTTATCGCAATACCTCGAGCGCATCGGTGACCGTTCCCCGGATCCCGCGCCCACCGCTTTGTATGCGATGCTCGATCACGTCGCGACCGTGTCGCCGAGCGTCGCAGCTGCCGTCGTCCACGAGTTCAACGATCAGCGCACCAACCTGAAGCTCATCGCCAGCGAGAACTACTGCTCGCTGGCGACACAGTTCGCACAGGGGACGTTGTTCACCGACAAGTACGCGGAGGGCTATCCCGCGCATCGGTTCTACGCAGGGTGCGAGAACGTCGACGACGTCGAGAGCGAGGCGGCTCGGCTCGCGTGCGAGATCTTCGGCGCCGAACATGCCTATGTCCAGCCGCACTCTGGCGCGGACGCGAACCTCCTCGCGTACCTCGCGATACTCACGACGCGCGTCGAGACGAAGATGCTCGAGCAGCTCGGCATCGAGGATCCGTCAAAGGTCGCCCGAACGGACTGGACACGCATCCGCGAGGCGACGCACAACCAGCGCCTTCTCGGGCTCGACTACTACTCGGGTGGGCACCTGACACACGGCTATCGTCACAACTACTCGAGCCAGCTCTTCGATGCCTACACGTACACCGTCGACCGCTCGACGATGCTGCTCGATCTGGATGAGATCCGTCGCCAGGCGCGCGAGATACGGCCGCTCATCCTGCTCGCCGGATACAGCGCGTATTCGCGAAAGATCGACTTCGCGAAGCTCCGCGAGATCGCCGACGAGGTCGGTGCCGTGCTCATGGTCGACATGGCGCATTTCGCAGGGCTCGTGGCCGGCGGCGTTTTCGAGGGCAACTACAACCCGGTGCCGTTCGCTCATGTGGTGACCACGACGACGCATAAGACGCTGCGCGGTCCCCGCGGCGGGATGATCCTGTGCACGTCTGAGTTCACGGAGGCGGTCGACAAGGGTTGTCCGATCGTGCTCGGCGGTCCGTTGCCACACGTCCTCGCCGCGAAAGCGGTCGCGCTGCGGGAGGCGAGCCAGCCCAGTTTCCGTGACTATTCGCGTCGCATCGTCCAGAACGCCCAGGCGCTCGCCGAGGCCTGTGTCGCGCAAGGAATGGACGTACTCACCGGTGGAACGGACAACCATCTTCTGCTCCTCGACGTGCACAAGAGCTTTGGGCTCACCGGACGCCAGGCGGAGTCGGCGATCCGCGAATGCCACATGACGCTCAACCGCAACGCGTTGCCGTTCGACGCGAACGGGCCCTGGTACACGAGTGGGCTCCGTGTCGGAACGCCCGCGGCGACGACACTCGGGATGACGCCTTCCGATATGCGCGAGATCGCCGCGGTCTTCAAGCTCGTGCTCTCCAACACGAAGGCGTCGATCATGAAGAAGGGGCCCGAAGCCGGTCAGCCGAGCCGTGCGCGCTTCGACGTGGCCGGCGCGGCGGCCGAGGCGGCGCGTGAACGCGTCGCGGCACTGCTCGATCGCTACCCGGTGTATCCGGAGATCGATCTCGATCTCCTTCGCTCGGCGGCACGTGAGTGGGGAGAGCCTTCGAGGCCAACGGCCGCGGCCGTCCACTGAGCAGCGCGCAGCTCCATGTCTCCGCGCACCCGCTCGTCAGAGAGAAGGTCACGCGCCTGCGCGACGAAACGACGCCACCCAAGATCTTCCGCGAGCTGGTCGCGGAGATCGCGACGCTGCTCCTTTATGAGGCGACGGCCGATCTGCCAACTGAGCCGCGTGAGGTCAAGACGCCGCTCGCGATCTCGAAGGGCGCACGACTCAAGGACAAGGTGGGTCTCGTGCCAGTGCTTCGTGCGGGAATCGGAATGGTCGAGGCCGCCCTCGAGCTCATGCCGGAGGCGCAGGTCTGGCACATCGGGCTTTTCCGCGACGAGCGCACGCTGCGACCGATCTCGTACTACAACAAGCTTCCGTCGTCGGCGACTGTGCAGGTGTGCCTCGTGCTGGATCCGATGCTCGCGACCGGTGGCTCGGCCACCGAGACGGTCGACATCCTGAAGAAGTGGGGCGCGAAACGGATCAAGTACGTTGGTCTGATCGCAGCGCCTGAAGGGGTGCGCGCCCTTTCGAGCGCGCACCCCGATGTTCCGATCCATGTCGCGGCGCTCGACGAGCGCCTCAACGAGAAGGGCTACATCGTTCCCGGTCTCGGCGACGCCGGCGACCGGCAGTTCGGGACCGGTTAGTCCGCCGACCTACTTCGTGCAGCTCCCGCTCGGGTTCCAGTCTTTGAACATGCCGCTCGGATTGTTCTGCCAGACCCAGGCGTGGAGCTCATAGAACGCCGATATGCCGTAGCGGTTCGGCTCTCCGATCAGCTTGAACTCGTGACCGAACAGCGAAGGCTTCGAGCTGCCCGCCCACATGCTGTAGAACACGATGTACTCGACCGCGACGAGCTTCAGCTTCCCGTTCGGTAGTGGCTGGTACACGAGCGCTTCCGGCGTCGCCGCGTTCACGGCGCCGTCGCCGACCAGCCCGCTGTTCACGTAGTGAATGCCCATGACGCCGACCCCCGGCGTCTCGATGCATGCGATCTTCGCCGCGTCGCGGAACTCTCCGTAGCCAGCCGCGGTCGCCGCATCCAGCTGGTGGAATTGCGCCGTGGCCGCACGCGCGGTACTGAGGTCGTCCGCCCCCGCATTCGCGGAGGATGGGATCGCCAGCAGCACGATCGCCGCGGCTGCGACGCCGACTAGCGTCCTTGTGCTTCTTGCAAACATCTACAT
>VBDV01000120.1 GCA_005882765.1 Chloroflexota bacterium | reverse complement strand
GTCCGCGGCGAACGTCTGGATCCGATCGTTCTCGCGATCGCAGACGAGCACATTGCCAGTGGCATCGACCGCGATGCCGTGCGGCAGCATGAACTGACCGGGCCCGGTGCCCGGCTCGCCCCAGGACGCAAGCAGCTTTCCAGCCGCCGAGAAACGATGCACTCGAGCGTTTCCGTAGCCATCCGTGACGTAGAGGTCCCCGTTTCGCGCGACCGCGAGATTCGTCGGACGGTTGAAGGGCGGCGCGCCGCGGACGATCGTCGCGAGGTTCGACCCGTTGTATCCGCTTTCGGACGGCTTCCCCGCGTTCTCACCAAGGGTGAGCAAAAGCTTTCCGTCGGGGGTGAACTTGCGCACGGAATGTCCTGCGTCGTCGGTGCACCAGACCGAATCGTCGGGAGCGATCGTGATGCCGTGCGTCCGCATGGTGAACATGCCTTCGCCCCACGAGCCGACGAAGCGTCCATCGCGCTCGTACATGAGCACCGGATGCTCGGCGCGGCAGAAGAGATAGACGCGTCCTTTGGAGTTGACCGCGACAGCGGCGACATCGGGGTGCGCGAAACCCGCTGGAAGCTGCTCCCAGCCGGCGACAGCTTTGTAATTCGGGCTTATGAGCGTGCTCATCGCTCCACCTCTCGTATGTTGATGGACGGCTCCTGCGCATCAGGAGGCGGCCAGTTCTGCCGATCGATCGCATAGTGGACCTGTCGCCAGCCATGGAAATCCAGTTCGCCACGTTGCGTCAAGCCGCATCGTTCCATCACCGCACGGGAGCGAGCGTTGTCGAGCCGAGTCATGCTGAAGATCTGAGGAAGATCGAGCACATCGAAGCCGAACGCGAGGCTCGCCCTCGCCCCTTCGGTGGCGTAACCGCGGCCCCACGCGGAGCGTTGGAGTGTCCAGCCGACCTCGATCTTCGGTCCCGCGAGCGGCCAGTCGGGATGGTGCATTAGCCCGACCCGACCGACGATCTCGCCGCTCGTTCTTTCCTCGACCGCGAACATTCCATAGCCGAGGAGAAGCCAATGCATCGACATTCGTCCGACGGCGGCCGCGGTCGACGCAAGGTCAGCCGGAGCAGCACCGATCCAGCTCATGACTTCGGGATCCCCGTAGGTCCGGTGCAGCCCAACCCAGTCACCCTCGCGCCACTGACGCAGCACCAATCGCTCCGTTTCGATCTCGTAGAGCCCAGTCATTTCCCAGCCAGGCGCCTAGACAGGCAGGACTGGATAACTCAAATTGATCTGATCGAGCGCCGCAAGCATCTGAGGAATCTCGGTCTGACCGAAGGCGATTCCGAACGTGAGCGCAGTAGCCATCCCCGGGGCGAAGACGATTTTGTTGTCAGCCACCGAACGCGCTCCGCGTCTCCTCTACGTCGCGAGTCGACGAACTCTACGTTGACGGATGGCCGCGCGCTCAGACGACTTTCGCTCGTTCGAGGGGATCGCCAACGCAGAGCTGCACGACCCGCTCGAACTCCGCTCCACCGCGTATGACCATGAGCGGATAGCTGAAGTCCCAGGCGGTCAATCGGCGCTGGAGTGGCCGATTGGCCGCCATCCAGAACGGAGCATGACGCGGAGTCGTGTTCGTGCGGAGCGCCAGGCTGACAACTCCCGCGTACTTGTGAATTCCGGCTTTGGTGATCGTGTCCCACGGGACGAACACTGGGCCGATGCCGGTCCGCGAATAGACCCCTTCGCGAAGGAGGGCGACAAACCCGGGCTTGCGGTACGTTCGGATGAGCCACACCGCGATGGCGATGAACAGGCCTTCCATAGCGAGGACGAAGATCCGGAGAATCTGACTCGTGGTGTCGGGGTACGTACCGATCCGAAGAAGCAGAAACGCGTAGATAAGTCCGAACGCGATAAGGGGCACGAACCAGATAGCTAGACCCAGCCGCTTCCGCCGAAGGCCGTCAAGCGTCAACGGGAAGATCAAGGCGGAGCGAGGGACGCCATCGATCTGGACTGTTCCGTGCTCGGGCGGAGTGTTCATATCAGTACTCGTCTCGTTTCCTCCACGTCACGCGCGATCTGCGCGGACAGCTCCGAGGGACTCGCGAAGGCGATCTCGTCGCGTAACCGCTTGACGAACGCGACCTCGACCTCTTCGCCGTACAGCTCGCCGGAGTAGTCGAGAAGGTAAGCCTCGAGGACCCGTTCTCCTCCACCGAAGGTGGGCCGCACGCCTAACGATGCTGCCGCTTTGAAACGTCCCTCCCCCATTTCCGCCCACATCGCGTAGATCCCGTCGCGTGGCAGGAGCCGCTCCTTTGGCAGCGCGAGGTTGATCGTGGGAAAGCCGAGCGCGCGGCCGCGTTTATCGCCGTGCACGACCCGGCCGCGGAGGCTGTAGGGCCGGCCCAGGAGCCGCGCGGCGGCGTCGACATCGCCAGCGAGAAGAAGATTGCGAATGCGGGTGGAGCTGACGATCGCGCCGTCGATCTGGATCGGCGAGACGACGTCGACGACGAATCCATCGCGCCTGCCCCGTTCGCGGAGCTTTTCAACATCGCCCTCGGCGCGGCGGCCGAAGTGAAAGTCGGGACCGACGACGATCCGCCGGACGTCGCACGCGCCCTTCACTCGATCCACGAACTCGTCTGCGGAGAGCCTCGCGAAAGCCTCGTCGAACTCGAAGACCACGACCGCATCCGCTCCGGCTTCGCGCAGCAGCTTTACTCGATCGCGGACATCGGAAAGAGCCGAGGCCGGCGCGCCGGGCGCGAGCACTTGGATGGGGAGCGGGTCGAACGTCGCCGCGACCGCTCGTGCGCCGGCCTCTGCCGCCCCACGCGCGAGCTGACGTATGAGTGCGCGGTGTCCGAGATGCACGCCGTCGAATACGCCGATCGCCAGATGGACCGGCCCCTTCGGCCACGCGGTGAAGTCATGGAGCGCTTCGATAGATCGAGACTAGTCGGCCGCACCCACTCCAGCAGGCGAGGGTTCAGCCACCGCGTCGAGCGCCACCGGCACCGGGGCTGGCGCGGGCTCGGGCAGCAGCGAAGGCGCGGGCTGCGATTCGCGAACTGGGCGTGGCGGCGTGACGATCGTCGGAGCGGGCCGGCGGACCCGGCGCGGCACACGCCGAGCCGCGCGCGTCGCGAGGAACGGCACCGGCGTGAAGACAGCGGCGATGAATCCGAGGTAGTTCCCCTGAAAGTAGCGTCCGAAGAAGAGGAAGGCGAGGAGCGTCAGCGCATAGCCCGCGAGGAGTGTCGCGATCGTGGGTCTCTGCCACAGACGGATGAGCCACCAGGCGGCGATCGGTGTCGCGATCGCGATCTCGATCGCGGCGAACGGGAAATCCGCCTGCCGGTATGGGATCAGGCCGAGTCCGAGGAGGATGGCGGAGAAGCCCATCCCTGAGATCGGATACGTCCATGCCGCGCCGCCCGCGTTATAGCTGACGACGTCATCCCAGAAGGCGCCGAGGTTGTTCACGAGGAACGGCACGAACGTCGCGATTAGGAAGAGTGCCGCGGGCCATGTCGGCATGAGCGCGGCCACCGCCTCGCGCACGGTGCGTGGGCGCTTCGTCGCGACCATGTAGACGGCCACAAAGGGCAGGAAGATGAGCGCATGGAGCTTCGCCGCACCCGCCCCCGCGAACGCGAGCGAGGACGTCGTTCGGCGCTCGCGCATGAGGAGCGCGAGGCCCGCGAACAGGAAGAGCAGCACAAAGAAATCGTTCCGTCCTTCCACGACGAACGGGAAGAGCTGCGGGTTGAGCGCGATCGCCGCGGTCATCGCAAGGCGCGGTGCAGCCCCGCGAACAAGGTACGGGACCAGAGCGAGGGTGCCGATATACGCCGGGAGATAGAGATACCGCTGGTCCCAGATGAAGCCGAAGTGATCGAAGAACCAAACGAATGGTGTGCTCACAAGGAACATGAACGGGAAGTAGGTGAGGTGGTAGAGCGCCGGGTTGTTGATCATCGGCCAGAAGAACATCGGAGTGTCGAGGTAGTCGGCGACGTAGGGGTTCATGCCGGCAAGGAGCTTTCGCGAAGCTTCCTCGATCATGAGCGCGCCGTCGTGGATGTAGGTGTAGGGCCTGCCGGTCTCGCGGAGGATGATCGATGCGAACGTCGGAATGATCACGAACGCCGCGATCATCGCGGCGAGGTGCGCGACCCGCGCGCGTGTTGTAAAGGCCCCGCGCGAGCGATGGTCACGCAGCGGATACGCGAACGCTAACGTTCCGCACACGATCAGGAACGCGGCATCCGCGCCAGGCGGAAACAGCTGCCAGAGCGGCACGTCGTGCGTCGCCGCGACGGTGGTGTGATTGGCGAAGAGGAGGAACCAGTTGCCGACGCCGAAGAGCGCGACCACTTTCGCATCGAGGGAGAGGTCGCGCCAGGCCGACAGCGCCCACTTGATGAAGCGCTCGAATGATTTGGCGAGCATCAGGCTGACTCCCCCGCTCCGACGATCGTAGCAGCGGATCGCTCCAGGAATCGTGGGTCGAGCGTCAACAAAGCGTCATTCGCCGGCCGAAGGAGCCGGGTCACTTCGCGGCCGCGCGCTCGAAGCTCTTCGGGCGTGAGCGCATCACGAGCTTCGAGCGCGCCGACGGCGAGACGGCGGAGACGAGCGAGGTGCGCCGCGGACCCAAGAGCGCGTCCGAGGTCGCGTGCGATCGCGCGAACGTAGGTCCCTGACGAGCACACCACGAAGAGGCGCAGGTCCGGCGGGGCGATCTCGGTCACTTCAAGCCGGAAGACCTGCACGCTCCGCGCCGCGAGAGCAACCGTTTCGCCGCGCCGCGCTCGTGCGTATGCCGGACGCCCGGACACCTTCAAGGCCGCGTACTGCGGTGGCACCTGGGCAATGACGCCGCGGAATGCCGCGAGCGCGGGCTCGATGGCATCGGCGTCGAGCGCTGGAACCGCGCTCTCGCGTGTAACGCCGCCCTCTCGATCATCGGTGGCCGTCTCGCTGCCGAACCGGACGAGCGCGTCATACACCTTGGTGGCCTCGTGGATGCGGTCCGCGAATTTCGTCGCGGGGCCGACAAGGACCGGAAGCAACCCGGTCGCCTGAGGGTCGAGGGTTCCGCCGTGACCGACGCGCCTCGTGCCGAGCACACCGCGGACAAGCGCGACGACGTCGTGCGAGGTCCAGCCCTCGGGCTTGTCGATCGCGAGTACGCCAGACGGCGGGTCCGTCGGAGCGATCAGGCGCTGACGGGCGCGCGCATCTTCGCGGCGTCGAGCGCGGCGCGGGCGGCGTCAAGGACGCGGTCGCGGATGTCGGCGAGATCGCCTTGGATCAGCGCTCCGGCCGCGCGGACATGGCCGCCACCGCCGAATCGCGCCATGAGTGCTGACGCGTCGACCGACGGCTCCCACTGCGAGGTGCGGCAGGAGACCTTGACGCTGTCCCGCTCCTCGTTGAAGAGGAGCGCCACGCGCATGCCGCTGGAGCGTGCGATCTGCTCGACCAGGCCCGAGATGTCCTCGTCGCGGGCTTCGGCCCGCTCGATGTCGCCGGCGCGGATCTCCGTCCAGACAAGCTGGCCGCCTTGCTCGCGGATGAGCCGAGCGAAGGCGAAGCCCCAGAGCTTCAGTGCCTCGAAACGCTTGTTGCGGAAGATGTTGTAGGTGATCGCCTGCAGATCGGCGCCGGATTCGCGAAGACGGGCCGCGCGCTCGAGGGAGCGCGCATCGGTGCTCGGGAATTGGAACGAGCCGGTGTCGGTCATGATGCCGACGAGTGCGGCCGTCGCCATCGCCGGCGTCCACTTGATCCCGAGGGCGTCGATGACTCGCGAAACGAGCTCGGCGCTTGCCGCGGCGGTGACGTCGACAAGGTTCGCGGCGCCGAAGTGGTCGTTCGACGCGTGGTGGTCGATGTTCACCAGTTTCGGTCGCGACGGAAGGGCAAACTTCGCGCGATCGACCGAGCCGAAGTCGACGGTCACGACAAGGTCCACATCCTCGGGCGGTGGCTCCTGGGTGAAGCGGTCGCTGCCATGGAGAAATCGCTGCTGCTCGGGTACCGGATCGGCGCAGTGCCACGACACCTGCTTGCCGAGCGATTCGAGACCGAGCCCGAGGGCGAGCGCGGACCCGATGGTGTCGGGATCGGGGTCGCGATGCGAGACGAGCGCGATCCGCCGCGCACCGTGCAGTGCCGCGGTGATCTCGTTCATCGTCCCTCGCGCTCGCGCGCCTCGCGGAGCAGCGCCGAGATCCGAACGGCCTGCTCGGCCGACCGATCGTGGACGAACGTGAGCTCGGGGACGAACCGCAGATCGGTTCGCGAGCCGAGCTCGCGGCGAAGGAACGGCTTCGCGTCCTCGAGTGCCTTCATCGTCGCAGCCGAAGCCTCCTCGTCGCCGAGGACGCTCACGTGGACCTTGGCGCTTCGAAGATCGGGGGTGATCTCGACCGCGGTCACGGTCGGGAAAGCGATGCGCGGGTCGCGCAGCTCCTCGCTGATGAGCGTGCCGAGCTCGCGCTGAAGCAGGGAGTTGACCCGGTCCGATCGCTTATACGCCATGGTTAGCGCGGCTTCGGCTGGATGACGTAGCACTCGATGATGTCGCCCACCTGGACGTCGTTCTGGTTCTCGAGCACGATGCCGCACTCGAGTCCCACGGTGACCTCACGAGCGTCGTCCTTCATACGCCGGAGCGTTCCGATCTTCCCGTCGTACACCGCGGCCCCGCCGCGGAGGAGCCGTACCTGTGCGCCGCGCCGGACGAGACCATCGACCACGCGCGATCCGGCGATGGTCGTCTTGCCCGAGGTGAAGATCTGGAGGACCTCCGCATGACCGAGCAGCGACTCGACCATCTCCGGCTCGAGCATTCCGGTGAGCGCCTTCTGCACGTCGTCGAGCAGCTCGTAGATGACCTTGTACTGGCGCACATCGACCTTCGTCGCCTCGGCGACGCGCCGCGCGGGAGCCTCCATCTTCGTGTTGAACCCGATCACGACGGCGTTCGACGCCGCCGCGAGCGTGAGGTCGGATTCGGTGATGTCGCCCACAGCGTCGTGGATGATCGAGAGGGCGACCTCTTGCTGCGGCACCTTCGCGATCGCGCCCTTGATCGCCTCGAGCGAGCCCTGCACGTCCGCCTTGAGGACGATCTTGAGCTCCTTGGCCTGGCCCTCCTTGACCTGCGCGAACATCTCGTCGAGGGTCGCCGGCCGCTCCGCGGCGGCTCCCGCGGCGCGCTCCCGGGCGTTCTGCGCGACGACGGCGCGGGCTGCCTTTTCGTCCGACACGACACGCATGACGTCGCCCGCCTCGGGCACCTCGGGCAACCCAAGTATTTCAACCGGGCGCGAGGGCTCGGCGCGCCCCACGTTCTTGCCTTTGTCATCCACCATCGCGCGGACCTTGCCGAACGTCGTTCCCGTCACGACGAGATCTCCACGCTCGAGCGTGCCCGTCTGAACGAGCACCGTCGCAACGGGGCCTCGACCTTTATCGAGGTGCGCCTCGATGACGCGGCCGATCGCCGGACGGTCGGGGTCCGCCTTCAGCTCCGCGACGTCAGCGACGAGCAGGACGGTCTCGACGAGATCGTCGATCCCCTGTTTCGTCTTCGCCGACACCGGAACGAGCGGCGTGTCTCCGCCGTACTCCTCGATCGTGACCCCGTGCTCGGCGAGCTGTGCCTTCACCTGGTCAGTGTTTGCGTCGGGGCGGTCGATCTTGTTCAAGGCGACGACGATCGGGACCTGGGCGGCCTTGATGTGCGAGATGGCTTCGATTGTCTGCGGCTGGACACCGTCGTCCGCGGCGACGACGAGCACTGCGACGTCGGTCACCTGGGCGCCGCGCGCGCGCATCGCCGTGAACGCCTCGTGGCCGGGCGTATCGAGGAACGTCACCTTCCGGCCGTTGTGCTCGATCTGGTACGCACCGATGTGCTGCGTGATGCCACCGGCCTCTCGCGCCGTGACGTTCGTAGCGCGGATCGCGTCGAGGAGGCTCGTCTTGCCGTGGTCGACGTGACCGAGGACCGTGATGACCGGCGGCCGTTCCTTGAGCTTCGCCGGATCGACGTCCTCCCACAGGATCTGCTTCGTTGAGATCGGTTCGGGTGTCGCTTCCTCTTCCGCCGGCGGTGCGACTTCCTCTTCGGCACGTGTCTCGAAACCAAGCTCATTGGCGACCAGCGTCGCCGTCTCGAAATCGACGGACTGGTTGATCGAGGCCATCGTGCCGAGGTTTACGAGCCCTCGGATGACGTCGACCACGCTGACGTCGAGCGCGCGCGCCAGGTCGCCGACGACGATGGTCTTCGGCAAGGTGACGACGGTCGACGTCTCGGCGACGGCGACCGGCGCTACGGGCTCGGGCAGAGGCTGGGGCATGGGGGCACGCTGGGGCCGGCGCCCTCGTGGGCGCGGTCCGCGCTGCGGTGGCATTCGCCTGGGTCTTGCTTTAGGCACTCGATCTCCGTTCCTTGGCCGCCGCCGCGAGCTCGACTCGCAGCCGGTCGGCGGTCACTCCGTCGATATCAATTTCTAGCGCCTTGGCCAAAGCGCCCTCCGCGAGCCCGCGCTCGAGGCATGCCGGGTCGGGATCGAGATACGCCCCGCGTCCGGACGCCTTGCCGCGGAGGTCCACAGAAAGCTCGCCCGTAGGTGAGCGTACGACGCGCACCAGCTCGCGTTTGGCGCGGGCCGTCCGGCAGGCGACGCAGGTCCGTTGCGGAAGGCTCCGCAGCGGCGGCGACGCCGTTTTAACGGCGCTCGGCTCGCTTCTTTTTGCCTCCGAGGAGCGCGCGGTCCTCTTCATCCAGGTCCTCCTCGTCCGCCTGTGCGGACTCGGCTTCGACCTCTGCCACGAGATCGTGACGGATCTCCGACTCCTCCTCCGCGGGCGCAGGCTCGGCTACCGCCACCGGCTCCGGCTCGGGCTCTGGCTCCACTTCAGCCCTCACCTCGGATTCGCTCCGGATGTCGATCCGCCAGCCTGTGAGCTTCGCGGCGAGGCGTGCGTTCTGGCCTTCCTTGCCGATTGCCAGCGACAGCTGGCGGTCGGGAACGATGACGTAGGCGGTCTTCTCGTCCGGGACGATATCCACCCGGACGACGTGCGCCGGTTCGAGGGCATTCGCGACGTAGCGCTCGGGGCTCTCGGCCCACTCGATGATGTCGATCTTCTCGCCGCCCAGCTCGTTCACGATCGCCTGCACGCGCAGACCGCGCTGGCCGATGCACGCGCCCCGTGCGTCGAGTCCGGGCTGCCGAGCGCGGACCGCGATCTTCGTCCGCGAGCCGGGCTCGCGAGCGATCCCGACGATCTCGACCTGGCCGTGAAAGATCTCCGGCACCTCGAGCTCGAAGAGCCGCTTCACGAGCGCCTTGTGCGCGCGGCTCACGATGATCTGCGGTCCGCGAAGCGTCCGACGGACCTCGAGCACCACGACCTTGCGCGCCTGCCCCGCGAAGTACCGTTCGTGCGGAGCCTGCTCGGAGCGCGGCAGGATCGCCGTCGCCCCGCGGTCGAGCTCCATGATCGCCGAGCCGGCGTCGAAGTGGCTGATCTTGGCGTTGATGATGTCGCCCTCGCGGTCGGCGTACTCGGCGAAGACCTGCTCGCGCTCGGCTTCGCGGAGCGACTGCTGGATCACTTGCTTTGCCGTCTGGGCGCCGATCCGTCCGAGCGCGGCTGCGGACTCCTCGAACGGGATCACGTCGCCGAGCTGAGCGTCAGGCTTGATCTTTTTCGCCGTGTCGAGCTGGACCTGGATCTTGGGATCCTCGACCTTCTCGACGACGGTCTTGAGCAGGAACACCTTGAAGGCGCCGGTCTGGACGTCGACCTTGACGTCGATGTGCTCTTCATCGCCGTAGGCGCGCTTGATGGCCCGGGCGATGATGTCGCTGACGACCTCTTTGGGGAGGCCCTTCTCGGCTGAGAGTTGCGCGAGGCCGGTGACGAGCTCTCGGTTCATGCGGCAACTCTCCCCTTATCTTCAATTCGCTTCAGGCGACAAAAAAAGTGGGGTCGACCCACTTTTTGGTGCCCGACGCGGCGTCCGGCCAGGCCGGATGCCAGTAGTAACTATATCACTTGGTGAGAATCCCCTCCGGCGCTAGGAGCGGCTGGCCGCCGCGCCGCTCCTACGTGAGGTTATTGCCGATGTTCGAGAAGTAGTTCGAGAGCTGATCGCGGAAAAAGACCATCGCGACGATGACTGCGATCGCGATGACCGCGATGATGAGTGCGTACTCGACTAGTCCTTGGCCTTCTTCTTTCGTCAGAAACTCGACCATGCACGCTCCTTCCACGGCGCGGCGGCCGCGGCAATGGTCGCAAATCGCATGCTCGCCTACTAGGCCGACGGTACTTTCCGTCACCTCCCTGCGACCGCCGTCCGTCCGGTGACACGGAGGGCCGCCGCCAGCCGTTCCTCGGTTGTGGCGCCCCCTTTTGAGGGTGCGGCGCGAAGCGCCGTGGCCGCTTCCGACGGTGTGTAGCCAAGAGCGACAAGCGCGGCTTGCGCGTCGTCTTCGACTGTGAGCGCGCCTGCCGTTACCGGAAGGCCTGCGACGCGCCCGATCTTGCCTTTCAAGTCGACGATCAGCCGCTCGGCGGTCTTCTTTCCGACACCCGGCGCGCGCGCGAGTGCGGCGGCGTCGCCTGACGCGATCGCGCCCGCGATCTCCGCGGGCCGTGCGACCGAGAGGATCGCGAGTCCGGCCTTCGGGCCAACGCCCGAGACGCTGATGAGCATCTCGAAGAGCGCGAGCTCGTCGCGGGATTCAAACCCATAGAGCGACTGGTCGTCTTCGCGGACCGTGTGATGCGTATGCAGGAGCACCTCGTCGCGCGTCGGCTGTCGAGGTACGTGGACCTTGTAGCCGACCCCGTTCGTCTCGACGACCACGTGATCCGCGCCGCGCGCGATCACCGTGCCGCGTACGGCGGCGATCACTGTGGACCGCGTTGCGGGCGGGTTGAGGCTCGGGGGGCCCACGTGCTCGCGGGTCCCTTTGCCTGCGCACTTGTCCGTTCGGCCCACTCGGCGGACGGCAACTCCCGCTGCGCCGTGGACCCCCACTCGCCTTCCCCGCCCGCGCGAAGCCTCATGTCGCAGCTGCCACGGCATCGGCGAAGCGCGCGCGTTGCGCATGCGTGAGTGCGATCGCGACGGCGTCGGCCACGTTGTCCTGGGTGATCGGCACGTCGAGCGCGACGAGAAGAGGGAGCATTCGCTGCACCGCCTTCTTGTCGGCTCGCCCATTTCCTGTCACCGACATCTTCACTTCTTGAGGTGTGTATTCCGCGATCTCGAGCGCTGCCCGCGCGCCGCAGAGCAGTGCGATCCCACGCGCTTCGGAGACGCGCATTGCAGTCTGGACGTTCTTGTTGAAGTAGAGACGCTCGACGGCGAGGACGAAGGGCCGATGGCGGCGGATCAGCTCGTCGAGCGCCTTGGAGATCGCGAGCAGCCGCTCCGCCGCGGTCGTGCTCGCGCGCACATCGACGACCCCGCATTCGAGCAGTAGCGCGCGCTCCGGTGCGGCGACGAGGAACGCGTATCCCATCCCGGTCGTCCCGGGATCGATCCCGAGGATGACGCGGCTAGGCGTGCTGGAGGACCTCTTCGGGAACGTCGAAATTCGCGTGTACTTTGATGACGTCGTCGAGATCCTCGAGCGCCTCGACGAGACCGAGGAGCTTTCTCGCGGCCTCCCCTTCGACGCGGACCGTCGTGGTGGGGCGCATCGACAGCTCCGCGGCGCCCGTCTTGATCCCGGCCGACTCGAGCGCCTTCCGCACGCGTTCGAATGAGGTCGGTGTCGTGTAAACGGTGGCCAGACCCGGCTCGACTTCGACGTCCTCCGCGCCGGCGTCGATCGCCGCAAGCTGGATCGCGTCCGGGTCTTTGCCTTTGGTGTCAATCTCGATGACGCCCTTTTGCTCGAAGAGCCACTGGACCGAGCCGGACTCGCCGAGCTTGCCGCCGCCGCGTGTGAACGCCGCGCGGATCTCTGAAACCGTTCGGTTCCGGTTATCCGTAGCAGCCTCGATCATCACGGACACGCCGCCCGGCGCGTAGCCCTCGTACACGATGCTCTCGAGCGCCGCGCCTTCGGCGCTCCCGGTCGCCCGATCGATCGCGCGTTGGATGTTGTCGCGGGGCATGTTCACCGCGCGGGCGCGATCCATCGCCAGCCGGAGCCGGAAATTGGCGTCCGGATCGCCTCCACCTTCCTTCGCAGCGAGCATGATTTCCTTGGTCATCTTGGTGAAGACGACGCCACGTTTGACGTCGGCCGCGCCTTTTTGGCGCTTGATCTGGCTCCACTTTGAGTGCCCCGACATCGCGGGTGATACTAGCAACGCATCATGCGCTGGGGAGAGTCTTGATGGCATCACCGGAGCCCACGAAGATCAGAAACGTGGCCGTCGTCGGCCACGGAGGATCGGGAAAGACGAGCCTCGTCGAATCCCTCCTCCACTCGGTCGGGGCGACGACTCGTCTCGGCAAGGTCGATGACGGCACCAGCATCCTGGACACCGATCCGGAGGAACAGAAGCGGCACATCACCATCAACATGGCGCTCGCCTCGTTCACGCACGACGGAATCAAGATCAACCTCATCGACACGCCGGGCTTTGCCGACTTTGCCGGCGACCAGCACGCCGGGCTGCGAGTGGCGGACGCGGCGATCGTCTTCGTCGACGCCTCCGCGGGTGTCCAGGTCGGCACCCAGACGGTGTGGTCGGAGCTCGAGAACGCCGAAACGCCGCGAATCGTCGTCGTCGGCCGGCTCGACCGCGAGAACGCGGACTTCGACCGGGTGCTGGAGCAGCTTCGTGAGGCCTACGGCATCCGTGTCGTGCCCCTCCACGTGCCCGTCGGAGAGCATCAGGATCTGAAGGCGACCATCGACCTCCTCCACGGCCAGGTCCTCGAGGGACCGAAAGACCCGGTCGCCGACGTCGGGAAGGAAGAGGCCGACCGCGTCGGGAATTACCGGCAGCAGCTTGTCGAGGCGATCGTCGAAACGGACGAGGACCTCCTGACGCGCTACCTGGACGGAAAGGAGCTCTCGTACGACGAGCTTCGCGACGCGCTGCACAAGGCAGTGCGTGAGGGCAAGGTCATACCGGTCGCAGCCTCGTCCGCGCATAAGCGCGTCGGCTTTGCCGCGCTTCTCAACACGGTGCGCGAGATGCTCCCCTCACCTGCCGAGGCCGGCTCGGTCATCGGCAGATCGCCATCGGGTGACGAGATCGCGCGGAAGCCCGATCCGTCGGACAAGCTGTCGGCCTTCGTCTTCAAGACCCTCGCCGACCCCTTTGTGGGAAAGCTCAGCTACGTCCGGGTCTACTCGGGGACGCTGCACCACAACGCGCAGGTCTTCGACGCAACGAAGAAGGAGACCGAGCGCGTTGGTCAGATCTTCTTTCTCCGCGGCAAGGAGCAGGAGACGACCGATGCGGTCGGCGCGGGCGATATCTGTGCGATCCCGAAGCTCACAGCGACTACGACGAACGCCACGCTCTGCGACAAGGACGCGGTCATCCAGTACGACGCGATCGAGTTTCCGCCGCCGTCGTTCGCGGTGGCCATCGAGCCTTCGAGCAAGGCGGATCTCGACAAGCTCGCGACGGCGCTCCACAAGCTGACCGACGAAGACCCGACGCTTCACGTCCGCCGCGAGGATGCGACGCACGAGACGATCCTGTCGGCGATCGGTGAGTCCGCGATCGAGGTCGCGGTGAATCACCTGAAGAACAAGTTCGGCGTCCAGGTCGAGATGCGGACGCCGCGGGTTCCCTACCGCGAGTCGATCCGCGGGAAAGCCCAGGCGCAGGGCCGCTACAAGCGTCAGACCGGCGGCCATGGGCAGTTCGGCGACGTGTTCCTCGAGATCGAGCCGCAGCCCGCGGGGTCAGGCGTCGTGTACGCGACGCGGATCGTGGGAGGCTCGGTCCCGCGAAACTTCTGGCCCGCGGTCGAGAAGGGCGTACGCGAGACCGCCGAGCGCGGCGTCATCGCCGGGTACCCGCTCTCCGACTTCAAGGCGACCCTCTTCGACGGGAGCTTCCATGCGGTGGACTCGAGCGAGATGAGCTTCAAGATCGCGGGATCGCTCGCGCTCCAGAACTGCGTGAAGGAAGCGCAGCCTTTCTTGCTCGAGCCGATCATGAACCTCGAGGTCCTCGTGCCCGAGGAGCAGATGGGCGACGTGCTCGCCGATCTCAACTCAAGGCGGGGACGCGTGCTCGGCATGGAGGCGACGGGCGCAGGCCTTCAGCGGATCAAGGCGCACGTCCCGATGGCCGAGACGTTCCGCTATGCGACTGACCTGCGCTCGATGACCGGTGGCCGGGGCACGTTCAGCGCCGAAGTGCTTGGGTACGAAGAGTGCCCGTCACACATCGCCCAGAAGGTCATCGCAGCGCACGAGGAGCACGTGGAGGAGCAGCCAGCAGCAGCGAGGTAGATCTCTGACGGAACCATCGCGCCGGCTGTGCGTTAGAAGAGACGTGCTCCGGCTCGCCGTGATCGCGGTCCTGACACTTTCGGCGTGCAGGCCGTCGCAGGCGGTCCCGTCACCGAGCCTGGCGCCTCCGTCGAGCCCACAATCTGGCGCCGCCCGAGCACCCGCCGATGTGAAGGTCAACCTGTACGACCGCGGGCTGAGCCTCGAAATACCCGCGCGGTGGACGTGGAACGCGGCCGTGGGTTTCGTAAACCGCGCCACGAGCCGTTACTTCCTCGCCGCAAACGGGCCGCTCACCGATCTGCCCGTAGTGCCGGGGAATGGAGACGTCGATGCATCGGCTCTTCCGACGGGTCGGGTCGTGGTCGCCGTGGAAGAGTTCTGCCGCCTCGGGTGCAGCGGTCCCACCACCGAGACGGCGCTGCCTCTTGACTGGAGCACCGCTGCGCCGTTTTTCGGGCGGACCGTGCCGAGCGACCGCCACGAGGCTGCGATCGGCTTCCGACTGTTCGACCAGCCGCTGTTCGTCGTCGCACGCTGGGCAGACGACGCGCCCGCCGCGGATATCGCGGCGATCGCCGGCGTTGTCCGCAGTATTCGCCCCGATCCGGCTCCTCCCGCGACCGGCGAATATCGGGGATGGGATGGCCTTGGCCCCCTCGCCAACATCGCTGTCGGGAGCGTGACGCTCACTCCGCTTCCCGCTGGCGCGATCATTCGCCCGCCGTACCGCACCTACGACAACGCTCCGTTCTACGTGGTCCGCGGTAAGCAGGGTATTTATGCATTCGCTTCACGGGCGTTCTTTAACCAGAGCTGCGAGATTCGGTACGACGCGGCGATCGACCGCCTCACGTGCGCTATTCCCGGGCGCGTCTACGAATGGACGCGCTTTGGCACGTACCTCGGCCCGGAGCCAGCAAGCAACCTCACGCAGCATCGGGTGATCGTCCGCGACGGTCAGGTGTGGGTCCGCTACATCGAGGAGGGGATGCTGTGGCCCTCCGTGCCGGACGAACCTGCCGAGTACTAGCGCAGTGGCTTGCCGATGAGCCAGTGGTGTCCTGCGGGATCCGCGATCCGGCCCTGCCGCATTCCGTAGGGCTGGTCAGCCATCGGAAAGACGACCTTCGCGCCGGCAGCGACCGCTCGTTCCGCCACCGCGTCGGGATCTTCGACGACGAGACTCATACGCACGCTCGTTCCCCCGAGCGTCGTCGGACTGACGTTGAACGCCGGTGGGTTCTCGTCAACGGCGTAGAAGCGCTCACCGTCGATCGACATCTCGATGATGAACTGCCCGCTCGGGCTCGATTGGCGCGAGATCTCGGTCGCTCCGAACGCCTTCTTGTAGAACTCGACGGCTGCGCGCGCGTCCTTGACGGTGAGGAAGGGCGTCAGCGTCACGCTCGCCATATCTCGACGCTTCCCTTGTCGTGGACGCCATGCACTCGGCGGGCCGCCGTCGCGAACAGTCCGTCCGCCCAGCACACCGCGACAAGCGCGAGCCCCCCGTAGATGGCTGCGGGGACGTGATGCCAGGACGCGTAGAACGCGACGAGAACGCCGAATAGGCGAACCGCCTGGACCCACGGCGGCATGAAGCGGCGGAGATACGCCCCCATCGGACTCGATCGATAGCGCTCGAGGTCGGCCTCGCGGAGCAGCACCGCGGACACGAGGACGGGCGTGAAGAGCGCGATGATCAAACCGGGCGCCAGCTCGTGGCGCCAAAAAAGATCGATGCCGATGAGCGCGGTCGAGATGTCCGCGAAGAGCTTCGCCGGATGGATCTGGTGATAGAGGGCACGCTCGGCCAAGGTCATCAGGCTTTGGCCGGCCCTTCGGCAACGGTCCGACGAAGACTCTGAAGATGCTCGTTCACGTGCGGCAGCACGATACGCCGGAGGACGACATCCGCCGACTGGCGCCTATCTCGGAAGACAAACACGTGGCGCGACCAGTCCTCCTCGGCCATCTGACCGGCCACCATCTGGAGGCGCGTCCAGCCTTCCTCGATCTCCGCTGCGGCCTGGTCGCGGGACATGGACGCGTGATCCCGTGCATTCACGGCGTTGACATCATGCGTGGGCTCCCATTCGAACTGGAACGGCTCGTCACCAGTTAGTGCGCGGGATATGAATCCCGCCTGGCGTCGAAGGCCCAAGCCGATGTGGTACGCGACAATGACCGCGGGCCAATTCTCCGCCGAGCTGATCCGGCGGCAGTCCGCCGGGGTCATCACTCGCGCGGTCGCAAGTGCGGTCGCCACCGCGGCCCCGACCTCCGACAGGATGGCGGCGCGGTCGTCGTTCACGGCGTATTAGCGACCAGCCGTCCCGCAAAGAACGAGAGGATCCACTCGATTAGGAGGCTCGCACGATTCCGCACACCGAGCAGCTGCATGAGGTAATTGACGCGCCACACCGTCCACGCCGGAAATCCCCCGAGGACGAAGCCCCCGAGCTTCGCGAACTCGGCGCCTGCCTGTGTCCGGCCGAGGGCGATCAGGTCGCCCTTTCGGTGATAGACGAACGGTGCCGTCGGCTGTCCGCGCACGAGCGCGGCGAGGTTGCGCGCCGCAGCGGGCGCTTCGAGCACCGCGACCTGCGCGAGCTGCGGCAGGCCCTTGCCCTGGCTCTCGAAGTAGGCGGCATCGCCGAGCGCGAGCACGTCGTCGCGCCCGTTCACGCGAAAGTGGTCGTCGACGACGATGCGGCCGTCCTTCGATTTCGGCACGTCGAGGGAGGCGACGAGTGGATTCACTTTCACGCCGCCCGACCAGACGATGGTGCGACCGCGGAGCTGCGCGCCATCCTTCGTGTGGACGGCGCCGGGCCGGATCTCAGAAACGAGCGTGTTGAGGAGAACGCGGACGCGCTGCTGCTCGAGGCGCTTCATCGCGATCCGTGAGAGGCGCGGGTCCATGCCGGGGATGACGCGATCGGCGCCATCGAGGAGATGGATCGTGACATCCGCGTAAAAGTCGATCGACGGGTAGATGCGCCGAAGCGTGTGGTCCATGAGGTCCCGCAGCGAGCTCGCGAGCTCGACCCCTACGGGCCCGGCGCCGACGATGATGAACGTGAGCTGCTCGCGCCGGCGCGCGATGTCAGTCTCGGTCGCCGCCGACTCGAAGATGTCGAGGACGTGGCGCTTCAAAGCCTCCGCATCCGACAGCCATTTCACCGGAAGCGCGTTCTCGTGCACGCCGGGAATGCCGTAATCGTTCGTCACCGAGCCGAGCACGATTACGAGATGGTCGAACGCAAGCTCGCTGTCGGCAGTGCCGACTCGACGATGCTCGAGATCGATCGCCGTCACCTCGCTCTGTATGAATTTGAAGCCCGCGGGCGCGGTCGCGTCGCGCAGTGGATAGGCGACGGCGTGCGGCGGAAGCTCGCCGGTGCACACCTGATAGAGCAGTGGCGTGAAGAGGTGGTAGTTCTGGCGGTCGACGAGAGTGACCGACGCCTCCTCATGACGCAGATGCCCCTCGAGCCGGCGGACGAGGTGCAGACCCGCAAAGCCGCCGCCGAGCACCACGATGCGCTTGGCCGGACTCAATTCGCCTTGCCGGACGCGGCCTCGATGCGCTCGAGCTCCGCCAGGTACGCGCGCGTCAGGGGATCCTCCGCGTCGATCGTGCTCGCGATGCGAAGCCGCTCGCGTGCCGCGTCGAGGTCGCCGGCGCGAAGATGCGCGAAGCCGGCATCGGCGATGTAGGCGGCCTGACCTGGACGAAGCGCCGCGGCCCGGTCGAGCAAGCCGAGCGCGTCGGCCTTCGAGCCCGACGCGAGGAGGGCGACGCCGAGCTCGTGCATGACGTCGGGCTGCTCGGGCGCAAGCTCCAACGCGCGCCTGAACGAGGCGGCGGCGGCGATAAAGTCCTCGGTCCGCCGCGCGGCGAGGCCCAAGCCGAAGTGTGCCTCCCAGATCTGCGGGTCGAACACGAGCACGCGCTCGAACGCCGCGCGCACCTCGTCGAGGCGGGCGGCCTCTCCGGACAGCGCCGCTCGTCCGGCGCGCTCGAGGTCGGCCTCGAGATCGGGGCGATCGAGGCCCAGCCGGAGACGGCGCGCTTGCGCGAGCGCGTCAGGGTCTGCGCCCACTGCCGATAGGACCTCGCCCAGCTCGCGTGAGGCGTCGTCCCGGAGTCCCATTGCGATGAGGACCCGCGCGAGATGCGCACGTGCGCTCACCCGACCGGCCGCCGCCGCTTGTTCGAAGTACGCGCGGGCAGCAGACCGATCGCCCTTCCCGAACGCAAGGACGCCGAGGAGCTCCTGTGCTCGGCCGAATTCCTCGCTGCCGGCGGCGATGCGCCGCAGGTGGGATGCGGCCTGGCCCTGTGCTCCTTCGGCCAAGTACAGCTCAGCAAGGAGGATGAGATCGACGTCGCGCAGCGGGCGCAGCGCATGCGCGTGCTCCAGCGCGACGATCGCCATGTTCGTCTCGCCAAGCTGCCGCAGCAGCTCGGCGCGCATGTAGTGCGCGCGCCAGGAGCGCGGCTTCGCCTCGACCACGTCCTCCAGCGAACGGGCGGCTCGATCTTCGTCGCCGCGCTCGACTGATTCGGCGGCCAGCACGAGGAGGCGATCCTCCGCGCGCACCGACTCGGGATCGAGCTTGATCGCGTCGGCGTACTCGTCGAACGCGCGCGCGCGAGCCTGATCGGCCGCGCTCGGGTCGCCCGCCCGCAGGAGCGTGGCGTTCGTTTCATCCTCGAGGCCCGCGAGAAATGCCTGGTACGAGGGCTCGTTCGCCGTCTCGGGAGCGAGTCCGGGGGCGGGCACCCCGAGGGCCTCGGCTAGCCAGGCGGCAAGCGTGGGCTCGGCGCGATGCAGCTCATCCGGCGCGACGACGATCTTGCGCTCCGCCGCGACCGTGCGGGATTTGACCTCCACGAGGCTCACCGCGAACGCGCGGCCGGTCGCGTCCTCGCGATAAAGTCCGGTGAGGGCGTGCGTCGTGCCGAGCGACTCGCCGTAACGTGCGGCGAGGTCGGGATCGGGCGTCGAGCCGAACACCAGATAGCCGGCGTCGCTCTTCGCCTCGGGCATGGCGACGAGGAAGACCGGACGCAGCTCGACGTTTGGGTCGTCGGCGAACCGCTCGACGAGGCGCCGCGCGACCTGACGCCCGATCCCGCCGGCTTTGGCGTCGCGGCCCTTCGCTCCGAACGGGACGATCGCGACGACGGGACGGGACGTCATCACCGGAAACGGACGCGAACGGCCTGACGCCTGCCGATCTGGACCAACGGTTCACCCTTGACCGGCACCTTCGTGTCCTCGCTCGCGATCGTGCCGTCCACACGCACGCCCTTCTGGGCGACGAGCTGTCGCGCCTGAGTCTTGCTCTTCGCGAAGGCGGATACGACCAGGTCCACGATATGCACGTCCTTCTGACCGTTCACCGGCACGTCAACGGTCGGGACCGCATCGGGTGCCGCACCCTCCTTGTGCACGCGGTCGAATTCGCGCTCCGCCTCGTCTGCGGCGGCCGCCGAGTGAAGCTCGGTCGTGATGGTGCGGGCGAGCTTCCGTTTCGCCTCGCGCGGGTGCAGCTCTTTGCGGGCGAGCGAGTCGAGCGTGGACCGCACCTCTTCCATCGGCAGCTCGGTCGCCCACTCGTAGTAGTGAGGCATGAGCTTGTCGTCGATAGACATGACTTTTCCGTAGATCTCGCTCGCCGGGTCCACGAGCCAGATCGCCGTCGCCGGTTTCGACTTGTGCATCTGGTCGCCGTCGAGTCCTTCCAGCATCGGGACGATGAAGACGGACTGCGGCGGCTGGCCGAGCATCTCCTGCAGCTCCCGGCCCGCGAGAATGTTGAAGAGCTGGTCGGTTCCCCCGAATTCGACGTCGGCCTTGATCGCCACCGAGTCGTAGGCCTGCAGGAGCGGGTAGAGAAGGTCCTTGATGGGGATGGGAGTCTTCTTCTCGATTCGTTTGCGGAACTCCTCCCGCGCCAGCATCTGCTGCGCGGTGAAGCGCGAGCTCAGCTCGATGACGTCACGGAGGCCGAACGTCCCATACCACTCGTCCTGGAGAACAACCCGTGCGTTCTCGCGAGGCACGATCAGGTGGAACTGGTCGAGGTAGGTTTTGGCGTTCGCCATCACCTCGTCGCGGGACTTCATCGGCCTGCTGACTTCCTTGTCCGTCGGATCGCCGATCTGCGTCGTCCAATCGCCGACGATGAGGACGATCTCGTGGCCCCATTGCGACAACTTTCTTAACTTGCGTAGCGAGATGGCGTGGCCGAGGTGGAGATTCGCGTGCGTCGGGTCGAATCCCTGCTTGATACGCAACTGACGCTCACCTGAGGCGAGCGCCGAGCGGAGATTGCCGAGCACACTCACTTCGCTCACGCCACGCGTGAGGAATTCATCGAGCTCGTGTTGTGATGGACGTGTCGGCACGCTCACAGGATACGTTTGGTGGCCGCTACCATGAGCGCATCGCCCATTCGAAGACCACGCATGACCACGCGCTCCGGCGAGGGACGTATCGCTCGAAACGGCGCCGGGGCGGCGGAGCGTTCAGCGGATGGCGTCTCGCCCTGCCATCGGGACTGTTCGCCATCATCATCGCGACCGGCGCCCTCATGGTGCTGGGCGC
Source organism: Chloroflexota bacterium (assembly GCA_005882765.1). Classification (GTDB taxonomy): domain Bacteria; phylum Chloroflexota; class Limnocylindria; order P2-11E; family P2-11E; genus 3-1-20CM-2-70-9. The sequence goes on along the minus strand of VBDV01000120.1, from coordinate 11,136 downwards.
CGGTGCCGCTCTTGCGTTCTTCGCGGGCGATCTTCCGTCCCCTCAAGACCTCGCAAAAGATCCGCTCGCACAGTCCACCAAGGTTTACGACCGAACCGGCACGGAGCTCCTCTATCAGTTCTCGGAAGAGAACCGCGAGGTGGTGAGCTACCAAGACATTCCACAGGTGCTCATCGACGCGACCGTTTCCGCGGAGGACAAGACCTTCTGGACGAACCCCGGCGTCGACATCGTTGGGACCATCCGCGCCGTGATCTCCGACGTGACCGGCCGCAGCACGGGGCAGGGCGGCGCGTCGACGATCACCCAACAGCTCGTGAAGCAACGGATCGTCGGCAACGAAGTCTCGATCAAGCGGAAGATTCGCGAGGCGATCCTCGCGGTCGAGGTGACGAACACCTACTCCAAGCAGCAGATCCTCGAGCTCTACTTCAACCAGATCTACTACGGCAATCAGGCCTACGGCGTGAAGGCGGCGGCGCAGACCTACTTCGGAAAGTCGGATCTCTCGAAGCTCACGCTCGCGGAGGCCGCGTTGCTTGCCGGTCTGCCGCAGGCGCCATCGGTCCTCGACCCGACGCAGGCGGATAACGTCGACCGCGCGGCCGAACGGCGCGCCTACGTGCTCGGACAGATGGTGGACAACGGTGCGATCACGCAGGCCGAATCCGATGCCGCGAGCGCGGAGGAGATCAAGGTCGCCGGCCCGCCGGTCGCGACGATCAAAGCCCCGCACTTCGTCTTCCAGGTGCGCAACCAGCTCGCGCAGATCCTCGGCGGCGACGAGGCCGCGGTCTCACGCGGCGGCTACCGGGTCACGACAACGCTCGACATGAAGACCCAAGAGATCGGCGAACGGCAAGTCCGCGAATGGGTCGACCTGCTGCACAACCGCAACGTCTGGAATGCCGCGCTCGTCTCGATCGATCCGCGGACCGGCGAGGTCCTCACGTACGTCGGCTCGGTCGACTACAACAACCGCGACGATCCGCGCGTCCAGGGCCAGTTCGACGTCGCCGGCATCGGCCTCCGGCAGCCGGGGTCGTCCTTCAAGATGTTCAACTATGTCACCGCACTGAAGAAGGGAGCGACCGCGGCGACGGTCGTCGTCGACGCGCGCACCGACTTCGGCGGTAAGGCCGATCCAACCCGCATGAGCCCCTCGGCCTGCGGCTACTGCCCGGAGAACGCGGACCTCCAGTACCACGGCCCGGTGACAATGCGGCAGGCCATCCGTGAGTCGCGGAACGTGCCGGCGGTGAAATTCCTCGCAGAGTACTCAGGCATCGAAGACACCATCCAGACGGCCCACGACCTGGGGATCACCACCGACATCGACCCGGCAACCATCGGTCTCTCCCTCACGCTCGGCGCGAAAGAGGTCCATCTCGTGGATATGGCGAGCGCGTATGGCGTCCTCGCGAACATGGGGCTGCGCGTAACGCCGACGTACATCCTGAAGGTCGAGGACTCCCGCGGAAATCTGGTGTGGGAGCACAAGGACTACGAGCAGAAACGCGCGCTCGATCCGGGGATCGCGTGGATCATGACCGACATCCTCAAAGACACCACACAGCCGTCGAAGGACTTCATCTTCGGCTCGTGGACGAACATCGGCCGCCCCGCCGCGCTCAAGACCGGCACGACGGACAACCTGAAGGACGTGTACTCCGTCGGCTACGTCCCGACCCTCGTGACCGGCGTCTGGATGGGGAACTCGAACGGCGAGAAGATGAGCACCGTCGACTTCGCGAGCGCTACCGGGCCGGGCCAGCTTTGGCGCGACTACATGAAGGAAGCGCTCGCGGATACGCCCGCGACCGACTGGCCTCGGCCCGCCAACGTCGTGAGCGGGACGGTGGTCTCGGCGCCCGGTGCGTACGGTGGCTACGGCTCTGGGCTCGTTCCATCGGCCCTCTCGCCCTTCTCCTCGACCGAGTGGTTCATGAAGGGCACCGAGCCGTCAAAGGCCGACGACTGGTTCGTCGCCGGTTGCCCGCAGCCGGACGGGACGGTGAAGATCGCGATGAAGATCAACGACACGCATGCCCCGGCGCCGTTCCAGCGGTACACCGACCAGTGGATACGTGACGCGATCGCCGGCAAACATGCCTACAGCCGCTACACCTGGAATCTCGTCAGCCCGGACCCCTGCGCGACACCGTCGCCTTCCCTGACGCCCGTGCCGACGCGCACCCCGGTATCAACGCGGACGCCGGGAGGGACACCGACGCTGCCGCCCTTCCCCACTCCCACTCCCACGCCCACGCCCAAGAAGACCTAGCGACCGTGGGCGGGGCGCCCGGGAAGACCGCGATCGTCGGCTGCGTCGATGCAGAAGGACGGATTCTGATCGTGAAGCAGCTCGCCGGTCCCTTCGCGGGCGCATGGCTCTTACCCGGCGGAAGCGTGGAGCCGGACGAGCGTCTCGAGGATGCCGCGCGGCGCGAGCTGTTCGAGGAGACCGGCTACCGCGTCGACGACCTCACGCGCGTCGCTCAGTACGACGTTCGGAGCGTTCCGGCGGGTCGCTTTCACTTCCTCGTGCATCTCTTCCGCGACGGCGCTGTCACCGGCACGCCGCGAGCAGAGAAGGGCGGCGAGTTGCGGTGGGCCCGGCCCAGCGAGATCGACGCCCATCCGAATCTGGCTGTGGCCCTCGCGGACCTCGGGCTCATCGAGCGCGATCCCGAGGTACTTCGCCGCGATCTCATGAAGGCCGGCCTCGAGATGCGCCGAGTCGTCTAGCGACTTTGCCGATCAGCGGGATCAGCGGTACGCGAGTTCGATCTGAGCTGTCTGCCCCGCGAAGCGCAGCGTGAACGCCCAACACCCCGCCTCGGGAACGTCCACTCCACTCGGATAGATCTCGCCGGGGCTCGAGTTCGCGGGAAACGAGTAGTGCACCACCGGACCGGTCTTGCCGAGCGGAACGCCGTCGATCGCCAGATCGCCGGTCCGCTGAACGCCGACCACCCAGAGGATCTTGTTCGAGTAACCGATGCCGGCGCTCGGCATATGGAGCGGATATCCGAAGATGAATCCCGCCGCTGTGGCCGGACGAGCGACCGCATACGGCACACCGCTCGGGGCGTTGTCCCCGGTCGATCGCTTCAGCGTCTCGGGGATCCCTCCAGTGAGGACGGTGGTGTTGCCACATCCGCCGTCCGTCGGCTTCGCCGCCGCGGTCGGTGCGAATAGCGCCGGTGCCGCGGTGCCTACCGGGATTTCCGCCTGCCGTATCGGACTCGAGGTCGCGGGAAGCGACGTCGGCGCGGTGCAGGCCTGCGCTAGGAGCATCGCGATCGCAGCAAGGAACGCCCGCGTCACGCCTGTCCTACAACCCGTCGCCGATTCTGGTTCCGCAATCCGACGTGCGGTCGCGTCTTATGCGTAACGGATGCGCGGGTCGAGGACCGCGTAGAGCACGTCCGCGATCAGATTGAAGACCACGACCAGAATCGCGAAGAGGAACACGATCGTGGCGACGACCGGCGTGTCACTGGTCCCGATCGAAACGGACTAGCAGCTCGCCGATGCCCGGCCCCGCAAGATCTGCTCTGTGACGATCGCGCCGGCAAAGACCGCGGGAATGCCGAGGGCCACGAGCGTGACGACCGGGATGAGGCTGTTTCGCAAGACGTGCCGCACGATGACGAAGCGTTCCGCTACTCCCTTGCTCCGTGCGGTCCGCACGTACTCGAGCGGCAGATGCTCCAGCATCTCGGCACGGATGAACCGCGCCAGAGCCGCGATGTTGAAGAGCGTCAGCACCGCGATTGGCATGATCGATTGCTTCAGCTGCTCGGAGGAGCGTCGGGATCGCGATCAGAAGGCGCCGCGCGATGTATCGGCCCACTTGGCTCGGACACCGGTTCGGCCAGGCCGAGGTTCAGCGCCGGGGAGGCTAGAGCGTAACGATGGTCGCGCCGTCCCCGCCTTCGGAGGGCCCGGCGGGCTCGTGCGAGCGGACGAGGGGGTGGCCCGAGAGAGCCGCGCGGATGGCGGTCCGGAGGGCCCCCGTGCCCTTTCCGTGGATGACGCGGAGGCGTCCGACCCCCGCAACGGCCGCGTCGTTCAGATACCGGTCGAGGACGGCGAGCGCCTCCTCGGCTCGCGCCCCGCGGATGTCGAGCTGAAGCGGAACGCTTGACGCAGAACCGCTCACCACCGGGCGGTCTGACCGTAGCGGTTTCACGCCCGAGTCGGGCGCCGGCCGCAGCTGCGACGCCGGCACTCGTAAGCGGACTGCGCCCGCGGCCACGTCGGCTGTCCCGCGGTCGTCGATCGCGAGAAGCGTCCCCGGTTCGGCGAAGCCATCCACGAGCACCGGGGCACCGATCGCGATCGGGATCGTGACCGGGGCCGGGGTCGGCGACGACGCGGCCGCCCGTACCGACTCGGCCTCGGCGAGCGCGGCGCGCGCTTCATCCACGAGGTTTCGTTTCGCGGCGCGGTCGCGCGCTTCCTCCGCCTGCCGCAGGGCGCGCCGTGCCTGCAGCAGCAGCTCGTCGGCCTCCGCGCGTGCCCGCCGGAGCGCGCGCTGGGCCTCGTCGCGGACTCGATCGGCCTCGTGCTGCGCTCCCGATGTGGCCTGCGCGGCGTCGGCCGCCGAGACGCGTGCCTCCTCCAGCGCGGCGGTGAGCTCGGTCCGCTGCCGCTCCGCCTCGAGCAATGTGCGCTCGAGCGAGCGGTGAAGCTCACCGAGATGCGTGTCGGCGCGGCCCAGCACTTTCTTGTCGAGTCCGAGGCGCTCGGCGATCGCGAACGCGTTGGACGCGCCGGGCAACCCGAGCCTCAAGCGGAAGGTCGGCCGCAGCGTGTTCGCGTCGAACTCCATGCTTGCGTTCCGCACGCCGGGTGTGTTGAGCGCGAAGGCCTTGAGCTCCGGGTAGTGGGTCGTCGCGGCCGCGAGCACGCCTCGCTCGAGCAAGGTCTCGAGCACAGCCATCGCGAGCGCCGCACCTTCATCCGGATCGGTGCCTGCGCCGACTTCATCGAGCAGAGCGAGATCTCCGCGCTCTGCCTCGGCGAGCGTCGCGACCACGTTGCGAAGATGCGACGAGAACGTCGAGAGCGATTGCGCGATGGACTGCTCGTCGCCGATGTCGGCGAAGATCCGCCGGACCACCGGAAGGCGGCCGCGGTCCGCGGGAATCGCGAGACCGCACGCCGCCATCGCGGTGAGCAGGCCGATCGTCTTCAGGGTGACCGTCTTGCCGCCTGTGTTCGGACCGGTCACGACGAGGACGCGGAAGTCGCCACCGAGTTGGACGTCGATGCCGACGACCTTCCCCTGCTCGACGAGGAGGGGATGACGCGCGTCGATGAGATCGAGGACGCCCTCGGCGTTCAGCTCGGGCCGTATCGCCTGCAGTGAGTCCGCATAAAGTGCCTTCGCGAGGATCAGATCGAGAGCGGCGAGCGCCGCCGTCATCGCGTCGAGGTCTTCGCTCGATTTCTCGACGCGGCGCGACAGCTCGTCCAGGATGCGCTCGACCTCGAGTCGCTCGGCAAGCTCAGCCTCGCGCAGTGCGTTGTTCGCTTCAAGTATTTCCAGCGGCTCGATGAAGACAGTCTGCCCGCTCGCAGACTGGTCGTGCACGATCCCTTTGACCGCGGCGCGGTACTCGGCCTTCACCGGCACGACGTAGCGCCCGCCTCGCTGGGTCACGATCGGATCCTGCAGAAGCCGCAGCAGGTCCGGAGAGTGGACGAGGCCGTCGAGCCGTTGCTGCAGGCGTGCCTGCGCGGCGCGAAGGTTGGCGCGAAGAGAGCCGAGCCGGCCGCTCGCCCGGTCAAGGACCTCGCCGGTCGTCCCGATCGCGTTTTCGATCTCGACTGCGACGTCGGCCGGCGGTCGCGTGAAGCGCGCGCGGGCGGCAAGAGGGGGATACGCGTGCACATCGGCGAACAGGCGCTCGGCCGCGCGGATCGTGTCCGCCACCGCGACAAGCTGCGCCGGATCGAGCGCGCCGCCGAGCCTCGCGCGTCGCACGGCGTCGCGGATGTCTCGGGCGCCCCGCAGCCCGCTGGAGGGACTCGCGCGGAGAAGGTTCCGCGCGGCGGCCGTCTCGTCCTGCAGGCGCTCCGCCTCCCGAAGGTCCGTCGCGGGAAAAAGCGCTTCGGCGAGCTCTCGCCCCGGCGCGAACGCGGTGCGTTCGGCGAGGAGACGTCGGATCGCCGGGAGCTCGAGCCGGGCGAGCGCGCCTTCGTTCATGGGCGCGACACTCCGGCGGAACCGCGGACGTAGAGCCGCCACGGCTTCTGCGTCGTCGCGTGGTCGTTCAACCCAACGCGGACCGACCGGACGACGCGCGACGACGGAATCGCGGGCGCGTCGCGGATCGCGAGCGGCGAATGCAACAAGTCCAGATTGGTGTGCGCCGTCGTCAGGCCGAAACTTCGTGCGAGCTTTCCAGGTCCGGCGAGCAGACGTGGCGCAGGCTGATCGAAACCCTCGATGGGCTCAGCGCCTCGGAGGAGGACCGCACCGGCGACGCCGTCACGCTCGGTCACAACGTTGAGGCAGTGGTACATGCCGTAGACGAAATACACGTAGCTCCTTCCGGGCGGGCCGAACATTGGCGCAGTCCGGGGGGTCAGGCCGCGATACGCGTGCGACGCCGGGTCCCGCGCGCCGAGGTACGCCTCAACCTCGATGATCCGAGCTGCCTTCGTCGACCCGGACGTTTCCAGCGTAAGGACCTTTCCAAGGAGATCGCGCGCCACGTGAAGGGTCGGCCGTGCGTAGAAGCCGCGCGGGAGGCGCTTGCCGAGCGGCCCGTCCGCGCCCCGACTAGCCGCCTTTGCGTGGATCGAGCGCGTCTCGCAGACCGTCACCGATGTAGTTGACCGAGAGCACGGTGAGGAAGATCGCGAGACCCGGGAAGAGCGCCAGGTGTGGCGCGAGGTCCAGATAGTTCTGCGCGTCGAAGAGCAGCCGCCCCCAGGTCGGAACGTCGGACGGGAATCCCAGGCCGAGGAACGAGAGCGTCGATTCGAGGATGATCGCGCCGCCGACACCCAGCGTGGCCGCGACGAGGACCGAACTGAGCACGTTCGGGAGGATGTGCTTCGTGATGATGCGCGTGTCGGTCGCGCCGACCGCGCGCGCCGCCTCGACGAATTCCTTGTTCTTCAGCGAGAGGAAGTTCGCACGCACAAGCCGCGCCACCGGCATCCAGGTGAGGATCCCGATGACCGTCACGATCATGAGGAAGATGCCGATCTCCGGTCCGAAGATTTTTCTCAGCGTGTCGCGGAACAGGAAAATGATGATGAGGAGAAGCGGCAGGATCGGGAGCGACAGGAAAAGGTCGGTCACCCGCATGAGCGGGTTGTCGAGTCCCTTGAAGTAACCCGCGAGCGCGCCGACCCCTGTGCCCAGCGTGATCGCGAGGAGCACGGCGGTGATGCCAACGGCGATCGACACGCGGCCGCCCCACAGTACTCGCGCCAGCATGTCGCGACCGAGGTCGTCCGTTCCGAAGGGATGCGCGACCGACGGACCCTGGATGGCGCGCCCGAAGTCGATGCCGTTGATCGGAGTCGTGTAGATGAGCGGACCGATCATCGTGCCGAGGATCAGGATGATGAGCGTGACCATCCCGGCCATCGCGAGGGTATGGCGGCGGAACTGGTACCACGCATCCTTCCAGAGCGACCGCGGCGGGCGGAGCATGTCCGCCGTCGCGGTTGTGCGCATCTTGCGGACGTCGGCGGTCGTCGCCATCACGCGTACCTGATCCGGGGGTCGAGGACCGCGTAAAGGACGTCGGCTATCAGGTTGAAGAGGACGACGAGGACGGCGAAGAGGAACACGATCGCGGCGACCACGGGCGTGTCGCTGTCGTTGATGGAGCGGATCAGCAGCTCGCCGATCCCAGGAACGCGGAAGATCTGCTCGGTCACGATCGCGCCGGCGAACACCGCCGGAACGCCCAGGGCCACGAGGGTCACCACCGGGATGAGGCTGTTGCGGAGGACGTGACGCACGACGACCAGCCGCTCCGCGATTCCCTTGCCGCGCGCGGTGCGCACGTAATCGAGCGGCAGGTGTTCAAGCATCTCGGCACGGATGTACCGAGCCAATGTCGCCGTGTCGAAGAGGGCCAGGACGATGATCGGCATGATCGATTGCTTCATCTGATCGATGAGCGACGCGAAGTCCCTGACCTTGAGCGTCGAGTCGTAGATGAACGGGAACCAGTGCAGGTTGATGCTGAACAGGATGATGAGGAGAAGACCGGTGAAGAACGTCGGAACCGAGAAGCCAATGAAGGCGAACGTCGTCGCGAGATGGTCGAAAATCGAATAGCGCTTGACCGCGGAGATCATCCCAATCGGGACGGCCAGCGCGACGCCGAGGACGTACGCGACGCCAACCACGGCGAGCGTATTCGGCAGGCGCTCGATGAGCAGGTTGATCACGGGAAGGTGGCTCATGAAGGAGTAGCCGAAGTCGCCTTTGACGAGCGCGAGGAGCCACTTCACATACCGGATGTGCCAGGGCTGATTCAAGCCGAGCTGTTCGCGAATCCGCTCGCGGACCTCCGGCGGCACGTTGGGGTTGGTCGCGAACTGACTGAGCGGATCGCCCGGGGCCAGCGCAAGGATCGCGTAGACAACAAAGCTGATGACGAGCAGCGTCGGGATGGCGATCAGTAGCCGCCGAATGATGTATCGCCCCACGCTACCGGCTCCTCACCCCATCGAGGGCGGTGTCGGTAGTGCGGTGGAGGTCGTCCACCGCACTACCGTAGCACCGTCGTTAGTCGTCGCTTACGGCGTCTTGTACCAGTCTGCGATGTTCCACATCTCTGAGTCCCACGGGTTGAGGTTTGTCCCCTGGAGGGTCTTGCTCTTCCCGGAGGCTACCTGGAAGCGGTTCACGAGCGGGATGACCACGACGTCCTTGATCAGGATGTCGTTGGCCTGGATTCCCAGCTGATTCAGTTTGGTCTGGTCCGTCGTCGTGCGCATCTGCTCGACGATCGCGTCGTATGCCGGGTTTGAGTAGCGGTGGTAGTTGTTCTGGTTCCAGTTGTTGGACTTCTGGGCGATCTGCTTGGTCGTCCAGCCGGCCATGTAGCCGGTGATGTCGGGTGTCGAGCCGTTGGTGAACATGGACAGGTCGTAGTAGAAGCGGTTCGCGCCGTCGGCCGCGTTCGAGAAGAACACGCCCGCGGAGATGGACCGGAGCTCGACCTTGAAGCCGATGGCCTCCCAGTTCGCCTTGAGGATGTCCTGCTCCTTCTGGCGGAGGGTATTCACCGTGGTGGCGAAGAGCACGCTCAGCTTGATGCCACCCTTGGCACGGACACCGTCGGAGCCTTTCGCCCAGCCGTTGTCGTCCAGCAGCTTGTTCGCGGCGGCCACGTCGAACTTGCACACGCTCATGCTCGCGGTGTTCTTCGACGTCCAGTCGTCGTTCCCCAGGAGCTGGTTGCACGTCGATGTGCCGGTCAGCCCGTTGCCGTAGAGCTGGTCGCCGATGGTGGCCCGGTCGGTCGCCATCGCGAGAGCCTGGCGGACGATCAGCCCGTCGGGCCCGTTGAAGAACGGGTGCTTCGTGGTCGGCTCGGAGCGCTGATCGCCGAGCGCCGGGTCGGGGTTCGCGAAGTTGACGTTCACCCGCTCGACGTTCGAGCTGGCCTTGCCGAGGTAGTCGCCCTTGGTGCTGCCCTGAATGAGTGACTTGAGCACCGGGGCCTCGACCTGGAGGTTCCATCCGTAGTCGACGTCGCCGGTCTGGAAGACCGCGCGCGCCGCGGACAGCGCGTCGCCGCCGCCCTTGAACTGGACGGTCTTGAAGAACGGTTTCTTCGCGTCGCGGTAGTTGGTGTTGATCTCGTAGGTCACGACGTCACCGGACTTGAACTCGGTGAGCTTGTAGGGCCCGGTGCCGATCGTCTTCAGGTTCTCCGGGCACTCGCTCGCCTTCGCGCCGAGGCACTTCTCGAATTGTGCCTTCTGCAAAATTTCGTTGCCGCCACCTGTGCCGAACTGGTAGGGGTTCGCGGTCGGCGCGGAATAGGTGACGGTGACGGTGGTCGGGTTCGTCGCGACGACCGACTTCACGCCTGTCATGAAGTCCGAGTTCGGGTCAGCGGTCGCCTCGTCGGCCATGTACTTGGACGTGAACACGACGTCGTCGGCGGTCACGGCCGTGCCGTCTGACCACTTGAGCCCATCGATGAGCTTCCACGTGACCGTCGTGAAGTCCGAGGAGACTCCGCCGTTCGCGACGGTCGGGATCTCTTTCGCGAGACCATTCGCGGCCGGCTTCCCGTCGACGCCCCATGAGGCGAGCGGCTCTTGAATGAGACGCGACGCGTCGTAGTCCTTGGTGCCGGTCGCCTGATGCGTATTGAGGATCGTTGGGGCCTGCCAGTACAGGATCTTCAGTTCCCCACCCTGACCGCGCGTGAACGTGCCGGCCGCGGGTGACGCGGACGCGGACACCCCTGGTGAGGGGCTCGTGCCGGTCGATGGCGTATTTGTGCAAGCCGCGAGTGCGATCGATGCGGTTACTGCGAGGGCCATCCCTCTGCGTAGGTAACGTTTCTCCACTAGTTCACACACCTCCCTGGCGCTGGGCGCCGAGTCTATCTGGGTACCACCCCGGCTGCGCGCGGGTTCAGTCCTGGTCCGACCGCTCCGGGCTCGCTAATCCCGGATCGTGGCCCCGAGGGCGTGCTGGAGGCGCCCGGTGATGCGCTTGACCAGCCGCTCGACGTCCCCCTCGCCGAGGGTCCCCGAGGCGGACCGGAACACCAACCGGACCGCGAAGGACTTCTTGCCCTCCCCGGTCTGCTGACCGCGGTAGAGATCGAGCAGAGCCAGCGACTCGAGGTCTTTGCCGGCTGCCGCCCGGATCTCGCGCTCAACATCGGCGTAGGGCGCGGCCTCCTCGACGACGACGGCGAGGTCACGAAGCGCCGCGGGGAACCGCGGCGGCGCGACCACGCGTGGCGGCCGCGAGGCCTCGCGCCAGGCGGCAAGGTCGATCTCCGCGATGAAGGTTTCGACCGGCAGCTCCCACATCTGGGCGACCCGCGGGTCGAGCTGGCCCACGGTCAGGTGCCTTGTACCCCCCTGGGCGAAGGCGATGCTCCGTCCTGGATGAAGCCC
>VBDV01000119.1 GCA_005882765.1 Chloroflexota bacterium | reverse complement strand
GGCTCGGCGAGATAGACACGGGCGAGGTCCGCGCCGAAACCGAACTCGCCGCCGATCGGCTGCCGCACGCGCGCGCCGTAGAGAGCCCGGGTGAGCGGGTACGCGATCGTGTTGGTGATGGTCCCGTCGTTCTTGTGCCGCGCGTAGAGCGGCGTCACGTAGTCCGCTTCGCCGCGCACGATCGGGCCGACGAGGCGCGCGATCCACTCGGGGGTGATGCTGCGGAGGTCGCTGTCGACGACCGCGCAGGCGCGAGCCCCGAGAAGCGTGACGGCCTCGAAGATCGCTCGGAACGCGGAGCCCTTCCCCGACCGGCCCTGGTACCGCCCGGTCACGATCGGCACACCGTCGGCGGACGCGCGCACGCGATCGCGCGTGCCGTCCTCGGATCCTCCGTCGGCGTTCACGATCACGGCGCGCATGTTGGGGAAATTGCGGCGGAGCCCCTCGGCCGCCGCCTCGGTCACGTGTCCGATCGTCGCCGCGTTTCGAAAGCTCGGTATGCCTACGACGATGTCGGCGCGCTCCTGCATCCGCAGGGCGTCGCGCATATCCGCCGGAAGCGCGGAGGTCAGAGGCACTTGGGTTAACTACGATACGGAGACTTGATCGAGGCCGTCGACCAATTCGTCCTGCCTTTCATCGACTCGTTGTACGGTCGTTTCGGTTACATCGGCGTCGTGATCGCGATGGCCATCGAAAGTGCCGCGATCCCGATCCCATCGGAGCTCATCCTCCCGTTCGCGGGGTGGAGCGTATCGAGAGGGGTCATCGAGCCTCTGACCGGTGGGCAGTGGACGTATTGGGGCGCGGTGCTTGCCGGCGTGCTTGGAAATACCGCTGGCTCCCTCGTCAGCTATGCGGTCGGGGCGTTCGGCGGTCGTCCGCTCCTCGAGCGCTACGGCCGCTATGTCCTGATCAGCACACACGACCTCGAAACGGCGGACCGCTGGTTCCGCCGCTGGGGCGACCTGACTGTGCTCTTCTCGCGGATGCTCCCGATCGTGCGCACGTTCATCTCCGTCCCGGCGGGCATCGCCCGCATGTCCCTGTGGCGGTTCCTCCTCTTCTCGATCGTCGGCGCCGTGCCGTGGGTGATGCTCCTCGTGTGGGCCGGGATGGTCCTCGGCGATAACTGGCAGGACCTGAAACACCAGCTTCGCGGTCTCGACTACATCGTCGTCGGCCTCATCGTCCTCGGCGTCGGCGTCTTCATCTGGCGCCACCTGCGTTCGCGTTGAACGACCTTCTCGCCGCGCTCGGCAACTTCGACACGCAGCTCTACCTCGCGATCGCCGCGCAGCGGAATTTCGTGACCTCGGTCATCGCCGTTGCCCTCACCTACTTGAACTGGGACGGGTTCTTCTGGTGGATCCTCGCGTTCCTTCTTCTCCGCTCGCGTGGGCTGAACCGTCGAGGGATCGCCGCGACCGGCACGGTCGTGCTCGCGATCCTCACCTCGTGGGCCTTCACCGAGATCGCGAAGGTCGTCCTGCGCCGGCCGCGTCCGTTCGACGCTCTCGCGAACGCTCCCGGACCGCTGCCCGCGCCCGAGACCGTCATCGCGCATCCCTCGTCGTACTCGTTCCCGTCAGGCGACGCGGCCCTGGCGATGGGTGCCGCCGTCGCGTTCGCGTACGTCTCACCGCGCTATCGCGTGCCCGTTCTCCTGCTCGGGATCTCTTGCGCGCTCGCGCGCGTGGTGGTCGGCGTTCATTACCCATTCGACGTGCTCGGCGGCATGACCGTCGGCATCGTGTTCGGGCTCCTCGCCCCGCGCGCGGTCGCGCTCGTCCGGCGACGCCTCCGCTGGCGCGCCTTCGTGATCCCGCACACGCACTGGGACCGCGAGTGGTACGAGCGGTTCGAGGGATATCGCGCCCGGCTCGTTCCGATGGTGTCGCGCCTCCTGGACGTCCTCGAACGCGACCCCGACTTTCGCTCATTCACCTTCGATGGACAGACCATCGCGATCCAGGACTATCTCGAGAAACGCCCCGCTGACCTCGCGCGAGTCGAAGCGCTCGTCCGGTCCGACCGGCTCCTCATCGGGCCGTGGCACGTCCTCGCGGACCTCCTCCTCGTCTCCGGCGAATCGATCGTCCGCAATCTTCAGGAGGGGCTCCGGAGCGCGGGCGAGCTCGGGCGTGCCGCGCGCGTGGCGTACGTCGCCGACCCGTTCGGCCATCCGGCGCAGCTCCCGCAGATCCTCCGCGCGTTCGGATACGACACCTACGTCTTCGCGCGCGGGATGGGGGACGAGGGCGAATCGGTCGGGAGCGAGTTCTGGTGGGAGGCGCCCTCCGGCGATCGCGTTCGCGCGGCGCACCTCGTCGATCACTACTCCAACGCGCTGCCCTTGGTCGGCCCCGCAAGCGAGGGTCCCGACGCGCTGCGCCGCCGGGTGAAGGAGAAGACCGCCAAGATCCTCGATCGGCTCACGCCCTACGCGAACGGCGACGCGGTCCTCCTGATGGTCGGCGATGACCACGTCGAGGCGTACGCGCGCCTGCCGGAGGCGGTGCGCGAGATGCGGCAGGCGTTCCCCAACGTCGACGTGCGTATCGCGAGCCTCGAAGACTTCGCCTCGGCGATGCCCGCGCTCCAACATCGGGTCAGCGGTGAGATCGCGAGCGGCCGATACCGCCCGATCCTCCGCGGCGTGAACTCAACGCGCGTGTGGATCAAACAGGAGAACGTCGCCTGCGAGCGGCTCCTTCTCGAGCGTTGCGAGCCGCTCGACGCGCTCACCGGTGGCACCGCTCGCGACGAGCTCCGCGATCTCTGGCGAATGCTCCTGCAAAACCACCCGCACGACTCGATCTGCGGCTGCTCGATCGACGCGGTCCACGACGTCGATATGGCGCCACGCTTCGAATATGTCCGCGAGCGCGGGACAGCGCTCGCGAGCCGGCTGCTCGAGCGGCTCGCCGGGCCGGGGACCAGGGCGATGCTCTGGGACTCGCTGCCGTGGCCCCGCGACACGGTTGTGCCGATCGACGGACGCCCGACGCGCGTTCGTTCGAACGGGCTTGGCCTCGCGCCGGTGGTCGTGGCCCCGGCGCCGGCGGTCCGCGCGGACGGCGACGCCGCGATCGAAAACGGCCTTCTGCGCGTGGAGGTCGATGTCGACGGGAGCTTCGTCATCGTCGACAAGGCCACCGGCGACCGCGGCGGGCGGCAGAACCGGCTGATCTCGGAGGGCGACCGTGGCGACGAGTACACCTACTCCTACGCCGGCCCCACGGTCGGTTCCGAAGGCGTCGTTGGGACGCGAGCGACTTCCGTTACCGGCGATCGGGCGACCGCGACGGTCGAATTCGTCCTGCGACTCCCGGCACAATTGCGCGACGATCGGCTCGCGCGTTCACCCGAGCTCGTCGATTGCCCGGTCAGGACCGAAGTCTCGCTCGACGCGGGCGAGCGGCGAGTCGACGTCACGCTCGAGGTCGACAACCGCGCGAGCGATCATCGCCTGCGCGCGCTGTGCGAGACCGGCACCCGCGCGCTTACACACCAATGCGGCGCCGCGTTCGCGATGCTCGAGCGCTCCAACCGCTTTGAGGTTCGCCGCCGATGGATCGAACCACCAACCTCGGAGGCATGCGTGCACGACTTCGTGGCGGTGAAGGGCGCGACCAAGGGACTGGCCGTCGGGGTCGACGGTCTGCGCGAGTATTCGGTCCTTCACGATGGCGGCACGGTCGCGATCACGTTGCTGCGCGCCGTGGGCTTCCTCTCGCGAGGCGACCTTCCCGAGCGCCACGGCCACGCCGGGCCCGAGCTCGCGACGCCTTCGGCGCAGTGCATCGGGAGTCGCTCCTACCGCTACACGGTCGTGCCGATCGACGAACAGATCGATGTCGCACGGGCGGCACGGATCGTTCGCGAATGGCTGTCGGCCCCGATCGCCGTTCTGGGGGATGGTCGCCCGCGCTCGCTCATGTCTTTCGTCGATCCGGCCACGCCGCTCGTGCTGACCTCGCTTCGCGCGGGGCCTGACGGAACCCTCGTCGTGCGGATCGCAAACCCGGAACGTGAGGAGGTGTCCGGCACCCTCCGCTTCGACCGGGCCATCCGCGCCTCGCGCCCCGTCGATCTCCGGGAGGGCGACCAGAGCCTTGGGAACAACGGGCTTGACGTGATCCGAACCGCGGCTCCGCTGGACATTGATGGAAGCCTCGCGAGGGCCCATCTCGCGCCCTATGAGATCGCGACCTGGATCGTGCAGCTCGCCTGACGGCGGTGCGCACAAATGTGCGACGGCTTTCGCACGAACGTGCGACGGGATCGCACAAATTGAGGACAGACACGCACGGGTCCGTCGAGTACGGTCTCCGGCATGTCAAAGAACCTGGTTTCGCTTGTGATCGGACTTGTTGCGATGGCGGTCGTTGGTCTATCGGCCAGCGCCGACGGCGGACCGCCGTACCGCCGCACGACGCCGCGCGGGTCGTTCGGCGCGGATGGGCCGCAGCTCGTCGTCGGTGTGCCCGGCGGTCGAGCCTGGGGCATAGAGAGCGGGCTCGTCCCGGTGCCGGACGGCCGTGCGGGATTTCGGGCGACGCTCGAGGTAAGCGACCCGCTCGTCCGCGAGGCGTTCGTCCGGGTCGCCTGGTACGACCGCGCGAGCGGACGGCCCCGCCAGTTCGCATTGACCGACGCCAGTTTCGTCCGTGCGGGCGAGACCGCGACGGTCGAGATCGCGCTCGATCCGCCGGCCGGTGCGGTCGCGTATCGGCTGCGAGTTTTGGCCCGTCTTCGCGTGTCCGAGGCGCTCTCGACGCCGGGCGCCGTCCGGGTGACCTTCTCGCCGCCTTTTTCGTGGCCGGCGGCCATTCCGCCCACTCGGCTCCTTCCGTAACGAGGCCGCCGGGCCGAGCGGGCTAACAGGCGACGTGCCCGCTTGGCGGCGCTGCGACATACTTGCGGCGAGATGGCAACCGTCACCTACGACCACGTCACCAAGCGCTTCGGCGAGTTCGTCGCGGTGAACGACCTGAACCTGGCCGTGCGCGACTCGGAGTTCCTCGTCCTGGTCGGACCCTCCGGATGCGGGAAGACGACCGCACTGCGGATGCTCGCCGGCCTCGAGGAGCAGACGACCGGAGACATCCGCATCGGCGAGCGGGTGGTGAACGACGTTCCGCCGAAGGATCGCGACATCGCCATGGTCTTCCAGAACTACGCGCTCTACCCCCACATGAGCGTGTACGACAACATCGCCTTCGGTCTGAAGCTGCGTGGCATGCCCAAGCAGGAGATCGATCGACGGGTGAACGAGGTCGGCAAGATGCTCGGGATCGGTCAGCTCCTCAAGCGCAAGCCGAAGGAGCTCTCGGGTGGCCAGCGCCAGCGTGTCGCGGTCGGTCGTGCGATCGCGCGCGAGCCCGCCGTGTTCCTCATGGACGAGCCGCTCTCCAACCTCGACGCGAAGCTGCGCATCCAAACCCGCGCGATGCTGCAGCAGCTTCATCAACGCATTCGCCGGACGACGATCTACGTCACCCACGATCAGGTCGAAGCAATGACCATGGGCGATCGCATCGCCGTCATGAACGACGGGAAGCTGCAGCAGCTCGATACACCAGAAACGCTGCACGAGCGGCCCGCGAACCTCTTCGTCGCGGGATTCATCGGCTCGCCGTCGATGAACTTCTTTCCCGCGAAGGTGACCGGATCGAACGGCCAGGTCGTCGCCGACGCTGGATTCTTCAAGGCACCCTTGAGCGGGAAGGCCGCGGAGGCGGTCGGCCGCGACGTGATCCTCGGGATCCGACCTGAGGACATCAACGACATGGCGACCGAACGGCAGGACGGGCAGCTTCCGCTCGACGCGAAGGTCGAGGTCGTCGAATTTCTCGGTAACGAGCTGCAGCTCCTGCTCTCGGCGGACACAACGAACTTCATCGCGCGGGTCGGAACGCAGACGCAGACCAAGCCCGGTCAGACGCTGCGCGTGGGGCTGAATCTCAAGAAGCTTCACGTCTTCGACAAGCAGACCGAGGCAGCGTTGCGGTGACCCTTCGGGGCTCCACGAGCGACTTTCCGCTCGAATCAGTCATCGGTCTCCTCGCAGGCACTTCGAAGACAGGGGAGCTCCAGGTACGAGGCGACGCCAAGGTCGGTGCCCTCGGCTTTGCTGGTGGACGCCTCGTCGCGGCGGTCATGGATGGCGAGGGAGGCGAGAACGCCCTCGGCGCTATCTTTGCGATCTCGCAGGCCGATTTCGAGTTCACGCCATGGGAATCGGCGCCCGAAGCAAACCTCGAAGCCGGAGATCTTGTCTCTCTCCTGAAGCGGGCTGCCGAGGCGCGCGATCGGATCGCGACGATTCGCGAGTCGATACCCGACGACCGGATGCGCTTCCGGCTCTCCGAGAAGGCCGCCGATCAGGGCGCGGTCACGTTCACGCCCGACCGCTGGCGGGCGCTACTTGCCGTCAATGGCGAGCGCGATGTCGCCGCGATCGCCGAGCAGCTCCGCCTCGGAAAGATGCAGACGCTGACTCTTCTGTCCGGCCTCGTTAAGGACGGGGTCATCGAGGGCTTGTCCCCGGCCGAGAATCGCCCCGCCGAGCGACCGGCGCCGTACGCGGCTCCTGAGCCCGCTCCGCCGCCGGAACCTCTGCCGCCGCCTCCCGCGACCGAAGCGTGGCCGCCGCCCGATGCGCACGAGGAGGCTGCGCGACCGACCCCGGATTGGTCGAGCAGCACCGCGCCGTCGCGACCGACCCCTGAGGCGCCGAGGGAGCAGCGAGCGCAGCCCGAACAGGTCTCTCCGCCACCCCCGATCCGCGAGGACCTGCAAAACGAGATCGCGCAGCGCATGGGTGGCTTCGCCCCTGTGCCTGAACCGCCTCCGCCGGCGGTCGAGGTCCCTCCGGCGGTCGACGACAGGCTGTCGTCTCTGTCAGGTCTGTTTGCTCCGGGACCCGCCGCGAACGTGCCGCAACCGCAGACGCCCGCGCCCGCGACGAAAGAGACGCCCCCGCAGGAGCCAAAGGATTGGTGGCGCGCGCCCGGCGGAGGCAGGCCGCCCGAATCCTGGACGACGCCGCCACCAGCGTCGACCGAGAAACCAGCGAACGCCTGGGCCCCGAGCGCCAAGCCGAAGGAGCAGCCGGCGAACGCCGATCCCTGGGGTGCCCCCGCGCCGCAGCAGGAATCGACGGCGACGAAGGCGGTGCCGTCGCGCGCTGACGAATGGGCGCCGCCGCCACAGTCGGCCGCCGCGGATGCGACCGCCGAAAAGAAGAAGGGTGGGTTCCTGGGCCGTTTCCGGCGCGATGAGACGCCGACGCCGATCGCGCGCATCGAACCCGCGAGCGCGGCAGCGAGCAAAACGGGAAAGCTCGCTTCGCTCTCGAATGCGCTGCTCGTCGAATACAACAGCGGTGGCTACGGCAAGGGCAAGATCGAGACGCGTCTCGCGAATCTCCTCATGCGTGTAGACGAGCAGGCCGACCCGATCGATCGGCCGTTGCCGGTCGTGGATGACCTCATCGATGCGGCGGCACTCGAGCGCGAAGGCTTCGACGAGCACCAGGCCGTGCCGTATCTGGCCACGCTGGTGCGACAGATCTACGAGGATGCCGAGCGCGCGTTCGGCAAGGACAAAGCGAAGAAGGGTTACAGGGCGGCCCAGCAGCAGGTGTTTGGTGGGGACACGAACGCACTGCAGGCGCCGGAGCTCGCGGGCAAGCTCCCGAGGGTCTGAGCCTCTACCTCGGCATCGATCTCGGCGCCTCGAATATCCGGAGCGTCATCGCGCGCGACGAGCACCCGATCCCGCGCATCGTCGCCCGCGACGAGCGGCCGACGCCGCGGACCGGCGCGGCGGACGTCATCGCCGCGATCGCCGAGAGCTCACGGGCCGCGCTCGACGCGATGGGGACGACCCCTCGCGAGCTCGCCGGCGCGGCGTGCTCGGCTCCCGGTCCGCTCAACCACCTCTCGGGGATCGTCTACGACGCTCCGAACATAAACGGCTTCGCCGACGTCCACTTGGCGGAGGGCCTCGCGAAGGCGCTCGGAATTGACGCTGTGTTCCTGGATCGCGACACCGTGATGGCCGCGATCGGCGAGGGGGTGGCGGGCGCCGCGAAGGGCGTGCGCGATTTCGTCTACGTGACCATTTCCACCGGGATCGGCGGCGCGCTCGTGAGCGGCGGCCGGATGCTTCGCGGGGTCAGCAACATCGCGGGCGAGATCGGCCACTGGCCCGTCGCGCTCGAGGGACCGCGCTGCGGCTGCGGCAGCTACGGCTGCGTCGAGTCACTCGCCGCCGGCCGATTTCTCGCGGAGGCCTATGGCGTCGACGATGCGGCGCGCGTCTACGCCGCCGCGGCGTCGGGCGATTCGCGCGCCGTCGCGATCCTCGCGCGCGCCGAAGCAGCGCTCGGAAACCTCGCGATAACGCTCGTGAACGGCCTGAATCCGTCGCTCATCGTCATCGGGGGGTCGATCGCCGAGCACGAGCCCGCGCACACGCTCGAGCCGATGCGCCGCGCGATCGACACACGTGCGTTCCGTGTTGCCGCGGACGCGGTACGCCTGGTGCCGCCCGGCCTCGGTCGCGATGTCGGCATGCTGGGTGCCGTGATCAGTGCCCGAGAACGGCTCGCTGGCCGGGGCGAATGGTTCCTCTAGTCTTCTAGAGGGACCCGCTCCATCGATCTGGGGAGGCGCAGATGAAAGCTCGTGTTGCGATCAATGGATTCGGCCGCATCGGCCGCCAGTTCCTGAAGGCGTCGCTCGAGAGGCATCCGGAGGTCGAGATCGTCGCGCTGAACGACCTCGCTGACCCCAAGATGAACGCCCACCTCTTCAAGCATGATTCGAACTACGGCAGGTACCAGGGAGACGTCTCGGCCACGGCCGACTCGCTCGTCGTCGACGGTCGCACGATCAAGGTGCTCCAGGAGCGCGATCCCGCAAAGCTGCCCTGGAAGGCCCTGGACGTCGACATCGTCGTGGAGTCAACCGGGTTCTTCACCGACGCCACGAAGGCGAAGGCGCATATCGACGCGGGCGCGAAGTACGTGATCATCTCCGCCCCCGCGAAGAACGAAGACAAGACGATCGTGCTCGGCGTGAACGAGAACGAGTTCGATGCCGAGAAGCACCACATCATCTCGAACGCGTCGTGCACGACGAATGGTCTCGCGCCCGTCGCGAAGGTGCTGAACGACGAGTTCGGCATCGAGAAGGGCTTCCTCACGACGATCCATTCGAAGACGCTCAGCCAGCGGCTGCTCGATACGGTCGCCGGGGACCCGCGCGACGCTCGGGCGGCATCGGAGAACATCGTTCCCTCCGAGACGGGTGCGGCGCGCGCCGTCGCGCTCGTCATTCCCGAGCTCAAGGGCCGCTTCACCGGCATGTCCTTCCGCGTCCCCACGCCGACGGTCTCGGTTGTCGACTTCACGGCGAATCTGAAACGCGAGGTCACCAAGGACGAGGTGAACGCCGCGTTCAAGCGCGCTTCCGAGGGACCGCTCAAGGGGATCATGGATTACACCGAGGAGCCGCTCGTCTCGAGCGATCTGAAGGGCGACGCGCACTCGACGATCGTCAGCGGGTTGGACACGATCGTCCTGGGCAACATGGTCAAGATCATTTCCTGGTACGACAACGAGTGGGGCTACGCGTGCCGCCTCGCCGACATCACCGAGTTCGTCGCCTCGAAGATGCGCGTCCCGGTCACCGCTGGCCGCTAACACGGCGGCGCTCTTTCACAAGCGGACCATCCGGGACGCCGACGTCCGCGGAAAGCGCGTTCTCGTGCGCGTTGATTTCAACGTGCCGCTCGAGGAGGGCAAAGTCGCGGACGACACACGAATCCGCGCCGCGCTCCCCACGCTCAGCGCGCTCATCGAAGGCGGCGCGTCGCTGGGGCTCGTCTCGCACCTCGGCCGCCCGAAAGGGCGCGACGCCAAGTTCTCGCTCGCGCCCGTCGCGAAGCGACTCGCCGAGCTCACCAAACGCGAAGTGCCGCTTCTCGACGACTCGGTGGGGCCAGGCGTCGAGAAGGCCGTCCGGGCAATGGAGCCCGGCGATGTCGTGATGCTCGAGAACGTCCGCTTTCATCCAGAGGAGGAGCGCAACGATCCCGCCTTCGCGAAGCAGCTCGCCGCCGGTTTCGACCTCTACGTAAATGACGCATTCGGCACTGCGCACCGCGCGCACGCGTCGACGGAAGGCGTCGCGCACCTCCTGCCGGCCTACGCCGGGCTGCTCCTCGAGAAGGAGCTCGTCGCGCTTGGCGGGATCCTCGATCAGCCGAAGCATCCGTTCCTCGCGATCATCGGCGGCGCCAAGGTCAGCACGAAGATGGATGTGCTGCGCTCGCTCGTTCCGCGCGTCGACACTCTCGCGATCGGTGGCGGGATGGCAAACACGTTCCTCCTCGCGATGGGCCGTCCCATCGGGCGGTCCCTCGCCGAGCCGGAGAAGGAGACCGAGGCGCGCCTGGTCACCGACGAGGTCGAGGGCGACGGAAAGGAGCTTCTGCTTCCGATCGACGTCGTGGCGGCGCCGTCCGCGGATGCCGATGGCGCGCCGCTCGCCGCGACCTATGACGTCGACGAGGTCCCGAGCCACCTCGCCATCGTGGACATCGGCCCGCGGACGATCGAGCGTTACGCGCGCGTGATCAATAACGCTCAGACGATCTTCTGGAACGGTCCCGTCGGGGTCTTCGAGGTGCCCGCGTTCGCGAACGGCACGCGCCGGATCGCGGAGCTCATGGCATCGAGTGGCGCGACGACCGTTGTCGGCGGAGGCGAATCCGTTCAGGCGGTCGAGGAGGCCGGACTCGCCGACCAGATGACCCACGTCTCCACCGGAGGCGGCGCGTCGCTCGAGCTCATCGAGGGCAAGACCCTCCCTGGGGTCGCCGCGATCCCCGACCGGTGAGCGACACAAAGATCGCAGCGGTCATCGCACGCGAGATCCTTGATTCGCGCGGCGATCCGACGGTCGCCGTCGAGATGACCCTCGCGGGCGGCGCGCGCGCGACGGCCATGGTGCCGTCGGGCGCTTCGACCGGGGCACACGAGGCGGTCGAGCTCCGCGACGGGGACAAGAAGCGCTACCGCGGGAAGGGCGTCCTCAAAGCCGTCGCGAACGTGAACGACTCGATCGCCCATGCGGTCAAAGGCCGCGATGCTACGGATCAGCGTGCGCTCGATACGCTCCTCATCGAGCTCGACGGCACGCCCAACAAGGCGAAGCTCGGAGCGAACGCGATCCTCGGCGTTTCGCTTGCGGCCGCCCGCGCCGCTGCCGTTGCGATGGGAACACCGCTCTATCGGAGGTTCGGCAAAGGCACGACGCTTCCCGTTCCGCTCATGAACGTGCTGAACGGAGGCAAGCACGCTACCGACTCGGCGGACATGCAGGAGTACATGCTGGTGCCGCTCGGCGCGCCGACCTTTGCGGAGGCGATCCGCTACGGGTCCGAGGTGTTCCACGCGCTCAAGGACATCCTTCACGAGAAGGGCATGGGCACGGGGGTCGGCGACGAGGGCGGGTTCGCGCCGTCGAGTCTTCGCACGAACGAGGAGCCGATCGAGCTGATCCTCGCGGCGATCGCGCGCGCTGGCTATCGCGCAGGTGAGGACGTCGCGCTCGCGCTCGATCCCGCGTCGACCGAGTTCTATGCGAACGGCACGTACACCCTGGCTCGGGAAAGGCGATCCCTCAATGCGCGAGGAATGACGCAGCTCTATGCGGATTGGGCCAAGCGCTATCCGATCGTGTCGATCGAGGATGGCCTTGCCGAGGACGACTGGGATGGGTGGCGGCACCTCACCGCGACCCTCGGTGACCGCGTCCAGCTCGTCGGAGACGACCTCTTCGTGACGAACGTGACGCGCATCGAGCGCGGCATCCGCGAGAAGATCGCGAACTCAATACTGATCAAGGTCAATCAGATCGGCACGGTCAGCGAGTCGGTCGATGCGGTCGAGATCGGTCGCCGCGCGGGGTACACGTCGGTTGTGTCGCACCGTTCCGGGGAGACCGAGGACACGACGATCGCCGACCTCGTTGTCGGTCTCGATACTGGCCAGATCAAGACGGGGTCGCTCTCACGGAGCGAGCGCATCGCCAAGTACAACCGGCTCATGGAGATCGAGCGCGAGCTCGGGGCGAGCGGGTCGTATGGCGGGAAGCGGCAATTCAGACGGGCCGGGCCCGCGCCCTAAGTGCATCATAGACTGGACAATTAGGCCATCAATGATCTAATTTATGAGACATGTCCCGACCCCAGCGCCCTCTCTTTCCTCAAACGAGGCGACGCGCCGTCGCGCTCGGCGAGCGCCTTCGACTCGCGCGTATGCGTCGTGGGATCTCGTTGTCGGAGATGGCGGCGAGAGTTAACGCCTCGCGCATGACGGTATGGCGTGTTGAAAAGGGCGATCTATCCACTGGGCTCGCGCTCCTGGTCCGCGTTCTGGGGGTCCTGGGGCTCGAGTCAGACATCGACCATATTGCCGGCGATGATCAACTCGGACAACGCCTGCAAGACCTGCGACTTCGACCGCCCCGGTCTAAAGGCAGGACAAAACGAGTCAAGTGATGACCGGGCGCGACACGGTCGTCGTGCATGTTGATGCGGTAGACCTGGGCGGCGACCGGCTCGTCGGGAAGCTCGCGGGCAATCGATCCAGAACTGGCCGAGTTTTCTCGTTCAGTTATGAGAAGGCCTGGCTCACAAGGAAAGACAAATTCGCGCTAGACCCGTCACTGGATCTTTATGAAGGTGAGCAATACGCGGAAGTCCTTCCGGGCATCTTTACTGACGCAGTCCCCGATCGATGGGGCAGGACGCTAATGGAGCGTCGTGAAGCCATCCTCGCCAAGCGAGAAGGACGAAGACCGCGCACGTTGGACGAGTGGGACTTCCTACTTGGCGTAAGCGACCAACTCAGGATGGGGGCGCTTCGTATTGCGAACCCTGTCGATGGCAGATTCCTAGATGACAGGCTGCCGGAGATTCCTGCGAACGCCCGACTTCGGGAGCTTGAGCATCTGGCGCGCGAGGCCGAAGAAGACCGGATTCCTGAATCGGATGAAACCGAATGGCTGCGCATCCTCCTCGCACCGGGCAGCTCACTCGGCGGGACTCGCCCGAAGTCGAATTTTCAAGAAGCGAATGGAACCCTCTGGATCGCGAAGTTCCCGTCTCGTGAAGACCGAAGGGATGTCGGCGCTTGGGAATACGTAATGACGCAACTCGCCCTCCGTTCTGGGATAGAGGTTCCAAACACGAAATTGCTGCGACTGGCCTCCGTCTACAGGACCTTCTGCGCGCAACGCTTCGACCGGATTAATGGCGGACGACGCCTCTATGCATCAGCCATTACGTTGACCGGCAAACGAGACGGAGACGAGGCGAGCTACCTCGATCTTGCTGAGGCCATTACGTTCTATGGCGATCCTCGAGCAATCGACGCGGATCTAGAGCAGCTTTTTCGGCGACTTGTTTTTAACATCCTCGCCGCGAACAGAGACGATCATCTTAGCAATCACGGGTTCATCCGCGCATCGAAAGGTTGGCGCCTTTCACCGGTCTTCGACCTCAATCCCGCGCCCGAGAAGAGTGAGCACAGCCTCGCACTGGACGAGATCTCGCATATTCCGGATGTGCGCGCGGCGTTGGAGACGGCTCGGCTCTATCGAGTCTCTGACCGTGGCGCTCTAGCGATCGTCGCCGAAGTCCGCGCCGCCGTTGAGAGCTGGCGCGAAGTCGCCGCCCGAGCGGACGTTTCGCGAGAAGAGATGGAGTCGTTGGCGGGTGTGTTCGCGATGGCGGCCGCCTAGGATCACGCCGATGCTCGTTCGGTCGCTCGATGAGCTGACCACCGCGGATCTGCCCGAGGCGGGCGGCAAGGGTGCGAATCTCGGCGAGCTGCGACGGGCCCGGTTCCCGGTCCCAGACGGGTTCGTCATCACGTCCGCCGCATACGCCCTCGCGGCGGAGGCCGCCGGAGTGACGGGCGAAACGCCCGCGACCGCCCGCGTGCGCCTTGTCGCGTCGCCGGTCCCGGCCGGGATCGCCGACGCGGTACGAGACGCCTACCGCGCGCTTGGCGCATCGGAGGTCGCCGTCCGCTCATCGGCAACGGCCGAGGACCTGCCCGATGCGAGCTTCGCCGGCCAGCAGGACACGATGCTCGGCGTCTCGGGCGAAGACGCAGTCCTCGATGCGGTCCGGCGGTGCTGGGCATCGCTCTGGAACGACCGCGCCGTCGCGTACCGCCAGAGCCACGACGTCCCGGCGCAAGGTCTTCGACTCGCGGTGGTCGTGCAGCGGATGGTCGATGCGGAGAGCGCGGGCGTGCTCTTCACCGCCGATCCCATAACCGGCCGCCGCAAGCGCGCCGCGATCGAGGCGGTTCGGGGCTTGGGCGAGCAGCTCGTTTCGGGATCGGTGAACCCCGACCACTTCGTCGTGAACACCCGATCCGGCGCAGTCCTCGAGCGACGCGGCGACATCCTGAGCGACGCGCAGCTCCGCGAAATCGCCGCGCTCGGAGCGCGGATCGAGGAGCACTTCGGCCGTCCGCAGGACATCGAGTGGGCGATCGACCGGGCGGGGAAGCTCTGGATCGTGCAGTCGCGCGACATCACCACGCTCTACCCGCTTCCGCCGAACGCACCCGACGACGAGAACGATCTACGCGTGTACTTCTCGGCGAACGTCGCGCAGGGCGTGTTCGATCCGTTCACCCCGATGGGCCTGCAGACGTTCCGGCTCCTGAGCTCCGCGTTCGCGACGGCGTTTGGGCGGCCGGTCAAGCATCCCGCAGGCGGCGCGTCGATCTACGCCGAATCAGGAATGCGCGTGTTCATCGACCTGACGCCCGTGCTCCGCGATCCGTTCGGAAGAGAGCTACCTCCTCGCGTCATGAGCGTTATGGAGTTTCGAAGCAAGGCGATCTTCACGAAGCTTCTCGACGACCCGCGTTTGCGACCGCGCGGATCGGCGTCGCGCTCCCGCTTGCTGACCCTCGCCGCGGCTCTCCGCACCGGTGCGCCGCAGAGCGCGGTGCGCACGATGCTGCGACCGGACGCCACGCGAAAGAGAGTGCTGGCCGAGCTCGATCGAGCTATTGCGAGTGTCCGCATCCCGGAAACGTCGGCCCAGCGGCTCGACGCTTACGAGCAGCTCATCCTCACCTTCCCGCCGCGGTTCTTTCCCCGCTTGGTCGGTATCGTGATCCCCGGCGTGCTGAGCTACGCGCTCGCGGGCCGCGTGCTCGGTGGCCGCGCGCGACCGGGCGACCTGCAGACCGTCCTTCGCGGTCTTCCCCACAACCCCACGACGGAGATGGACCTCGGGCTCTGGGAGATCGCGCGGGCCGCGCGCGAGGATCCGGCGTCGCGCGATGCGCTGCGCACGCGGCCTCCCGCCGAGCTCTCGGCGCAGTACCGTGCCGGAACACTCCCGGCCCAGCTCCAAAAGCAGCTGACCGCTTTTCTCGAACGCTATGGGCACCGCGCGATCGCGGAGATCGATCTGGGAGTGAAGCGCTGGTCCGAAGACCCGGCGCATCTGCTCGGGGCGATCGCGAACTATCTCCGGCTGGGTAATGAGGCGACCGCACCGGACGTGCAGTTCGCACGTGGTGCGCGCGAGGCGGAGGCAATGATCAAAACGCTCGCGTCGCGCGTCCACGGCCCGCGTCGCGCGATCCTGCGCTTCTTTCTGGGGCGGGTCCGGCTCCTCGGCGGTCTTCGCGAGCAACCGAAGTTCCAGATCATGCGAGTCTTCGCGCTCGGCCACGCGCTCATCGCGCCGGTGGGAGCGGAGCTCGCCGAACGGGGACTGCTCGATGCGCCGGACGACGCGTTCTTCCTGACGCTGCCTGAGCTGCGTCGTGCGATCGCTGGCGAAGACCTGCGCGGGACACTCGTTGACCGCCGCGCGCTCTATCGCCGCGAGCAGGGCCGCCGCCACGTCCCGCGCGTGCTTCTCTCCGACGGCACGGACGCGGAGACCGAAATTGCGGCGCCTACGGACGGTGCCATACGCGGCACGCCGGCATCTCCGGGTATCGCGCGCGGGATCGCACACGTGATTCGGTCGCCGGTCGGCGCGCGGCTCGAACCCGGCGAAGTTCTGGTGGCTCCATCGACCGATCCCGGATGGACTCCACTCTTCCTGACCGCTGGCGCGCTCGTGATGGAGATGGGCGGGATGATGTCGCACGGCGCCGTCGTCGCCCGCGAGTACGGCATCCCTGCCGTAGTGGGAGTCCCCGACGCGACGGGTCGCATCACGACCGGTGACCAGGTCACCGTCGACGGATCGGCGGGAACCGTCGCGCTGGGAGAGGCCGCGGTCTAGGCGGCTTTGCTGCCCCAGCCGGGGTGACGGTGCTCGCCGCGAGAGCATTCCAGGCAGTAGTAGGCGCCGTCCATGTAACGCCCGAAGGGAACAGTCTTGTCGCAGCACGCGCACTGGTAGTAGAAGATTCGCTCAAGGACTCGGAACATCGCGAGACCTCCGCGGTGATCACGCAGAGCCGGCGAGGTTAGCTGTCGGGCTTGGGCGGCGTGCTTAGCGCCCTCCTGCTTTCGCAGTTTTCGCCCCCGTGGTGGTTTCCCCGCTCCTGGTGGATTAGGCCTCCAAATGGTACCGGGAGCCGATCACAGCTACCGCATCCGCCGTTACTGATTGAGACGATTTCCCCCATAAAGGGGAGACCGGCGGCCCCTAAACTCACGCGAACGCGGAAACCGACGAGCGGGAGTGAGGAATAGATGGCATTACTGGAGCGCGTGCCCCAATTGGCACCGGCCGCGACGTCATCCGCGGAGGCTCCCGCCCCCATCGCACCGGTCGCGATCGAAGAGACCGGTCTCACCCAGGCCTTTATCGCCGACCTCGTCCTGAAGATCCTCTACCAGAAGGGACAGGCCACCGCCGCCGAGCTGGCCGACGTCATCTGCCTCCCGCTCCCCAAGATCCTCCAGGGCATCCTCGAGTTTCTCAAGACCGAGCACTTCGTTGAGGTCAAGGGCAGCTCGGGCATGGCCGCGGCGACCTACGTGTACGTCATCGCGACGAAGGGCCAGGAGCGGGCTCGCGAGGCGTTCGCAAAGAACGGCTACGTCGGCGCGGCTCCCGTGACTCTGGCGGCGTACGTCAATCGCGTTCGTGCCCAGACCATCGGCAGCCTGCAGGTCACCTTCGACGAGATCCGCAAAGCGCTCACACATCTCGTGCTTCCGGAAAAGACGCTTCGGCAGCTCGGCCCCGCCATCAACAGCGGACGATCGATCTTTCTCTTCGGACCTCCCGGCACCGGGAAGTCCTCGATCGCCGAGACCCTCGCCACGATGCTCCGGGGCAGCATCGTCCTCCCGTACGCGATCCTCGTGGGTCAGCAGCTCATCCGCGTCTTCGACCCGTCGCGTCACCGTCCGCTCGTCGCGCTCGACGCGCGGTTCGATCGCCGCTGGGTACCGGTCGCGCGTCCGTTCGTCGAGGTCGGTGGCGAGCTCACGCTCGAGGACCTCGATCTGACGTTCGACGAGAACTCCAAGGTGCATGAGGCGCCCTTCCAGATGAAGGCGAGCGGTGGCGTGCTGCTCATCGACGACTTCGGCCGGCAGCGCGCCTCGCCCGAGATGCTCCTCAACCGATGGATCGTCCCGCTCGACCGCGACGTCGACTTCCTCACACTGTCCGACGGTCGCAAGATCGAGGTGCCGTTCGATGTGCTCCTCGTCTTCGCGACGAACCGCACGCCCTCCTCGCTGGTGGATGAAGCGTTCCTGCGTCGCATTCAGTACAAGATCGAGGTCAAGCCGCCGACGGAGCAGGAGTTCTCTGAGATCCTGCGCCGCGTGTGCGAGACGCAGAAGATCACGTTCTACCCGAAGGCCGCAGAGTGGATCGCCGCGTACGCCCGCGAGCGGAACATCCCGCTCCGCTCCTGTCACCCCCGAGACCTCATGCAGCACCTCGGTGCCGCCTCGCGTTTCCTGCTCAAGCCGGCCGAGCTCACGCCCGAGCTTGTCGAGCTCGCCTGCGAGACGTACTTCGTTCCGATCTAGCGATTAGGACGAGGCCTGCACCCAATCGGAGGCGCCGGCGTGAAGAGGCTGTTCGGTACGACGATCCTCGCGGTCGCGCTCGTTGCCTGCGGAGACCATCTCGGCCGGGTCGACGCTCCGTCGCTGAGTCCCCAGCTGACGCCGACCGCTACCGTAACGGCGGCGCCGACGACGACGCCATACGACCCGCCGAAGACAGATCCGACCTACGCCCCTGCTGTGCCACCGATCCTCCGAGTTCGCTGGCTCTACCTGCCGGACTGGAAGACCCTTCAGATCCAGGAGGATGGAAATCCCGGGTTGTTGAAGGAGGCGCGGCTGCGGGCGCCTGACGGGCATGTCGTCGCGAGCGGGACCGCGCATCTCGCAACTCCTGGCGAGCCTCGACAGTGCATCTCGATCGTCGTCTCGCCACCTCTCGTCGCGGCGCTGCCCGTCGGGCCCGACGTCGCGGTCGCGCTTCGGACGGGGACGCCTGTTTACGCGCTCGAGGTGCGGGACGATTCGACCTGGTACGAGGTGGAATTGCTCGACTGGACCAAGATCGCCGGCGGGTACTGTCTGCAGTCGCAGGCTCAATAGCGCCGCTCGGGATCCTGTCTAAGAATGGACGTCGTGCCCGGGGAACGTGATCACGATGTCGAGACTGACGCCGAGCGCGCGCGGCTCCGGCGGCTGATCGACCGTATGAGCGATTCCGACCTCAGTCGTCCAATGCCCGCCGGCTGGACGGTCGCCGGGGTCCTCGCGCACATCGGCTTCTGGGACGCGCGAGCGATCTACTGGCTCGATAAGTGGGCGACGGGCATCCCGCCCTCGGCCTACGAGCCGGAGAACACAGAAGCGGTGAACGAATCCGCGAAACCGCTCTGCCTTGCACTCCGGCCGCGCGACGCGGCGCAGCTTTCGCTCCGGCTCGCCGACGAGGCGGATGGCAAGGTCAAGGCGCTCAACGATGAGATGCTCGCGAAGATCCGTGCGACCGGCGCGCCGCCATTCAACCTGTCGCGCGCCATCCATCGGAAGGAGCACCTGGACGATATCGACCGCGAGCTGAGGGGCTGACCGCGAAGCGCGCTTAGGTCTTCTTCTTCGCCTTCGTCGCGGCCTTCGCGATCCTGCTCCGGCGCCGGCGCGCGCTGTTCTTATGAACAGAACCTCGCTTCGCGGCTTTGTCGAGCGCACTTGCCGCGGCCGAGATCATCTCGGAGGCCGCCTCGCCCCCTTTGCTGATGGCTTCGCGGGCCGCGCGCACGGCGGTACGCGCCGCGGAGCGGCCGATCGTCCGCATCGAGGTGCGCCGCTGGGTCTGGCGGATGCGCTTCAGCGCCGAGCGCTTGCGTTTCTTTGCCGGCATTGCGTGCGAACGATACCTGATGCCTCAATATCTGGGGGTTGCCGATGTCGATCGCGCGGGCCTCCGCGATCATGATCGTCACCCTCGTTGCCAGCCGCGTACTCGGCTGGCTCAGGCTGTCCGTCATCGGCGCGCACTTCGGCGAGACGCCCGATCTGGACGCATACCTGGCCGCATTCAAGATCCCGGACGCGATCTTCGGACTCGTGGTCGCCGGCGCTCTTGCGTCAGCTTTCATCCCGGTGTTCACGAGCTACCTGGCTCGGGAACGGGAGGACGAAGCGTGGCACGTCGCGTCGAGTGTCATGAACGCCGTCCTGCTTCTGCTCGTGGGCTTCTCGATCGTCATGTGGATCGCCGCTCCGTACGTCGTGCCGACCTTCGTCGCGCCGTTCCACGACCCCAAGCAGATCGCCCTTACGGTCGATCTCACGCGGATCATGCTCTTGTCGCCGATCTTCATGGGCCTGTCGTCTCTCACGACCGGCATCCTGAACTCGTACCGGCAGTTCCTCTCGAGCGCGACAGCCCCGCTTGTCTACAACCTCGTGATCATCCTGTTCACCCAGTTCGGATATCCCTTCCTCGGCATCCACGCGGTCGCGATCGGCGTCGTCGTCGGCGCTCTTGTGATGTGGCTCGTCCAGCTTCCCGAGCTCACCTTCCGTCGCACCCGCTACTCGTTTTCGCTGGACCTGTCGCATGCCGGCGTTCGCGATGTCATGCGCCTGGCGGGTCCGCGCACGCTCGCGCTGGGCGCGGTGCAGATCGTGTTCTTCGTCGACACGTATCTCGCCACAGGCATGGCGCCAGGATCCTTGACCGCGCTTGTCTACGCGAACCAGCTGCTCCTGCTCCCACTCGGCGTCTTCTCGATCGCGATCAGCGCAGCGGTATTCCCGACACTCTCGCACTTCGCTTCGCTGGGCCAGGTGGGCCGGATGCGCGACACGGTGCAGCAGGCGATCCGCTGGATCCTCTTCCTGACGCTCCCGACGGCGATCGTGATGATCGTGCTCCGCCGGCCGATCGTGAACCTCCTCTTCCAGTACGGAAGCTTCGGGCCGGAAGCGCGCGAGGCGACGCAAGCGGCGTTCCTCTTCTACTCGCTCGGTCTCGCCGGCCACGCGCTCGTCCAGATCCTTGCGCGCGTGTATTTCGCGTCCCGGGACACGACGACGCCCCTCGCGCTCACGCTGATCTCGATCGGCGCGAACGTCGTGCTCAGCGTGACGCTCTCGCAGCCGCTGGGGATCAACGGCCTCGCCCTCGCCAACTCGATCGCGACACTTCTCGAAGCGGCGCTCCTGTTCATCCTGCTCGCGTCTAGAGCCCGGTTGCGACTTGTTGGTCTCGGCATCTCGACCCTGAAGCAGGTCTGCGCGAGCCTGCTCATGGGCGTAGCGATGTTCGGGTTTATCTATGTCACGAACCTGCCGTTCGATCTCGTCAAAGACCCGCCAAAGCTGACCCTGCTGCTTCAGACGATCCTCGCGGCAGGGGTCGGAGGCTTGGTCTATCTCGGGGCGGCGTATCTCTTACGGATCGGCGAGCTGCACGAGATCCTCGCGGTGGTCCGCGCCCGACTGACGCGCGGTTCGGGTCCTCCGGCCGCCGCCTAGTGCCGGTGAAGGGCTCTGCACTCATCGGCACCTGATACCGAAACTTCATCGGGCATCGATAATCAATGTCTCGTAGAGTATTCACGTGGGACGCCCGACTGACGCAGAGCTATCCCGGCTCGTGGCGCAGATGCGCGAGCTCACCGCGCGATCCCCTGACGCCTGGGCAGACGTCGATTTGACGTTCACCCAGCTGCGCGCGCTGTTCGTGCTCGCGTCCGCTGACCACCCCGTTCGCGTCAGCGATCTAGCAAGGCGCCTGGGGATGAGCCTGGCCAGCGCGTCAGCCCTGAGCGATCGATTGGTTCGCCTCGAGTACGTCGGCCGCCAGACCGATCCCTCTGACCGCCGTGCCGTTCTCCTCGAGCTTGCCGCGAAGGGGTCTCGGCTTCTGCGGCGCCTCGAACAACGCTCGAACGCCCAGCTCGCACGCGCACTGCGCGGGATGACCCCGAACGAGCGCGAAGCGCTCGCGACGACGGTCCGTGCGTTCGTCCGCGTGCTTTCGATCGGACCCCGGGCGTCAGCTCGGCCCCCGATGAAAAGGTCCGCATGAGCTCTCAGAACGGGCACGTGATCGAGACGACCGACCTGACCAAGCGATACGGAGACGTCGTCGCGGTGAACAACCTGACGCTCCGCGTCCCGCGAGGTGGCGTCTTCGGATTTCTCGGGCCGAACGGCTCCGGCAAGACCACGACGATGGGCATGCTCTTAGGGCTCGTCCACCCGACGAGCGGCGAGGCTCGGATCTTCGGCGATCCCGCTCGCCACCCGGCGACGCTCCGGCGGGTTGGAGCGATGGTCGAGACGCCGACCTTCTATCCGTACCTTTCGGGACGCGGGAATCTGCGCTACTTCCAGGGGATCGGTCGGCGGGGCGCACCGGCCGACGTTGACCGGCTCCTCGAGCTTGTGGACCTCGGAAAGCGCGCCGACAGCAAATATTCGACCTACTCGCTCGGGATGAAGCAGCGCCTCGGGATCGCATGCGCGCTCCTCGGTGATCCGGAGCTCGTGTTCCTCGACGAGCCGACGAACGGACTCGACCCGGCAGGTGTCGTCGAGGTGCGCGAGCTCATCCGCGATCTCGGCAAGGGCGGACGGACGGTGGTTCTGTCGAGTCACCTGCTCGCGGAGACCGAGTTGGTCTGCGACAACGTCGCCGTCCTCTCACGCGGCAGACTGATCGCGCAGGGCTCGATCAAGGAGCTACTCCGTCAGCACGACGGGCTTCGGCTACGCACAACCGACGATACGAAAGCCCAAGCCATTCTCTCCGGCATACGTTGGGTGGAGCACGTCGAGCGTCACGACGGTGGCCTCTTGGTCACGGGATCGCAGGCCCGCGCGTGGGAGCTGTCGCGCGATCTGGCGGTGCAGCAGGTCTACGTCAACGAGCTCGTACCGGTCCACCGGTCGCTCGAGGAATTCTTCATGGAAATCACGGGCACCGATCCAACGACCGGAAAGGAACGGTCGTGATCGGGAACGTCGCGAACCTGACGAGATGGGAGTGGTTCAAGCTCCGGCGGCGCTGGATGCTGTGGATCCTGCTTGTCTTCGCGATCCTCTTCGCGCAGCTCGCGGTGTGGGGGCAGTTCTTCTCCTACCAGAACCTCCAGACGACGGGCGGCGAGCTGACCGTCCCAGCCTCGCTGCAGCAACAGCAGGGACGCGCGCCGCGCACGGTCGCCTGCAACGACCTCCTCTCGGGCAACCCCGCGCGGCAGCCTGCCGATCTCGACGCCCAGGTCGTCGCCGGGCTTGCGGCGCAGTGCCGCCAGCAGGCGGCGACGTTACCGGCCCGCCTCGCACGCGCCTATCAGGGCTTCTCGCTGCCAGGAAGCATCTCGACCGCCCTCGGTATCGTGCAGACCCTCGCGCTGATTCTCATCGCGATCCTCACCGCCTCGGCGATCGGGATCGACTACGGAGCCGGCACGCTACGATCGGCGCTCACGCAGGGGATCGGGCGTTGGCCCTACCTCACGGCGAAGCTGATCACGCTCGCGGTCATCGCCTTCCTCGGGCTCGTCGTGGCGCTGGCGACCGTCGCGATCGCTAGCGTCGTCGCCACGTCGATCGCAGGGGCGGCGCCCTCGGGCGCAGCCACGGCGACGTGGTCCGACGCCGGACTCGCCCTCTGGAAGGCGTGGACCTCGGTCCTGCCCTACCTCGCGCTCACGACCTTCGTGACCGTGGTCGCGAGATCGTCCGCCGCGGGCATGGCGATCGGATTGGGCTATTACTTCGCCGAGCAGCTCATCATCGCGCTCTTCTCGAACCTGTTTAGCTGGTTCCAGAACATCGCGGACTTTCTCCTGGTGCGCAACATCTCGGCGTGGACCGGAGGCTCGGGTGGTTTTGGCGCAGCCGCGACTCTTCCCGATCAGACCCATTCGATCGCTGTACTCGCGGTCTACACGCTCGTCCTTGCTGGCGTCGCCTTCTGGCTCTTCGAGCGGCGCGACGTCCAGGGCGCGACCGGCGGAGGGTGACCGCGGCCGTCTGACCCTAGTCTGAACGCGATGGCCGAGCTCGCCCGCATCCGCAACTTCTGCGTCATCGCGCACGTCGATCACGGCAAGACGACCCTCTCCGATCGGCTGCTCGAAACGACGGGGACCGTGCCCCTGCGTGAGATGCGCGACCAGCTGCTCGACTCGATGGAGCTCGAGCGCGAGCACGGGATCACGATCAAGGCGCGCGCGGTGCGCATGACCTGGCGCGACCACGAGCTCAACCTCATCGACACCCCCGGACATGTCGACTTCACGTACGAGGTCAGTCGATCGCTCGCCGCCTGCGAGGGCGCGGTGCTGCTCGTCGACGCGTCGCAGGGCATCGAGGCGCAGACACTCGCGAACGCCTACCTCGCGGTCGAGCAGGGCCTCGAGGTCATCCCGGTCATCAACAAGATCGACCTGCCGAACATCGACCTGGATGTCATCCGAGAGGAGCTGCGCACTACCCTCGGCTTCCGCGACGAAGAGATCCTCCTCGTCTCCGGAAAGACCGGCGCGGGCGTGAACGAGCTCCTCGATGCGATCGTCGAGCGTGTCCCGCCGCCGGTTGGCGACGTCGGCGCGCCGCTTCGCGCGCTGATCTTCGACTCGCACTACGACGCGTACAAGGGCGTCGTCGCGCACGTCCGGGTCGTCGACGGCTCGCTCGGCGACCACGAGCGGATCCGGCTCTTCGCGACGGAGAAGGAAAGCGAGCTGCTCGAGCTCGGCGTCTTCGTTCCGGACGCGCGGCCGATCCCGCGCCTCGAAACGGGCGAGACCGGCTACATCGCGACCGGCCTCAAAGCGGTGGCCGACTGCCGCGTCGGCGACACGCTCACCCTGGCCGGTCGCCCCGCGACCGCGCCGCTTCCGGGCTACCGGCCGGCGAAACCGATGGTGTTCGCGGGCTTCTACCCATCCAACGCGCAGGACTACCCGCTGCTCAAAGACGCGATGGAGAAGCTGCGTCTAAACGACGCGTCGCTCATCTACGAGCCGGAGACGTCGCAGGCACTGGGCTTCGGTTTCCGCGCGGGGTTCCTCGGCCTTCTCCATCTCGAGATCGTGCAGGAGCGCCTCGAGCGCGAGTACGACCTCGACCTCATCGCCACATCGCCGTCCGTCGAGTACCGCGTGATAACCCAGAAGGGCGCCGAGGTCGCGATCGACAACCCGGCGCTCCTGCCGGACCCGGGCACGATCGTCGAGATCCGCGAGCCGTGGATGAAGGTGACGGTCATCGTGCCGACCACGCACGTGGGTCCGGTGATGGAGCTCGCGCAGACCAAGCGCGCGTCCCTCGCCGACATGAGCTACGTCGATCCGACGCGGGCGATGCTGAAGTACGACATGCCGCTCTCCGAGGTGATCGTCGATTTCTATGACCAGCTGAAGTCGAGCTCGCGCGGCTACGCCTCGCTCGACTACGAGTTCGCGGAGTACCGCCCGGCGGACCTCGTGCGCCTCGACATCCTCGTTGCCGGAACACTTGTCGACGCGCTTTCGATCATCACCCACCGGGGGCGCGCACAGCAGACCGGTCGCGTGCTCGTGAACAAGCTCCGCGGCCTCATCCCGAAGCAGATGTTCGACGTTCGCATCCAAGCTGCGATCGGCGGGAAGGTCGTCGCGAGCGAGACCGTGAAGGCGAAGCGCAAGGACGTGCTCGCGAAGTGCTACGGCGGCGACATCACGCGCAAGCGAAAGCTCCTCGAGAAGCAGAAGGAAGGCAAGAAGCGCATGAAGATGGTGGGATCGGTCGAGATCCCGCAGGAGGCCTTCCTCGCCGTCCTTCGGATCGGTGACGAGACGTGAAATCGCCGAAGATCCAGTTCGAGCATCCCACGCAGCTCGCCGCGTCAACCTTCCTGCGCGCCGTCTCCGAGAACGACGCGTCGGCGATGTGGGAGAAGCTGTCGCGCGAGACGCGTGGGCTGCTCGAAGGGCTCTACGCGGCGCGCTCATCCGTGGCGCTGCAGCACGCCGCGGGCGTCGAGCCGACCGGGCTGGACGCGCGCCTCGCCGAGGTCGTGGCACCCCTGCGGGCGTCGGTCGTGGCGGCGCTCGGTGGTGCCGAGCGCATGGGCGGATTCGGCGTGTCTGGGGCGCGCCTCGTTGACCGGGCGACGGCTTACGTATTGCTCCTCCCCGATTTCGGCGAGGAGCGCATCGCGACCGAGAGCGACTGGCAGCCGAGCCATCTCCTTGCCTTCGTCCACGAATCGCGCGAGTGGCTCCTCGACCTCGGGCGCACCGCGGAGCTGTCGGCGGACGCTGTGCTCCCCAATCCTCTGGGCGTGACCCGATGACTCAGGGGATCGGCCTGTATGTACACATCCCGTTCTGCGCTTCGCGCTGCCCGTACTGCGATTTCGCCACCGCGCCCGCCACGACCGCGCTCCGCTCGCGCTACCTCGACGCGCTCGGGCGCGAGATCGCGCGGGAGGGAGCGCTCCTCGGCCGTCCACGAGCGCGCACGCTCTTTTTCGGTGGCGGCACGCCGAGCCTGCTCGAGCCCGCGGAGATCGCGATGCTCGGCGACGCGCTCCGTCGCGCGTTCGTCCTTCGGCCGCGCGAGGTCACGCTCGAGGCGAACCCGGCCACCCTTGATCGGGCCCGGCTCGAGGCCTGGCTCGCGCTCGGACTCACGCGTCTCTCGCTCGGCGCGCAGAGCTTCGACGCGCGAGGCCTGCGCGCACTCGGGCGGACCCACCAGCCGGAGGACAGCGCGGCTGCGGTCGCTGTCGCGCGGGATGCCGGGCTGGACACAAATCTCGACCTCATCTTCGGGTGGCCCGGACAGGACATCGCAGCCTGGGAGCGGGACCTCCAGACGGCAGCCGGGTTGAACCCCGATCACATCTCCTGCTACCCGCTCGAGCTGCGGCTCGATCCGGAGGGGTCGATCCCGAATTGGCCTGGTGGCGGGTGGCCGGTCCTCGAACGCTGGCGCCGAGCCGCCGCAGAGGCACAACCCGATGACGCCGGTATCGCCCGGATGTACCGGGTCGCCGAACGCGCACTCGAGCGCGCGGCCTACCGCCACTACGAGATCGCCAACTGGGCTCGGCCGGGAAAGCGTTCGCTCCACAACCTCGGGTACTGGCGCGACCGCGACTGGCTCGGCGTGGGAGTCGGCGCACACACGCATCTCGCGGGCGCGCGGTCAGCGAACCCGGCCGACCTCCGCGCGTACATCTCGCGGGCGGAGTCGGGAAGCGAGCGAGTGGTCGACGCGGAGGCCGATCCGCCGAGCGAGGCCGCGATGCTCGCGCTGCGACTGGACTCGGGCCTCGACCTCGAGCGTTACGCAGCGCGGTTCGGCGCCACCGCGGCCACACGCGTGCGGTCTGCCCTGCGTGAGGTCGAGCCTGCACACCTCGTCCGTGTCGAAGGTCGTTACGCGCGCCTTACGGCGCGGGGCCGCCTTCTGGCGAGCGAAGTGTTCGTCCGTCTCTTGCCGTAGCAGAGCGCCGCGGAGTCACGGCGCTTGCTATGCAAAGCGGAATTCGATATGCATCACGCGAACACTCCACCGATATTTGGGGAGGAACCATGCAGGAAGACGAAGGCACCGATTGGTCCGCGCAGAAGGAGCCCGGCTCGGTCTGGCCCACGCCGCTGCCAGCAAGTCCGACCCCGCCTCCGCCCTCGCCAATGAGCGGGTCAGCGTCCGGCGGTAGCGGTCGTAAGACGACTCGGCGCCGCGCGAGCACGAGCGCAGGCGGACGGAAGACCACGGCGAAGCGCACGACGAGCCGGCGCAAAACGACCGCGAAGCGCGCGACCGCCAAGCGGGGCACCGCCAAGCGCGGCACGACGAAACGGACGACAGCGAAGCGCGGGGGCCGCAAGACCACGGCGCGCCGGAAGAGCGCTGGGCGCTCGACTGCGAAACGCACGACGCGCCGCAGCTCGTCGACTCGCAAGAAGCGCCGCTAGAAGACGAGGCCGGAGCCCTGAAGGAGGGAGGGCACGCCCCACGGCGTGCCCTCTCTAGTTGCGCTTTCCGCGGCCCATTCCGGGTTTGCGCCCGTGGTTCGCCTTTTTGCTCCGCCAGCCCAGCTTTCCGCTGGTCTTCTGCTTCTTCTGTCCTTTTCCCATTCCTACCTTTTTCTAGCGCGGGGGAGGCGGGGGCCCCCGTGCGCGAAGCGCCCCGCACCCATTCTTTCTTCGGCCGCCACGTTATTGGCGGGCCTTCGTTACGCCAAAGAGATGGAGCTGCAGCGCCCGCGTCGGCGGCGCGATGAGCTCGGTCACGAGCCATTGTGCGACCGAATCCGGTGCGGCGTCCTCGGCCAGTCCCACGCGGACGCGCGCGGTCGCGACGTGACGGCGCACCGTGCGCGGGTCGATCCCGAGCGTTCCTGCCGATTCGCTAAGCGACCGCTCCAAGACGTCGCGCAGGACGAACGCGCCGAGGTCCGCGCCGCGCAGGGCGTACCGGCCGACAAGATCGCGGAGGCCGGCGGCGAAGAGACGTCCACCCAGGACTGCCTCGCGGATCGCGGCGGCAGTCTCGCCGTCGAGCTCGCCGACCCGCAGGAGCGCGGTGACCTCCGCCGGCGGCAACCGGCGCGCCTCCTCGAGGCTCGCGATGAATCGCCGCACGACGACGTCATCGGAGACCATGGGGCGTACGCCGTCGCGCGTTACCGAAGCGACCGCGGCAAGCGCCGCCGCGAGCCCATGCCGCAAGCCGTCGAGGTCCGCGAACTTCACGACCTCGACGACCGCCGGATTTCCCAGCAAGAGTCGCGAGATGGGCCGGTCCCGCTCGGCGACCACGATGACCGGGACGGCATGCTCACGCGCGACCTCTACCTCGATGCCAACGCCGAAGGAGGGGATGCCTGCATACGCGATGAGCACGGCCGCGCTCGTGACATGTGCGCGGTCGATCTCGTAAACCGAACGCGGATCCAGGTGGGCGGCCGCGACGGGGTCGGTGACGCGATGGGGAAGATACGCGCGCAAGCCCGCGGCTTCGGCGATCTCCGCCAGCAGCTCGTAGAAGAGCTTCGTGCGCGGACCGTCGTCGAGCGCGGTCAGCGCGCCTGAGATGTATGCCTCGCCGAGCGCAGCGGGAGCCTTCTCCCTCGGTTCGTCCATGGGCCGCTCATGATGCTCGGGGCGTCAAGTTCCCCTCGTAGAATCCGGCGGATGCCCGAGCAGCGCGTGGCCGAGCACCTTCGGCGGCTTCCCCTCTTCTCCCGACTCCCCGACAGCGAGCTCGCGGAGCTCGCGGAGCGCGTCCGTACGAAGAGCTTCAAACGGGGCGAGATGATCTTTCGCAAGGATGACCCGGGGACACACCTGTACATGGTTTTGGACGGTGGGGTGAAGATCGCGCTCCCCGGCGAGTTCGGCCAGGAGGCTCTCGTGGCGATCATGCGGCCGGGGGAGTTCTTCGGCGAGCTTGCGCTCTTCGATCGAAGCCCTCGCTCGGCATCCGCGACCGCGCTGGAGGACACCCGTGCGGCGCTTCTCGCCGGCGACGATTTCCTCGCTTATCTCGAATCGCATCCGGCGTCGTTCCGCGTCGTCCTCGAGACTCTCGCTCGCACCATTCGCCGGCTTTCGGATCGCGTCGAGGACTTGATCTTCCTGGACGTCCCGAGCCGGGTCGCGAAGTACCTGCTCGACCTGGTGCGCTCGAGCGGCGACGGCACGAACGAGCTGACCCTAACGCAGGACGAGCTCGCTGCGTTCATCGGAGCGTCGAGGGTCTCGGTGAACCGCGTGCTTGGCGATCTCGAGCGCCGCGAGATCATCTCGATCCGGCGCCGCCGGATCGCGATCAAGGACGCCGACCGCCTCGCCAAGGAGGTCCGCTTCTAGAGGTGACTACCGAGCGACGAGCGGCTCTGCCGGAGGAGCGAGTCGATCCTGCCGGAGGCGTTTCTCCGGCGACAGCCGGAGATTGATCTAGGTGGCAACCCCGCCGCGGAAGCGGCCGCTCGTGCTGGTCGTCGAAGACGACCCGACCCTGGGCGACGTCATGCTGACCGCCCTGAAGGACGACGGCCTCGACGCCAAGCTCGCGCACGACGGCGATGAGGCCATGCGGGATGTCGACGATCTCTCACCCTCGGTGATGGTCCTCGACCTCATGATGCCGAAGCGGGACGGCTTCTCGGTGCTGCGCGAGCTCCGCGCGGATGGCCGAATATCGCACCTTCCGGTGATCGTGGTGACCGCGATCTTCGGGATGTCCGAGCGTCTCTACGCGACCGAGCTCGGCGCGGCCGACTACGTGACGAAGCCGTTCGAGCTCGACGACCTCATCACCCGTGTCCGCGCGCTCCTCTCGCCGACCGCCGCGTAACTACGCGCGCGCGCCAGCCGTCAGCTGGCTCGTGCAGTAGCGGCACCGTGTCGCCGACGCGAGAATCTCCTCGCCGCAGAACTGGCACATCTTCGTCGGCGCCGCCTTCGGTATGAAGGACCGGGCGATCAGGAACACGACGAACGCCACGATGATGAACACGATCACCGTGTTGATGAACACGCCGTAGTTGATCGTCGCGAGCCCCGCATCTTGGGCCGCCTTCAGACTCGCCGGGTGCTTGCCCGAGAGGTCGATGAACAGATTGTTGAAATCGACCCCGCCGAAAAGCAGCCCGACGGGCGGCAAGATGATGTCTTTCACCAGCGAGCTGACCACCGCCGCGAGAGCCACGCCGAGGATGAACGCGAGAGCCAGCGCGAGCACGTTCGCCTTGAGCAGGAAAGTCTTGAACTCGGAGAACATCGCCAGGACCTCCACCCCTACGTTCGCGTCGCGCGAGGCAACCAGCACGCTGGGTGCCAGGGTCACGGGCAAGTCAGCGAGCGTTACGACCTTGACGGCGACGGTCGCGCCTTGGTAGGCTCTTAGCACTCTCGATGGGAGAGTGCTAATTGACCAAGAAACCCAATCCCGCTGAGTTTCCGGACCTCGATCAGCGCGCCCGCCAGGTCCTTGGCGCGGTCATACGCGAGTACATCGCGACCGCCGAGCCCGTGGCCTCGGTGCAGCTCGTCCGCGGGTACCGGCTCGACGTTTCGCCGGCCACCGTCCGCAACGAGCTCGCCGCGCTCGAGGACGCCGGTCTGTTGACGCACCCGCACACCTCGGCTGGACGGGTGCCGACCGATCTTGGGTACCGCTATTTCATCGAGACGCTGATGCCGGTCCCGTCGCTCCGGGCCGACGAGCAGGTGACCGTCTCGCACCAGTTCCAGCAGGCCTTGCAGGACACGGCGGCGTGGCTCCGCGTCGCCGCATCGAGCCTCGCCCGGCTCACGGCCGAGGCCTCGATCGTCACGCCGCCGGCGAGCACGCGCACAACGCTCCGCCACGTCGAGGTCGTTCCGATCCAGGAGCGGCGGGTTCTCCTGGTCGCGGTGGCCGACGGCGGCGCCGTGCGCCAACAGGTTCTGGAGCTCGGGACGCCCACCACGGCCGAGCAGCTGCGAACGCTTTCTTCGCGGCTCACCGAGTCGCTCGGAGGCGCGACGGCGACGAAAGTGCACGAGGCGGCCGCCGCGGAACAGGGCGCCGATGCCGACATCACCAGGGCCCTTGCTCGGATCCTCGACGAGTACGACACGGTTCGCGCACGCGAGGTGTACGTGGACGGCTTTCAGAACATCCTGGCCCAGCCTGAGTTCGCCGGGAGCGACCGGAGCCGCGCGATGCTGAGTCTCTTCGAGGATCACACCCGCCTCTCGGAGATCCTGCCGCTCGACCTCGGCGACGGCGAGGTCCACATCACGATCGGTCGAGAGCACCGGCACGAATCGCTCCGCGACTGCAGCCTCGTCATCGGGCGCTACGGCGCAAGCGGTGACGTGGTCGGCTTCGTGGGGGTCGTCGGCCCGACGCGAATGGATTACGCGCGGTCGATCGGCGCGGTCCGCTACGTGGGGTCGCTCATGAGCGACCTCGTTCGAGTCATGGAGGGACGCTGATGGACGACAAAATCCGCCGCGCGGAGGAGCTGCTCGAGCAGCGCTCGCGCGAGCGCGGTGGCAACGGGCACGCGAATGTGGAGACGGAGGCGGCCGCCGCCGAGGCGCCGGCTGCCAGCCAACCTGACCAGAGAGCTGAAGAGCTCACGAACGATCTGAAGCGTATGGCGGCGGACTTCGCGAACTACCGCAAGCGCAACGAGGCGGAGCGCACCGAGTTCGCCAAATTCGCGAAGTCGGACCTCATCTCGAAAATACTCGATGTCCTCGACGGGTTCGATCGCGCGCTCGCGACGATCCCGGAAGAGCTCAAGGGGACCCCGTGGGTCGAAGGTATGTGGCTTCTCGAGCGAAAGCTGCGCGGCATCCTCGAAGCCGAGGGCTTGAAGCCGGTGGACTCGCTCGGGCTCGCGTTCGACCCTTACCAGCACGAGGCCGTCGCGCACGTCCCGTCCGACCAGCCCGAGGGAACGATCATCGCGGAGCACCAGAAGGCATACCGGCTACACGACAAGCTAATTCGTCCGGCGCTCGTCACCGTCTCGAGTGGGAGCGAAGGCAAGGAGAAGAACTGAAATGGCAAAAGTGATCGGCATCGATCTCGGAACGACGAACTCGGCGATGGCCTACATGGAAGGTGGCGAGCCGACGATCATCCCCAACGCGGAGGGCGGACGGATCACGCCGTCGGTCGTGGCGTTCACGAAGACCGGAGAGCGCCTCGTCGGCCAGGTCGCGAAGCGGCAAGCGATCACGAACCCCGAAAACACGATCTACTCGGTCAAGCGCCTCATGGGCCGGCGCTTCACCGACTCCGAAGTCCAGCGGACCGTGAAGATGGTCCCGTACAAGATTCAGCCGGCGTCGAACGGCGGCGTCGAGATCGTTCTCGGGAACGGCCAGAAGCTCACGCCGCCCGAGGTCTCGGCAATGATCCTTCAGAAGCTCAAGACCGATGCTGAGGCGTACCTCGGCGAGAAGGTCACGCAGGCGGTCATCACCGTTCCGGCTTACTTCGACGACCAGCAGCGCCAGGCGACAAAGGACGCGGGTCAGATCGCGGGTCTCGAGGTTCTCCGGATCATCAACGAGCCCACCGCGGCATCCCTCGCGTACGGCCTGGACAAGAAGAAGGACGAGATCATCGCCGTGTACGACCTCGGTGGTGGCACGTTCGACATTTCGGTCCTCCAGCTCGGCGAAGGTGTCTTCGAGGTGAAAGCCACGAACGGCGACACACACCTCGGCGGCGACGACTTCGACCAGCGTGTGATCGACTGGCTCATCGACGAGTTCAAGAAGGACCAGGGCATCGACCTGCGCAACGATCGGCAGGCTCTGCAGCGGCTCAAGGAAGCCGCGGAGAAGGCGAAGATCGAGCTGAGCTCGACGCAGCAGACCGAGGTCAATCTGCCGTTCATCACCGCGGACCAGTCCGGCCCGAAGCACCTCGTCATGACGCTGACCCGCTCGAAGCTCGAGCAGCTCGTGGGCGATCTCGTCGACAAGACGACCTCACCGGTGAAGCAGGCGTTGAAGGACGCCGGCCACACCGCGGATCAGATCAACGAGGTCGTCCTCGTCGGCGGCCAGACGCGCATGCCGCTCGTGGTCGAGACGGTGAAGAAGCTCTTCAACGGCAAGCAGCCGAACCAGAGCGTGAACCCGGACGAGGTCGTCGCCGTCGGCGCGGCCATCCAGGCGGGCGTGCTCAAGGGCGAGGTGAAGGACGTGCTTCTCCTCGATGTGACCCCGCTCTCGCTCGGCATCGAGACGCTCGGTGGCGTCGCCACGAAGCTCATCGAGCGGAACACGACGATCCCGA
Organism: Chloroflexota bacterium; assembly: GCA_005882765.1. Taxonomy (GTDB): domain Bacteria; phylum Chloroflexota; class Limnocylindria; order P2-11E; family P2-11E; genus 3-1-20CM-2-70-9. Next base: position 4,663 of record VBDV01000119.1, on the reverse strand, counting down.
CCTCGAAGTCGCAGGTCTTCACCACCGCGTCGGACGCGCAGACGCAGGTGGAGATCCACGTCACCCAGGGCGAGCGCGAGCTCGCCGCGGACAACAAGAGTCTCGCGCGGTTCGTCCTCGACGGGATCGCGCCCGCACCACGGGGCATCCCGCAGATCGAGGTGTCGTTCGATATCGATGCGAACGGCATCGTCAACGTCAAGGCGCGCGACAAGGCCACCGGACGCGAGCAGCACGTCACCATCACCGCATCGAGCGGCCTCTCCAAGGACGAGGTCTCGCGTCTGGTGAAGGACGCCGAGGCGCACGCCGAGGAGGACCGCCGCAACCGCGAAAAGATCGAGGCCCGGAACCAGGGCGACACGATGGCCTACTCCATCGAGAAGACGCTCAAGGATCTCGGCGACAAAGTCCCTGCCGACACCAAAAAGGATGTCGAGGAGAAGCTCGCGGCGCTACGCGACGCACTCAAGACGGACGATGTCGAGCGGATCAAGTCGGCGACGGAGGCACTGCGGGCATCCTCGACGAAGATCGGCGAGGTCATGTACCAGCAGGAGCAGGCCAAGCAGCAGGCGGAACAGCCGGCCCAACCCGGGGCCGAGCAGACCGAGGGCGAGCCCGCGGGCGCCGGCGCAAAGCGCGACGGCGACACGATCGAAGGCGAGTTCAAGGAGCAGAGCTAGCACGGCGATGCTCTATCGGGAAGGCGGCGCGGCGGAGGCCGCTCCGCCTTTTCGGTTTTTACCTGCCAGAAACTTGCACGGGAGGCGCCTGGACGTATGCTCGTCGAGCAAGCAGCAAATACCGGTAGGCGGTGGCGTGGGGATGAACACCGATCTCGTCCGATATGTCTGTCGGGCGCAGGCCCATGTGACTGCGAGTCGGACCGCGAGGCTCGCTGCCGTCAACCCCGTCACGATCCATGACGGCGTGTGGGCCTATTGCCCCGCCGGATCGCGGACGGACCACGAATGGGAGGCGATCGAGCCGGTTGCCCTCACGGACCTGAAGCTCGTCGAGGCCGTTCACCCGCGCGAAGTCGCGCCGGAGGGCTCTCCAAGCTGATGTCGTCGCAGTCCGGCTAGCTCCTCACTCCGACCAGTCCCACTCGGATGGACCCGGATCCCACCCGTAGTAGCCGAAGCTGTTCGTGACCCGCATCAGTGCCGTGCCGTGAGCGCCGTCCGCGTCGGTCAGCCAGACCTCGATCGGCGCGTCAGCGATCGAGTGCAGATCCGTCGATGGGACAGTCTTCCGCCGTAGCACCAGGAGCCGCGTGCCGTCGTGGGATGGGCGCGCACCCTCCTCGACATAGCCAGGCTCATGTGGGAGGGAACGCAGCGCGCCCGTCGCCACATTCAGCACCGCAATTCGCCGGTCTCCGACCCCCCGCCCGGCGAACACCACGAGCGGGTCGTAGTCGCCTGACGGCCCGCTCGCGAAGTAGAGTGACTGGCCGTCGCCGCTCCACGCGGGCGCGAAGCTCGCGACCCCTTGCGGGGTGAGGTCCCGGATTCCGTTCTCAGGTGACCACAGCCTGAGCCGCTTGTCCTCCCAGACCGCCCGCCCGAGGCCGGCGACGAAAGCCAGGGCGTGCGGCGGCGTCCAGGCGGTGCTGCCGTACAGGAGCGTCCGCCCGAGCGTGACCTTCGTCCCGGTCGCCGCGTCGATGACCAGCAGCGGACGGCCATCGAGGTCGACCGAGCCGCTATAGAAGTCGACCTCCCAGACGGCGGTGTACCGGCCATCGGGCGACCAGCCCGACCAGTAGAAGAGCTCCGGCGCGCGGTACACGACCCGCTCAGGTCCGCCAGCTCCGTCGCGGATCGCGAGCTCGTTAGAGATCGCGTATCCGGCGGGCGTCCGTCCCTGGTGCTCGATAGCCACGAGCGTCCCCGAAGGCGCCGGATGCTCCAGGGGTTCGTCGGTCGTGGGAGCTTGCTCGAGTGTCCCGTGCACGCCGTCGTACCTCCACTGTCCAGACCGGGACGCGAAGGTCCCGGCCTCTGGCAGAGCCCGCAGCAGGATTGGCGGGTCGCCGTGGAAAGGTGCGGGACGGGTCAACTTCCGTGCTGGCGGCGGGGTCGTCGCGCTCGGCGCCGCCACAAACGATGGGGAGGCTGGTACGGGAGTCGCCGTTGGGGCTACCGGTGCCGGGACGCAAGCGCTAGCGAGCACGACGACGAAGGTCGCGACGATCGAGAAGCGCACTCGCCTGAGCATCGCTGGTTTACTCAGGTCCGTCATCCGAGTTCTGGGATCGAACTCGTACGCGCTTAGCCGGGTTTCACCATCACCACGCCGACCATTCCGTAGGCCTCGTGCTGCGGGAAGTGGCAGATGAAGGTGAGCGGGCCCGGCCTGTCGAAGGTGAGCGTCGTCGTCTTGATGCTGAAGGGCGGCAGCGAGATCTCATTCGGACGATCGCCGTGCACCGCCTCGGTGCCAGCGCGGTGGCGTGCGTGGAAGGCCTCGTCGCCGATGAGCCATTCGTGGTCGATGGGATCGTCGTTGACGAGTGTGAACGTGACCGGCACGCCCATCGGGACGTCGATCTTGGTCTGGTCGAAATGCGAGTAGTGGATGCGGATCGCGATGTGGGTCGGAAGCTGTGCCGCGCTGGCTGTCGTGCAGGCGCTCGCCGCGAGTGCGGCGAGCGCCAATGCGACGATCGTGCGGACGATCACGCGGTCACCGATTGCGACTTGCGGAGGATGACGATCGCCCCGAGGGACGCGAGTGCGATGCCGATGAGCGCGATCTGGTCGCTCGAGGGCTGACCCGACGAGCTCGTCGGGCTCGGAGGGGCCTGCAGGCCGGCCGCGACTCGCGACGGGCTCGTGCCCTTCGTGTCGACGGCGAGGTCGTACGTGAGCTGGCTCGCGGACGCGTCGATCGCGATCTTCGTGAGCCACCCCGACTGCGGGATCCAGCCCATGCCCTTGTCAGATCGAAGATCGGTCAAGAGTGCGCTCGTGGCCGCCGCGCTGTGGTCGAGGCGCATGCCGTTCGCGAACGGGTAGGGGAGAAGCGCGGGGCGCTGGTCCGTGAGGAGATACACGTCGGCATCGATGCGATCGTCGGCGTTCTTGCCGAGGCCGAGGATGCGGAGCGGCACCCACGGGTTCGCCGTGGGGATCGTCACGTGAACCGGCGTGCCGTCGCCGATCCGCTGCCCGCGAGCCTTCGCGGCGTCAGCATCGAAGACTGCCGCGAGGAAGATCGGGCTGCGGTTTGCGTAGAAGTCGAGGACCTCGGGCGCGGCCGGTGGGAGACGGAAGCCGTGCTCGGTGGCCCACCGACCAACCTCGGGGCCGCCGCCCTTGAGGACGGTGATGTCGAGCGCGTCGATCCGAACTTCCATGAGAACCTGAACGCCCTGCGGTGCCGCCACTGCGAACAACGAACGTGCATCATTCCGAACGATCGGGTTCGTTTCGCGGATGAGACGCTGGAGCGTCCAGTCGCCCCCCTTCTCGACCTTGTCCGGGACGCCCGGCAATGGGATGAGCGATCCGAACTGTCCCGAGCCTCCGGCGAACTGGAACGACGTGACGTAGTGCTCGATGCCGTCGTGATAGCCCGCGAACGTCGTGGTGCGTAGCAGGTTGACCGCGCCGTTGGGGCCGATGAGGCCCGCGCAGGCCGCGGCCGGCTGCGCTGTGACGATGAGCGCCGCGGCGACCGCGGCGAGACCCGCGAGGAACCCACGCATACCAGCCTCCTCTCCGGCCCTGAGCCGGGAATGCTCTGTATGACGACAGGGGGCCTACGCGGTTCCCGGGGACCGGATTGAGATCGAAATGGCCATCCCGCTGGCCTCTACCCGAACGATGCGGCGAGAATCCGGTAGATGGACGCCAAGCACTGGGGGCGGCGCGTCGACCCTCATTTCGGCTACCTACGGACCGAATTCGGGTGTGAGATCGTCGACTGGTCGGACGAGAACTGGTGGGAAACGAGCGTCACCTATCAGAACTCGACGACCGCGATCAAGATCGCCTGCAGCGAGGAGTTCGACCGGCTAGAGACGGACATCATCCGCCTCGTCGAGGGCGCTCGGCCTCCGACTGTCGTCTTCGTCTCGGAGACACCGAAGCTGCACAAGTTTGGCCTTGGGAACCTTCTGATGATCCGTGCCCCTGAACTCTGGAGCGAGCTGAAGGAGCAGAAAGGACAGAGCGACACGGCGATCGCGACCCAACTCCAAAGCCAGGCAAAGGCCCTCAGGGAATTCGGGTCCGATATCTTGCGCGGCGACTTCAGCTCTTTCGATGAGATGGAGGCTCGGGTCCGAGCGATAGCACGCGACATCGAAGGCGTCACTCTTTGGTCGCCTGATCGTGGCCACTCCAGCGTGGTCGCGGACGCCGTTGCCAAGTTCCGCGCGGCTTATCCGACCGTTCCGATCGCCACAGGGACTTACCAACCCCCGGCCCGACGCACGCTTTGGGAACGGGTCAGATCAATGCTGAGACTGATAGCCGGCGAAGTTGACTAAGACCCGAGCCGACACCTTTCACAGCCAGTGAAAGAATCGTCGCGCTTCTTTCATTTGGACTGATCGCGGCTTCCTAGCTCAAGCGGGCGGTCACCATCGCAAGAATGATGAGCGCGCCGACCAGGAGCTGGATGTACCCAAATCGACGGATGCGCGCCG
>VBDV01000145.1 GCA_005882765.1 Chloroflexota bacterium | reverse complement strand
AGCGATGGCTCGTCGAGCAGAAGCAGGCGCGGACGCGCGAGAAGCGCCCGCGCGATCGCGAGCATCTGCTGCTCGCCGCCCGAAAGCGTTCCTGCGAGCAAGGCGCGACGCTCGCGCAAGATCGGGAAGCGTTCGTAGGCCGATGAGAGCTCCGCCCGGTCACGCCGACGAAGTCCCATGAGCAAGTTCTCCTCGACCGTCATCCGAGCGAGGATCTCCCGTCCCTCGGGCACCTGGACGACACCGGCACGCACGATCAGGTGCGGCGGCGCGCCCGCGATGTCGCGGCCGTCGAAGCGGATCCGGCCCTGAGTCGGTACGAGACCGCTGATCGCGGCGAGGGTGCTCGACTTTCCCGCCCCGTTCGCTCCGATGAGCGCAGTTACCTCGCCTCCATTCGCCGTGAACGAGACGCCGTGTACCGCCTCGACCGCACCGTAACGGACGCGAAGGTCTTCGACCTCGAGAAGAGGCGGACTCACGCGGCGTCCTCGCTCCCGAGGTATGCCTCGCGCACGATCGGGCTCGCCTGTATTTCGACAGGCGTGCCCTCCGCGATCTTCCGGCCGAAATTGAGCACCGCGACGCGCTCACACGTGCCCATCACCAGGCGCACGTCGTGTTCGATGAGCACGATCGTGAGTCCTTCCGCGACGAGCGCTCGCATGAGCTCGCGGAGTCGCGCGGATTCCGCCGGGTTCATCCCGGCGGCGGGTTCGTCGAGAATGAGCAGCCGCGGCTCGGACGCGAGCGCTCGCGCGATCTCCAGCCGGCGCTGATCGCCGTAGGCCAGCTCGCCCGCGAGGGCCTGCGGTCGCTTCAGCCCGAGCCGCTCGAGAAGGAGGCCCGCGCTTTCCCGGTCCCGGCGGTCGGGCGCGCCGCGAGGCCAGAGGCGCCGGAGGACGTCCGACCGCATGCGAGCATGCCGCCCGACGAGCACGTTCTCCAAAACGGTGAGGCCTTTGAAGAGACGGACGCCCTGAAACGTCCGCGCGATACCTCTTGCCGTGAGCGCGTGTGGCGCGAGGCGCGTGACGTCGGCGCCGGCGAACCGGATCGCGCCTGCGTCGATACGAAGATGGCCGCTGATGAGATTCACGAGTGTGGTCTTGCCGGCGCCGTTCGGACCGATGAGTCCGAACACTTGACCGGGAGCGACAGCGAGGTCGACCTCCGCGACGGCGTGCACGCCGCCGAACCGCTTCGAGATGCCGTCGCACTCAAGCAACATCCGCCGCTCCGATCTCCTGCAGGCGGCGGGTCTTGCGAAGCTCGGCAAGTGTCACGAGGCCGCGCGGCAGATAGATGATCACTCCCATCAAGATCAGTCCGGCGAAGATGTCGCGGTACTCCCGGAGCGGTCGCAGGATCTCGGGGAGCGCGGTGAGGAGCGTCGCACCGAGGATCGGCCCCGCGACGCTGGGCGTGCCGCCGACCACTGCGTAGACGAGGATCTGAACGGCGCGCGTGAAGCCGAAGTCGCCGGGCTCGATGGAAAAGTTGAGATGCGCGGAGAGGCCACCGGCCCACGCCGCGAGTGCCGCGCCCGCGACGAACGCGGCAAGCTTGTACCGGCGGATCGCGATCCCCTGGCTTGCCGCCGCGATCTCATCCTCGCGGATCGCGGCCCAGGCTCGCCCGACGGTCGAACCCTGCACCCGCCAGAGCACGTAGGCCACGACGACGAGCGAGAGGTAGATGTGCCAGAGCTCGGTAAGAGGCGGGATCCCGTTCAGGCCGAGCGCTTTGCCGGTGAACGGCAGCGTGAGCAGAAGGACGCGGACGACCTCGCCGAACCCGATCGTGGCGATCGCGAGGTAGACGCCGCGGAGGCGGAAGACCGCGAGGCCGAGGGGCAGCGCGAGCGTGGCGGAGAGTCCCGCACCGAGCACCAGGCCGAGAGGGAACGGGACGCCGAGGCGCATGCCGAGGAGCGCAGCGCCGTAGGCGCCGATGGCCATGAACGCGGCGTTGCCGAGCGTGAGCTGCCCGGCGTAGAGCGTGATCCAGACCGACAGCGCGAGCAGCGCGTTGATGCCGATGACCCCGATCGTCGTCTGGTAGACGCGGACGAATTCGCCGAGCGCGTCCACTACGCGCGCTCAACCGCGCGGTGGCCGAGAAGACCGCGCGGCCGGATCACCAGCACGAGAAAAAGGAGACCGAACGCGAATGCGTCCCGCAGCTCCGCGAGCTCGGCCGGGAGGAACACGAGCGCCGCGATCTCGCCGATACCGAGGATGTAGGCGCCGAGCACCGCCCCGGGAAGGCTTCCCATCCCGCCGACGACCATCACGGTGAACGCCTTCAGCTCGTACGGCGTGCCCATCTGGGGATAGATCGCGTTGTACGCGAAGCCAAGGAGCGCGCCCGCGACGCCGCCGAGCCCCGACGAGATGAAGAAGGTCGCGGCGATAGCGCGGTCGACGTCCACGCCCAGGAGGCGCGCCGCGCGCGGGTTCTCGGCGAGCGCGCGGATGTCGCGTCCGAGCTGCGTCGCGCGGACGACGTATGTGAGCGCGGCCATCAGCAGGATCGCGAGCCCGATGATGAGCAAGCGCAGACCGTCCACGCGCGCGTCGCCGATCTGCACCACCGTCTGCGGCAGGCTGCCGGCCGGATAGCTTGTAAGGTCGGGCCCGTACCGGAGCTCCATGAGCCTGATCACGACGATCGCGAACCCGAGACTCGAGATCATCGCCGAGAGCGGCGGCGCGCCGCGCCGGCGCAGCGGAGCGAACGCCAGGCGATCGAGGAAGATCCCGAAGAGGCCGGTCACAAGGAACGCGGCGACGGCCGCGATGGCCGCCGGGAGACCGAACGTCGACATACAGAAGAGCGCGACGAACGCGCCAAGCATGAAGACGACCGGGTGCGCGAGGTTCAGGATGTCGAGGACCGAGAAGACGAGCGCGAACCCGACGGCGAACAGCGCGTAGATGCTGCCGACGAAGATCGCGTTATAGAGCTGCTCCGCCACGGCGAGTCAGGTTAGTTGAACGGGACGAACTGACCGTCCTTCACGGTCATCACGAAGACCGGCTGCTTGACGTCGTGCTCCGGCGTGAAGCTGAACGCTCCGAGCGGCGTCGCGAGGTCCTTGGTCGCTTCGAGGGCCTTCTTGAGCGAGGCCTTGTCGGTGGCGTTTCCCGAGCGCTTCATCGCGTCCGCCAAAACGATCATTGCCGTGTACGCCTGCGTGGCGAACTGGTCCGGGTCGGTGCCGTACTTGTCCTTGAACGCTTTCACGAAGTCGGTGTTGGTCTTGTCGGTCGACGCTTTGTTCCAGGCGGTACCGACGATCATGTTCGGTGCGGCGGCACCGGCCGCCGTGATGACCGCCGGCGAGTTGAAGCCGTTCGATCCGACGACGCGCAGACCCTGGGGGAACTGCTTGCCCACCTCGATGAGCACCTTCGAAGCGGTGCCGGCGAGCCCGGATGCGAGGATCGCGTCGGGGCTCTCGCCCTTCGCCTGGGTGACGAAGGCCGAGAAGTCGACATCGGCGGTCTTGTACGGGATGGTCCGCGCGATCGTGATGCCGTTGTCGGCCGCCGCCTTCTTGAAGATGTCCGCGCCGTCCGCCGCGAACTTCTGGTCGCTCTCGAACATGAGCACGACCTTCTTGAGATTGAGCTTGTCCTTCGCCGCCTTGAGCGCGGCCGGCAGAGCCGTCTCCTCACCGAGCGACGCGCGGAAGATCCAGTCGCACGCGCCGTAGTCGCACTTGCCGACGATCCCAACGCCGGTGTTCGAGATCGCGATCACCGGAAGACCGGCCTGCTGCGCGACCGGATGCGCGCCCGCCGCGACGCCCGAGAGCGTCGGCCCGAGGATCGCCGCGACCTTGTCCTCGTTGATGAGCTTGCGAAAGACGGTGATGCCCTGGTCACGGGCCGACGCGTCGTCCTCGACGACGAGCGCGATCTTCGCGCCATCGATCCCGCCGGCTGTGTTGATCTGCTCCATCGCGAGCTTCGCGCCGTTCTGCTGCGCCGGTCCGTAGATGTTTGCGGCGCCGGTGAGCGAGATGGCGAGGCCAACCTTGATGTCCGCCTTCGGCCCCGTCGACGCCGATGGCTGCGCACCTGGAGTGCCGCCGCCGCACGCCGCCAGCAGCACCGAGGTAGCGGCGGCTAGCGCGAACAAACGAGTCCTCATGGCGCGCCTCCCCTGCGACGAGATCACGCGATGCTAGCGAACGTCCAGCGCTTCGCACACCGGCGTCTGGCTCACGCCGGGCGCGGGTCCTCCCCGTCGGCGACGCCGAAGACGAGGCCGGAGCGCACGCCACACGGAGAGCGACCGCGGCCAACGCCAAGCGCATCGGTCCCTTATATATAGGTGCGGATGCCCGACGAGGTCATCACCGCGATCGCAGGACTGGTGGCGTCGTTCCTTTCGGGGCTCCTTGGGATCGGCGGCGGCCTCGTTCTGACGCCGCTGCTTTTGTATCTCCCTCCGCTCGTGGGTGGCGCGGCGATCCCCGTGAAGATCGTGACGGGACTCACCATCGTTCAGGCCATGTCGGGAAGCGTGTTGGGCACCCTTCGCCATCGTGCCTACGGCAACGTGTCGCCGCGCCTGGTCTGGCTCATGGGACCGCCGAGCGCGGTCGCATCGCTCGTGGGCGCGTTCATCTCGCGCGACATGCCCGACAACGTCATTCTGCTGGTGTTCGCGATCCTGGCGTTCGCCGGCGGGATCATGCTGCTGCTTCCGGTCACGCCGCGCGACGAGGGCGCGGAGGACATCCGCGCGGACCCGCGGGTCGCGGTCCCAATCGCGCTCATGCTCGGTTTCCTTGGAGGCATCGTGGGGATCGGCGGCATCGCCTTCATCATCGCCGCGCTCGTCTACGTCCTGCGCGTGCCAGCGCGGATCGCGATCGGAACGTCGCTCGGCATCGGGCTCTTCGCGGCGCTTGCCGCGCTCATCGGTAAAGCCGCCACCGCACAGATCGATCTGCCTCTCGCGGCGGTCGTATTCGTCTCCGCGCTCGTGGCATCGCCGATCGGCGCCGCGGTGAGCGTGCGCACGCAGCCGCGCGCGCTGCTTGCGATCCTTTCCGTCGTCGTCATGCTCGCCGCGATCCGCGTCGCATTCACGGCAGTTACCGGCTCGTGAGCGAAGTGGTGGTGCACTTCGCGCCAAATCGCATGGACGCGGAGGTCGCGGCGGCAGCCTTGCGAGCCGAACACCTGCACCCCCGGATCGCGCCCGACCCGGCGTCGGGGATACTCGCCGCGGGAGGCACGGCGAGCGCCGGACGCTGGCTTGTCTACGTCCCCGAGCACGAAGAGGCGCAGTCGCGCGAAATACTCCACGAACCGGCGACGGACGAGCGCGTAGACAATCCGATCCTGCGGATGGTCACCATCGTCGTGCTGATCTCGGCTCTGCTTTTGGCGGCACCGTTCGTCGCGCAGGCCTGCTACGGATCGCGCTAGCGCGTGCCGGTCTCGTGCTCCCTCGCGTTGATCTCCTCGCGGTCGATCCCGAGGCGCACCTCGTCTTCAGCAATCCGCAGGATGTCCTCCCGCGAGATCTCTGCGAGCTTCCCTCCACCGAAGAGGCGCTCCAGTCCGGCACCGGCTCGGACGGTCACGCTCACCACGTCGCCGGTCTTCTCGTCGAAGCGGATGTCCTCGATCGCACCGACGAAGTCCCCGTCGCGATCCTTCACCGCGTCGCCTTTCTTGATCGACGGCCGCGACCGCTCGCCGGTGTCGGCGAGCGCGGAATCGGCGGGCCAGAGGAAGGTGTCGGGCGGGATCGCGTAGCCGAGGTTCGGTCCGGACCAACCGGCAGGTGGAGTGACGAAATCGTCCTCCTCGAAGCTCGGCTGGGTATCGAGCTCCTTCTTCGTAAGATTCAGCGTGATCGTTTCGCCGTCGGGCGAGACGCCCGCGAACATGTCCTCGCCGACGATCACGTCGCGACCAAGTAACCGCCGGGTGCTGACCACGAAACCAGTGATGCGCTCTGTCTCAGGATCGACGAGCACGCGATGAATCTTCCCCGCCTCGTGCCCGTCCGTCGTCCTAACCTTCGCGTTCAGATCGATTCGCATCGTTCCCCCCACGGCCACCCGGCCGTGCCCCCCCAACAGCAGGACCCAAGCCAGCAAGCGCTTCTACGTCAATACGGCACATCCACGTTACCGCCTCGACGCACACCCGTGCCTTCGAGGATCGCAGGCAAGCCCCGCTGCTCGCCACGGAGGGCATCCAAAAGCCGGAGCGCGTCCTCCAGGGTCAGGTCCTTGCGGAAGTTGGTGAGGGCGCTCTGGACCGATTCGGGCTGGGTCGCTCCGGTCGACCCGGTGACGTCCGGCACCGGGGTTCCGGTGGGCTTGCCCGATCCAGCGGCGGGGGCCGTCGCCTGGGGCGACCCGCCCGGCTGCTGCTGCCCCGGCGGCTCGGTCGAGGCCCCGGGCGAGCTCGTGGGATTTTTTTGCGACGGGATCTGGCCGAGGATGCGGTCGATGATCTCGATATTGAACTTCGCATCGCGGTCGTTCGGGTCGTTGCGCAAGGCCTCGACATAGGCCGCCCGCGCGTCGAGGATGCGGCCGAGCCGGAAGAGCGAGGTCGCGCGGTCGTAGAACGCGATCGCGCGGGTGGTCCCCTTCGCCGTGTCAATGCCGCGGCCGTACTCGACGAGCGCCCGGTCATGCTCCCCGAGTGCGGCGAGGGCGTTGCCGAGATCGATCGAGATCTCAGGCGCGGTCGGACGCTTCGCCTGAAGGTCGCGGTACCGGGCGACGGCGCCGGCGGGATCGTGCGCGAAGACTTGGTTCGCCGTATCCAGCTGGTCCGCGATCGGATCCTGTGGCCCGCACGCCCCCACGAGTAGGAGCAGGGCCGTGGTCGCCCCGATGACGCGGCGACGCGGCGCGGGACCTCCGCGTGGGACGCGCGGCCGTGGCATGGGACGGCGTTCGCTGATGAGCCACTCGGCGACAAGCAGGACGAAGGCGATGCCCAGGACGAACTGGTAGCGGTCGTCCGGGCTGACTCCACCGTCGGTCGTCGTGACGGTCGTGTCGATCGCGCGCAGCGCGTCGCTGAGGCTCTTCGCCGCCGCCTCGCTGTCGTAGCGAACGTACCTCCCGCCGGCCGCGGAGGCGAGATTGACGAGACGAGCTTCGTCGAGATGGCTGATAACCTGCGTGCCGTTCGCGTCGACGAGCATCTGCACGAGCTGGCCCTTGGTGTCGTAGACCGGGACAGGCCCGCCCTCGATCGTGCCGATGCCCAACGTGAACACGTGGATCCCACTCGCGAGGTAGGAATCCAGGGGCGGCAGATCGGGTGCGGGATCCTCTCCGTCGGAGACCACCACGATCGCCTTCGTACGGAGCTTCTCGGCGTCCGTTGTGGGGAACTGCGCAGCCGCACCCTGCAGCGCTGCACGGAGTGATGACCCGGGCTGGGTGTGGAAGCCGTGGCCGGAGGTATCGAGAGCCGGGCCCATCAGTTTCGTCGACGCGGTGAGCGGGTAGCGGAGGATGCTCGACCCAGCGAAGAGCGTGAGGCCCACCCGACCGCCACTCAGCTGCTGGCCGAGGAGCTCGATCGCACGCTGGGCGGCGTGGAGCCGATCGGTGTCCGCGTCGCGCACCGCCATGCTCTGCGAGACATCGAGCGCGATGATCGTATCGAGGGTCGACGTTGCCGCCCGGCGCGGGACCTCGCCGATCTGCGGCCCGACGAGCGCGACCACGACGAGAAGGCAGGCGCCTCCAACGAGGATCACTTTCGCGACCTGTCGCGCAGGGCTCGCCGACGCAAGCCGCGCGCCCGGGCCGGCGAACGCGGCGAGCGCGCGGCGCCGCCGGACGAGCGCGACCGCGCACAGCGCGACGATGAGGACCGCCGCGATCAACAGTGGCGCGAGCTCCGGGTGCGCGAGCGCGATCTTCACGGGGTCCTCTTGAATACCGTCGCGCCCAGCGCGAGCTCGGCGAACAGGAGCGCGATACCAAGGGCCAGGAAGGCGAGCTGCGCCTCCTGGTAGTCGATGAAGTCGCGCGTGCCGACGTGGGACTTTTCCAGCGACTCGATCTCGCGGTAGACCTCGGCGAGCGAGTTCTCATCGGAGACGCTGTAGTAGTGGCCTCCGGTGTCCTCGGCGATCTTGCGCATGAGCTGCTCGTCGACGGTGCCGGAGCTGACGTCCTTGTCGGCGGTCGCGGTGAGGGTGATCGCGCCGATCGTGTAGACGCGGACGTCGAGCAGCTTCGCCATGTTCGCCGCGTCGAGTGGCGTGATGTCTCCGCCGTTGTTCTCTCCGTCGGTCAGGAGGATGACCACCTTCGACTTCGCGTCTGAGTCTCGGACCACGTTGATGCCGGTGGCGAGACCGGTGCCGATGGCCGTCCCACCGGTAAGCGTGCCGGTCTCGATCGGATCGACGAGCTTCTGCGAAGCGGCGTAGTCGAGCGTCGGCGGGCCGAGGACAATCGCCTCGCCGCTGAAGACGACGATCCCCACGCGGTCATTCCGAAGGCCGCCGAGGAAGTCGTTGACGACGCGCTTGACGGCGTCGATCTTCGCCGACCCGCCGAATCCCCTTTCGGACATCGACCCGGATGTGTCGAGCACCAGGACGATGTCGATCCCTTCCGCTACGGACTCGACCGACGCGCGCACGATCTGCGGCCGGGCGAGGGCGACGACGAATGCGACGAGGGCCGCAACGCGAAGGGCCGTGAGCAGCCAGCGCCACCGCACGCGCCAGCCGGGCCGGCCCGCGGGGACGAGACCGATCGACGGAAAGAGCAGGCCGGTCCCGGGGCGCCGCGCTCGCAGCAGATTCACCGCGAGGCCCCCGGCTACGACGAGGAGCAGCGCGAGAAGCCAGGGGTCCTCGAAGCGGACTGAGGTGATGTCGATCACGACGGCTGGCCCTTCATGAGCTCGTACTGCTCGGCGACCGCCGCCCGGCGCATGGCGTCCAGTGCCGATCGGACCGCGTGCTGCGCCCGCGCGGGATAGGAGACGGCCCGGTGGAAGCGGGCAGTCTCGCCTTCGCGCAGGATCTCGTAGATCGTCGCGGTCTCGGTTCGATCGATCCCGGCACGGAGCATGTCCTCGCGCAGCTCTCGTGGGGTGCGCTCCCCCGCCGAGAGCCCGAAGCGGTCGCGGACGTACGCCCGGAGCGTCTTCGAGAGGAGCGCGTAGTGCTCGGCGTAGCGCCCTTTCTCAGGAAGGCCGAGAGACGCGACGCGGTTCAGCTCAGCGAGGGCGCGCTGCGCAGGCGTGAGCAGGACTTCGTCCATCTCGGTGTCCTTCGGCCGGCGACCGGCGGAGCGTCGTGTCTGGCGGATGAGGAACGCAAGCATCACGAGGACCAGCAGAGCGAGCGCCACCTGGATCGCGACCTGCGGGATCTGGGGCGCCGCGTTGGGCAGCCGGAGCTGCGGCTTGGCCGGCTTGATGTCGTCCGTGATTTCACCGGGCTGGATGACGCTCGTGATGACGATCGGGATCTCGGTCGTCGGGGCGACTCCAGGAACCCCTGCCGGTGATTGGTACGCGACGCTGATCGGAGGGAAGACGAGATCGCCGACGCGAAACGCGGTGATCCGGTACCGGAAGGTGTAACGCGTCCGGCCGTTCGCGATCCGCGTGACCTGCGGCGGGATCGCCTCGAGCACTTCGAACTCGTCCATGATCCGGCCGACACCGCTATCGGTGATGTGATAACCGGGGTCGGTCTCGATGACGAGCACGAGCCCGATCGGGTCGCCGATGGTGATGCCACGCCGGTCCACGGAGGCGGCGACGCTCACCGGCCCGTCGGCCGCCGCCACCGATCCCAGCAGGACCAGCAAGAGACACACGAGTGCCAGAACGCGCATCAGCTGCGCCTCGAGCGGGCATTGAACAGCGCGAGCAGCGCCGGCACGTAGGGCCGGTCCGTCGAGAGCTCCACGCGGTCGACGCCCATGCGGCTGAAGGCCCGTAGCCGCTGCGCCCGGCGCTCGCGCGCCGACCGCCCGAACCGTTCCCGCACCGCCGGATCGGACGTGTCGAGATAGCCGACGCGGCCGCTCTCCGCGTCCTCGAGGGCGACGAGGCCGACCGACGGGACCTCGACCTCGCGCGGGTCGTTCAGGATGAGCGCGATGAGGTCGTGCTTGTGGGCGAGCGCGCGAAGCGGCGCCTCGAAGTCGACATCAAGAAAGTCGGACACGACGAAGACCACGTTGCGCTTCTTCGTCACGTTTGCGAGGTAGTCCGCGACGCTCGCGATCTCCGTCGGCGAGCGGCGCGGCTCGGCGAACAGAAGCTGACGTATGACGTGCAGCAGATGATGACGACCTTGCTGCGGCGGGATGAACTCGCGGACCCCGTCCGCGAACAGGACCAGGCCCACGCGGTCGTTGTTGTGGAGCGCGGTCACGGCAAGCAGCGCGGCGACGTCCGCGGCGAGCTCGCGTTTGGAGAGGCTGCCGGTGCCGAACCACGCGCTCGAGGAGACGTCGACCGCGAGATAGATGTTGAGCTCGCGCTCCTCGCGGTATTTCTTGATGTACGGGATGTTCATGCGGGCGGTCACGTTCCAGTCGATGGTGCGGATATCGTCACCAGGCTCGTACTCGCGGACCTCTTC
The DNA here is from genome assembly GCA_005882765.1 of Chloroflexota bacterium. Lineage (GTDB taxonomy): Bacteria > Chloroflexota > Limnocylindria > P2-11E > P2-11E > 3-1-20CM-2-70-9. The sequence goes on along the minus strand of VBDV01000145.1, from coordinate 3,480 downwards.
GAAGTCGAGGCCCGATCCACGAAACACGCTTCGGTACGTCCCGATGAGCGCCTCGTCCGCGAGGATCCGCGCCTTGATCTCGATCTGCTTGACCACGCGGAGGACCTCCGGTGGGACGTGCCCTTGCCGCGGCGCCGTATGAAGCACGGCGGTCACTACGGAACGGCTACGTTGTCGAGGACGCGACCGATGACGATCTCGGGTGTGATCTCCTCCGCCTCAGCCTCGTAGGTGACGATGAGCCGGTGGCGCATGACATCGAGGGCGACCGCCTTGATGTCATCAGGCAGAACGTAGTCGCGACCGTCGAGGAACGCGTGCGCGCGCGCTGCGAGCGAGATGTAGATCGTCGCCCGCGGCGAGACACCGTACGCGATGAGCGGCTTCAGATCGGCGAGCTTCGGCCCCTGCGGATCGCGGGTCGCGAAGACCACACGGACCACGTAGTCCTTGATCGCGTCGTCCATGTGCACCTGGCGGACGGCCGCGCGAGCATCGAAGATGGCCGCGGGGGTGGCGAGCTTTCGCGGGATCGCGGGCTCCTCGATCGTGTTGCGATCCATGATCACACGCTCCTCGTCGGGCGACGGGTAGCCGATGACGACCTTCATCATGAAGCGGTCGACTTGCGCTTCGGGCAGGCGGTACGTGCCCTCGTGCTCGATCGGATTCTGTGTCGCGAGCACCGTGAAGAGCTCGGACAGCGGATGCGTCTGCCCGCCGATCGACACCTGGCGCTCCTGCATGGCCTCGAGGAGTGCGCTCTGCACCTTCGGCGGCGCGCGGTTGATCTCGTCGGCGAGCAGGAGATCGGTGAAGATCGGGCCAAGACGGGGGCTGAAGCTCTGGGTCGAGGGGTTGTAGATCATGGTTCCGTTGAGGTCGGCCGGGAGCAGATCCGGCGTGAACTGGATGCGCTTGAAATCGGCGTCAACGGTGTCGGCAAGCGTCTTCACGGCGAGAGATTTGGCGAGCCCGGGGACGCCTTCGACGAGCAGGTGGCCGTTGCAGAGCATGCCCATGAGGAGGCGGTTCACCAGGTAGTCCTGGCCGACGATCACGCGGTGGATCTCGTGAAGCACCGGCGCGATGAAGTCGCCGCGCCGCAGCACCGAGTCGCTGGCCATCGGGGCGCGGAAGGGGGTCGCCACCTACGACAGACTAGAGGCTGAGGGCCCGATTGGTTCGGTCTACGGCGTCGCGGTCGGTCCTCGTAGTCTCGCCTCGTGCGGCGGCTCTGGTTCGGACTCTGGTACTGGATGCCCAGGCGCCCTCCCTGGGACACGGGGATCACGCCTCCCGAGGTCGAACGCTTCGTCGCCTCACACGCTCCGGGGCGAGCGATCGACCTCGGCTGCGGGACGGGGACGAACGCGGTGTATCTGGCACGGCACGGGTGGTCCGCCGTGGGCGTGGACTTCGCAGGCCGCGCGATCGCCAAGGCGCGCCGGCGAGCGCGCGACGCGGGCGTGTCGTGCACGTTCTTTGTTGGGGACGTCGCGGCGCTCGAGGTGCCGGGGGCGTTCGACCTCGCGCTCGACATCGGATGCTTGCACTCCATTTCTGTGGGGAGTCGCGCCGCTTATGCGACTGGGCTGGCTCGGGTGGTGCGTTCGGGCGGGACGTACCTCCTGTACGCATTCGCGCCGGGTGGGCCGGCGGTTGGCCTGACCGCGGAGGATGTGCGCCGGACGTTCGCGGATTCGTTCGAGGTGCTGGGCGTAGAGGAAGGCAAGGGACGTCCGTCGGCCTGGTACACGCTCGTGAGGCGGTAACCTTTGGTCTGCATTGACCCCGTAGCTCAGCGGATAGAGCAGCAGCCTTCGAAGCTGTTGGCGAGAGTTCGATTCTCTCCGGGGTCGCAGCGCTGGTACTCCGGTACCCACCAGCGGTCCTATTCGCGCGGTGTTGAGGTGTCGGCACGCTCGCGTTCATGCGAGCGTGCACGAAATGCGGCGAGCTGAAACCGCTCGAGGCTTTCCCGCCGGTGCGACGCGGCGAACCGAAGCTGCAGACGTGGTGCCGGGAATGCTTCGCGGCGTACGGGCGGGAGTACTACCGCAAGAATCGAGAGGCACAGAAGGCGCGCCTGCTACGAAACACGGCGGCGAGACGTGCCGACAACAAGCGCCAAATCATCGAATACCTTCGAGCCCATCCCTGCGTCGATTGCGGCGAGTCGGACATCGTGGTCCTGCAGTTCGATCACCTGGCGGACAAGGAACGCGAAGTCTCGAGCATGCTCGCCGGCGGCTGGAGTTGGGCCGCGATCGAGAAGGAGATCGCGAAGTGTGAAATTCGATGCGCAAACTGCCACAGGCTCCGAACTGCGCTCCGCTACCTCCAGCGCGGACCTAAACGCGGGCGGCTCATCGTGGGCCCCGAGCAGCTACGGATTGGCGACGCCGTGCCCAGAATCTGTCGCGTCTGCCTGCAATCAAAACCCCTGGCTGAGTTTCCGTTTCGATCGCGCACCGAACGGACGCGACATTGGATTTGCCTTGCCTGTCAGCGCGTCGCGGCCCGATCCTGGTACCTCGCCCGCGTCCCGGATGCAAGGCGGCTCGAGAGTTATGGGACGTTCGTCAGGGAGTTGCTGGTTGAGCGCGTTCACCAATACCTCTCTGCGCATCCTTGCGTCGACTGCGGCGAGGACAACATCGCTCTCCTCGACTTTGACCACCTCCGCGACAAGACTGCGGATGTCTCGAGCATGATTCGCGATGGCGCGTCGTGGGAATTGATCGCGGAGGAAATTGCGAAATGTGATGTCCGTTGCGCGAACTGCCATGCGCGCGTAACCGCCTTACGCATCGGTGCTTACAAGTTGGCGACTGCGTAATACGATAGAATCTCGTCATTGACCCGGTAGCTCAGCGGATAGAGCGCTTCCCTACGAAGGAAGAAGTCGTGGGTTCGATTCCCTCCCGGGTCGCCGGAGCAGTCAACTAGGAAGCAACACCAGCACGCGATCCAATCCGCGCACATCCCCATCAAACTCCGTTGGCAAGATGAACGCGCGCATCCCCGCGCTTTCCGCGCCGCGATCAACGGCGTGGTCTCCCACCATCAGCGTCTCGCTGGGCTTCACGCCCAGTGACTTCGCGGCCGCCAGAAAGATCGCGGGGCTCGGTTTCTCCGCGCCCACCTCGAACGAGTGCGTATACGAGTCGACGAGCCGATCGAGACCGTGCTTCGCGAAGACCGGCCGGAGATCCGCCGGGACGTTGCTCACCACCCCGACGCGCAACCCACGGGCGCGCACCGCCTCGAGCGTCGCGCGCGTGTCGGCGTAGGGGACCCACGAATGCGGGTCCATCACGCGGTCGTACAAAGCCCGCGAGACCCCCGGGACCACGCGGTCGAGCCGCGCAAAGAGATCCATCCACACCCGACGATGAGCCTCCGGCGAAAGGTCTCGCCCCTTCGCGATCTCCTCCGGCGTCTTGCCGATGGTCCAGATCTCGTCCCACATCTGGC
>VBDV01000144.1 GCA_005882765.1 Chloroflexota bacterium | reverse complement strand
TCGTGTATGCGTCGGTGAAGGGGATTCCGACCTCACCGCAGGCCGGCGTGAGCGCGATCGTCGTCGAGTTCAAGGGCACTCTCGAGACCCAGATCATGGCGAAGGCCATCGGCCCCGGCACGACTCTCGACGCGGTCCCGCTCGGCGGCGGGGTCGCTTACTACCTCGCCGGTCAACCGCATCAATTCTTCTTCCGGGATCCCGCAGGCACCATGCAGCCCGAAACGCTTCGGCTTGCGGGCAACACCCTCCTCTGGGAAGACGGTGCGCTCACGTACCGCCTCGAGGCCCAGGTCAGCCTGGAGGAGGCCGTCCGGATCGCCTCGAGCCTGCGTTAGGGAACCTCCGGCGGCGCTGGTTGTACGGGGAGTGATGCGCCGACTCCTCGTGGCGGCCGTTCTCCCCGCGATCCTCATAGTGGCCTGCGGTTCTGTCGCGCAAGACCAGCCGCCGACGGCATCGACTTCTCAAGCCGCGGCGCGGACGAATGACGCTCTCGTCCTCGGTGCTCCCGAAGGGACGAGGATCATCGACGCCAACGGCAAGGTCGTCGTGGACCTCGGCCCCGTGATCGGTGGGCCCGGTTGGACGGTCGCGTTCGCGAGCGATGTCGACGGCACGGGTAACAGTGCCCTCCGGGTCATCGACGCGCGTAGCGGCAAGACGACGCGCACCATGCAGCTCACTGGGCGGTGGAGTCCCGTCGCCGGATACGGCACCGGATACGGCATACAGAGCGGACCGAGCGGGCTGTCACCGAGTGGGCGGTGGCTCGTCCTAGCCGATCCGAGGCCGGACCGTACAGCGTTTCAGATCATCGACACCAGCGGGGCCGTTCAACCCAAGCGCATCGACATCCCGGGACGGTATTCATTCGATGCGGTCGCGGACAGCGGCGAGTCGCTGTACCTCGTCGAGCGCCTTCAGGGAACCCAGTACCGCGTGCGCGTTGCGGATGTCCCGTCCGGGTCTCTCGTCCCTGGTTCCATCATCGACGTCAAGCAGGTCACGACTGCCGACCAGAACGGCGTCATGAACGGCAGCTACACCACCGCGACCGCCGGGCCCAATGGCGACTGGTATTTCAGCGTCTACCAGCATCCGACGAAAGGCCCGTACATCCACGCTCTCAACACGAGCGCCCGCATCGCCGAGTGCATCCTCGATCTGCCGACCTTTGGGAACGCCGGTGCGGTGGAGATGGCCAAGCAGCCCTTCTGGTCACTGGCGCTCGGCAAGCAGCAGCTCACGTCGCGGCTCTACGCGGTGAACGGGGCGCTGGGTCAGCTAGCGCTTGTCGACCCGTACGAGATCAAGGTGAAGCAGCTGGCGACGTTCAAGGTGCCTGCGCCGTCCTCGAAACCAGCTGCGTTCACTCCCCAATCCGGAGCGGCGGTCTCGCCTGACGGCTATCGGCTCTACGTTCTCGGTGAGAGCGGGATCTTCCTGATCGACACGACCGACCTCTCCCTCCGCGCGACCTTCGCGCCGGGCGCCGCATTCCGCGGACTCGCGGTTTCGCCCGACAACGGCAGGCTGTACGCGCTCGCCGCCGACGGCCGGAGCGTCGCCGTGCTCGACGCCCGGACCGGACGCCCGGTTGCGACCCTGCAGCTTGCCTCTGCCGCCGACTCGATCGCCATCCAGAAGCCCTAGCCTCCCGGCCACGGTCGGCTTGCGAATCGCGGAAACGTTGTTCCGCTTCGCGCCCGCAGCAGGTATAGATTCGCGAGAACACGTACGGGAGGTGGATGTGACAAGGGATCGAACGACCGACGGCATCAAACGGCGCACGCTTCTCAAAGGCGCGGTGGCGGCAGCTGCGGTTCCGGTCCTCGCCTCGTGTGTCGGGCAGCAGGCCGGGAGCAGCCCGACGCCATCGTCGGCGCCGAGCGGATCTGCCGCTCCGACCGGAGTCGGCACGCGACCAAAGCTCAGCGGCAACCTGAACATCCTCCAGTGGAGCCACTTCGTTCCGGACTTCGACACGTATCTAGACGGATGGGCGAAGAAGTGGGGTGACACGAACGGTGTCACCGTGAAGATCGACCGCATCCCGCAGGCGGACCTGCCCGCGCGCTTCGCTGCAGAAGCGGGATCCAAGTCGGGTCACGATCTCATCGCGCACTTCGCCAACGGTCTGCCCGCGCTCTTCAAGGACTCGCTTGTCGACGTCACCGACATCGCCAACCGCGCGGCGGACAAGTACGGCGGGTGGATCCCAGCAGGCGAGGCGATCGGCAAGGTCCAAGGCAAGTGGTACGGATTCCCCGACTTTCTCGTGCCGTTCTTGTCCTCCTGGCGGACCGACGTGTGGAAGAGCGCGGCTGTTGGCTACACCAAGGACCACCTCGAGACCTGGCAAGATCTCCTGGACTTCGCACCGAAACTGAAGGCTGCGGGCAACCCCGTGGGCTGCGCCGTCTCTCAGACCTCGGATGCCGAGCACACGTGGCGCTCGCTCATGTGGTCCCACGGCGCGGCCGAGTTCAGTGCCGACGGAAAGACGGTCGCGATCGACAGCCCCGAGACACGGACAGTGTTGAACATGGCGAAGACGCTCTACGCGAGCATGGAGAACTCGGTGCTCTCGTGGGCCGATGTTGACAACAACACGTATCTGCAGTCCGGTAAGGGCTCCTGGATCTACAACCCGATCAGCGCGTACCGGACCATCGAGGCGCAGAACAAGGACCTCGCGGCGAAGATCAACGTCGACAACCCGCTCAAAGGCACGAAAGCCCAGATCGCGTCGATCCAGTTCACCGTCTACGGGATCTGGAACTTCTCGAAGAACATCGACGCGGCGCGCTGGTTCCTCATCGACTACAGCGACGACTGGCCCGCACAGATGGTTGCCAGCAAGGGCTACAACAACCCGTTCCTAAAGGGGCATCAGCAGAAGCCGATGCCGGTGCTCGGCACGGACACGAAGCTCACGCATCTCCAGGACATCGCGAATTTCGTGCAGCCGGTCGGGTACCCGGGGCCGTCGTCGCAGGCGGCGTACGACGCGCTGAACAACCACCACGTGACGGATATGTTCGCGAACTACATCACCGGGAAGAAGAGCATCGATGACACGATCGCCGACGCGAAGAAGCGTCTGCAGGACTCACTCACGAAGTTCCCCGTCTGATTCACGACGCTAACGGACCCGCACGACGCGGGATGGGGAGAAAAGAGGCCGGGCTCACTGCCCGGCCTCTTTCTAATTCAGAGTGAGTGTGGAATCGGCCGCCGAGCACCGAGGGTGCCTCGCGCATCGAGCGCGGCCCGGACCGAAACCCTCTTTACGCGGCGGCGGACCCCCCGGCCTCCGGCCGGTGCCCCACCGCGCGGGGGCCCTCGGTCCGGGCCGCGTCCGCCCTCGTCCTACTTCAATGCGCCACCCGTTATTCCGCGAACAAACGTATCCATGAACAGGTTGTAGACGATCGCCACCGGGATCGAGACGATGAGCGCTCCCGCCATGAGGGATCCCCAGAAGAACACATCGCCGCGGATGAGATCGGTGACCACACCGAGCGTGATCATTTTCTCATCGGATGACGAGACGAACGTGAGCGCGTAGACGTACTCCTGCATCGCGAGCGTGAAGGCGAAGATGCAAATGGTCAGGATCCCCGGGACCGAGAGCGGCAGGACGACCCGGAACATCGCTCCGAGGCGGCTGCAGCCGTCGACGCGCGCGGCCTCGGTGATCTCGCGCGGCACGTTCTTGAAGAAGCCCATGAGAAGCCAGGTGCAGAACGGGATCGTGAACGTCGGGTAGACGAGCGCCAGGGACCACTTGCTGTTGTTGAGGCCGAAGCCCGCGACGAGCTGGGAGAGTGGAAGGAACAGAAGCGTCGGTGGCACGAGATAGGTGAGGAAAATCCCGATCCCAAGACTCCCCGATCCGGGGAAGCGCACGCGCGCCAGCGCATATGCCGCGGGCACGCAGATGAGGACAGTGATGAGCACGACGGCGCCGCCGACCTCGGCGGTGTTCTCGACCCACGTCGCGAAGTTCGTCCTCTCGAAGAGGTATTGCACCTGCTCGAACGTTGGCGGCAGGTGGAAGAGAAGCGGATTGTTCTGGAGGTTGTAGAGGTCGTTCACTTCCTTGAAGGTCGTGACGAACATCCAGTAGACGGGGAAGCACGCGAAGATGATGAAGAGGCTGATGACGAACCAGAACAGAATCTGGTTGCGCAGCTTCCGCACGCGGAAGGCCGTCGAATGGGTGACGCGGTGTTGAGCGATTGCTGCCACTAGTCGATCGTCCTCGCCTTCAGGTTCCGCAGCAGCAGCAGGGCACCAACGAGCAGCACCGGAAAGAGGAATAGCGACATCGTCGCTCCTCGGCCGAGCGACCCGGCCACGATGCCAGTTTGGAACGCGTACGAGGCGATGACGTGGGTCTCGCCCACCGGGTTGCCTCTCGTCATGAGCCAGACCACGGTCATGTCCGTGAACGTGAAGACCAGCGAGAAGAGCAGGGCGATGTAGAGGATCGGCGCGATGATCGGAACGATGACCTTGCGCCAGCGGACCCACCAGTTCGCACCGTCGAGGTTCGCCGCCTCAAGTATTTCTTGCGGGACTGCGCTGATGCCCGCGGTGAGCACGACGGCGCTGAACGGCAGGTTCCGCCAGACGTTGACGAGAATGATCGAGATCATCGCGGGGTACTCCTCGCCCAACCAGTTCGGTCCCTGGGTGAAGAGCCCCGCGTGCACACCGATCCAGTTGATGACGCTGTAGGTCGGGTTCAGCATCCAGGTCCAGGCCATCGCACCGATCGCGATGGGGATCGTGAACGGGATCATCAGCAGGCCGCGGACGAGCCGCCGCCCGCGGAATTGCTTCAGCAGAAGGAAGGCGAGGCCGGTGCCGAGGATCATCTGCAGCGCCTGCGATGTCAGCGTGAAGATGAAGGTGTTTGCGAGCGCGCGACGGAAGATGTCGTCGTCCCACACCGCCAGGAGGTTGGTGAGCCCGGTGAACTCGGCGATGGGCTTCGCCGTGGTCGCGTTGCTGACCGTGAACCAGAGGGCGATAGCGAAGGGATAACCGACGAGCAGGATGATGTAGATGATCGCGGGAGCGACGAGGACGTAGCCGAAGAGCTTCTCCCCGTCGAGCACGTGGCCGATCCATGCTCCCGGGTTGCTGAGCCCCACCGACCGCCTTTGCGCGAGCTCGGCCATCCGTCAAAAGGTTACCGGTTACACTCGTCACGCTTCCCAGACATCTTCGGGGCGTAGCGCAGCTTGGTAGCGCGCAGCGTTCGGGACGCTGAGGTCGAGAGTTCAAGTCTCTCCGCCCCGACAAGCCATCCCTGGATTCCCCGCCTGGTCGTCGTTAGGCTCACCCGATCCGGGGCTGTAGCTCAGTGGATAGAGCGCCTCCGTCCTAAGGAGGGCGTCGGGAGTTCGATTCTCCCCAGCCCCCAGTCGCCTTTCGAGACAAGAAGCCACTTTCGACATGGGACACTTGACCGCGTGACAGAGACTCCCGCTCCGCGGAAACGGCGGGTCGAGCACTCGCTCGTGCTTCTCGTGCCGGCCGTTCTCTTCGGCCTCCTCGTCACGCTCCAGTGGCGCACGCAAGCCGAGCGCAGCGAGCTCTCCGTCCGCTACAACGCGCCGCTCATCGATGCGGCTAACGCCCTACAAACCGAGCAGAACGACCTCAAAGCGCAGCTCGCCGATCTCCGTGCCCGGCTCGACGAGATCCAGCGCAACGCGTCCTCGCAGAGTGGCGCGGCGAAGGAGCTCCAGACCCGCCTGGACGAGCTGAAAGCGACTGCGGGGCTCACGCCGCAAAGCGGTGACGGCGTCGTCGTCCAGCTCGACGACGCGCGCAACGTGAGTGTCTCGTCGCGGGATGTCGACAAGTCGATCTGTCACGCGACCGATCTCACCGACATCGTCAACACCGCGTGGAAAGGCGGCGCGCAGGCGATCGCCGTCAACGAGGAACGGGTCGTGAACTCTTCGAGCGTCTACTGCGTCGGCTCGACCATCATGGTGAACGGGACGCTCATGTCTCCGCCCTTCAACATAGCGGCGATCGGGCCACAGAACTCGTTGCTCAGCGCGTATGACGATCCAAATCAGCTCCAGGACATCAAGCAGCGTCGTGACGTGCAGGGCCTGGGCTTTCGGGTCACTCGGGCGAGCGCCATCCATGTCCCGGCCTATAGCGGCGCCCTCAACGTCCGGTATGGACAGCCACATTGATACGGACGAACAGCGGCGCCATCTGGGCATCGATCATCGCGCTCTTCCTCGGCTTTGCGGCCGTCACGCAGGTCCATTCGCAGGACGTCTTCTCGCGAAGCCTGAATCTCGAGACGCCTTCTTCACTCACCACGCTGATCGCGAATCTCTCCGAGACGAACAACGAGCTTCGCAATGAGATCTTTGACGTGCGGCGCGATGTCTCCGATGCGCAGGACTCTGTGTCGAGCGGAAAGGGCACGCTCACCGAGGCCGAACGCCAGATCGCGCAGCTGCGGGTGTTCAGCGGTCAGAGCGCGGTGTCCGGCCCCGGCATCTCGATCCGCATCGACGGCGGCTTCGACGAGCGTGCCCTCTCGGACCTCGTTAACGAGCTGCGCAACGCCGGCGCCGAGGCGATCGCCGTGAACGACATGCGCGTCGGCCCGAAGAGCTACTTCACCGGGACGGTCGACCACGCCATCGCTGTCGACAACCGGCCCCTCCGCGGACCATGGACGGTCCGAGCGATCGGTGCGCCCGACGTCGTGTACGTCGCGATGACCCGCACCGGCGGAATCATCGGTCAGTTCGAGCTCATCTACCGGAACACGCACTTCGACGTGACCAAAGAGACCGCTTTGGACCTTCCTGCACAGGTCGTTGCGGCCAGATGAGGCCGAGCGCCCACTAGACTTCGCGGCCATGACGCAGACCCGCGCGAAGGGGCCAGTCCCGTTCTATCTGGACGACGTGGTCGTTTTGCGCAAGCAGCATCCGTGTGGCGGCGACACCTGGCGTGTCGTCCGCCTCGGCGCGGACATCGGCCTTCGCTGCGCTACGTGCGGCCGGCGCGTGCTGGTGGCGCGGCGCGATCTCGAGAAGGACATGAAGCGGTTCGCCGAGCGCGGGCCGCTCGCCCCGGTCGACTAGGAGCGCGGGATCGAGACCGGCATGGCCGCGGCGGATCGCGGCCTCCTTCGCAATCGCGCCTTCCTCGCGATCTGGGGTGCCCAGATCCTTTCGCAGGTCGCTTCGAACGCCGTCACCAGCGCGCTCATCATCCTCGTGGCCGAGATCACGCACTCGAACACCTCTTCGTCCTTCCTGATCCTGCTCGCCGTGCTGCCCGCGATCCTCTTCGGAATCGCCGGAGGCGTCATCGTCGATCGGACCGATCGGCGCCTCGTCCTCATCGTCACGAACGCACTTCGCGCGGCGGCGATCGTCCCACTCCTGCTGTTCGGTACAAGCCTCACCGTCGTCTACCTTGTCAACTTCCTGGTCGCGACGGTGACGATCTTCTTCGTGCCGGCCGAGGCTGCGTTGCTACCGAAGATCGTGGGCCACCGCTACCTCATGATGGCGAACTCGCTCTTCACGTTCACCTTCAACGGCGCGTTCCTGGTCGGGTTCATCATCCTCGCGCCGATCGTCGTCAGCCTGTTCGGCTACGAGATCCTTTGGGTGGTCATCGCCTTCATGTTCGCGGCTGCGTCGATTCTGTGCGTGACCCTCCCGAAGGCGCCTCAGGTGAGCGAGCATCTGTCGCGCCGGGTCGCGGAGATGGCCGTAGCGCAGACCGCGACCGGGATCACCGAGGCATTCCATTACCTCCGTCAGGCGCCGATCGTCACCTGGTCGCTCATCTACATCGCGCTCACGTACACGCTGGTCGCGGTCGCCGGGGCGCTTGCGCCCGGATTCGTGCGCGAGGTCCTGCGGGTCGGTGAACGGAACGTGGTCATCATCGTCGCGCCCGCGGGCGTCGGGGTGATCGCGGGACTCGGCTTGCTCAACGCCGTCGGTCGGCGCTGGCCGCGGCCCAACGCGATCGGCACCGGGCTCATCGTCGCGGGCTCGGCACTTCTCTTTCTGGCCGCAGCGCGTCCGTTGACCGATCTCTTCTCGCGCGTCGGGTCTCCCGGGCTCGGCGCGGCGTTTCCAGCGTTCGTCGCCTTGATTGCCGGCACAGCCTTCGTCTTCGGCGTCTCCTACGCCCTCATCACGGTGCCATCGATGACGCTTCTCCAGGAAGAGCTGCCAGACCAGATCCGCGGTCGCGTGTTCGGCTTCCTGAACATGCTGGTCTCGATCTTCAGTCTCATCCCACTCGTGGTGGTCGGGCCGATTGCCGATCTCTGGGGCGTCGCGCCGGTCTTCGTCGGCTTCGCGACGATCGTGGCGATCGTTTGGATCGGTGGTAAATCGACACGCGATATGCGGCGGGGGAAGGCTAAACTCGTTACCGAGTGACCTCCGCACGCGCGACCTTCTTCCATTACCTGGCCGGCCACCGACTGCAGCTTCTGGTGGGTGTCTGCCTGGCTGCAGGTAGCTCCCTCGCGGCCGTGGTCCCGCCGCGATTCATCGGCGAGATCATCGACGCGCTCCAGAAACCCGGTGCGCAGTTCGACGACGTGCTGCACCTTGCGCTTCTCATCGTTCTCTTTGCGGCGGTCGAGGCGGGGCTGCGCGCGGGCGCTCGGTACGTGATGCTCGATGCCTCTCGGAAGGCCGAATACCGCATGCGCAATGACCTCTTCGCCCACCTCCAGCGGATGCACCTCGCGTATTTCCAGCATCAGCGGATCGGCGACCTCATGGCTCGCATGACGAACGACCTCACCTGGGTCCGTCAGATGATGGGGCCGGGCATCATGCAGGGCTCGTTCACGGTGATGGTGTTCACGTTCGCGGTGCTTTCGATGATCTCGGTCTCGCTGAAGCTCACGGTCATCGCGCTGATCCTCATGCCGCTCGCATCGCTGACCTTCTGGTACATCGGGCGGACCGTCCACCAGAGATTCGAGCGACTCCAGTCGCAGTTCGGCGATATGTCGACCAAGGCGCAGGAGAATTTCTCCGGCATCCGCGTGGTGAAGGCCTTCTCGCAAGAGGATGCCGAGACGAAGGACTTCGCGTCGGTGAACTACGAGTATTTCCGCCGCGCGGTCTCTCTGAGTGCGATGCAGGGACTCATCTGGCCGTCGATCAGCTTCATCCTCGGGATCGCCGTGCTCTCCGTCCTCTACGTCGGCGGCCAGGATGCCATCCGCGGCGAGCTCTCCATCGGTTCGCTCGTGCAGTTCGTGGCGTACCTCTACCTCTTGCAGATGCCGATGATCAACATCGGCTGGATCTCCAATATGTTCCAGGCGGGATGGGCCTCGCTCGGGCGGCTCCAGGAGATCTTCAACGCGGTACCGAAGATCACCGACCCGATGGATCCCGTCACCGCCCCCATCAAAGGAGAGGTCGAGTTCCGCGGTGTCAGCTTCGCCTACGGACAGACGATCGAGCTGCACGACGTCTCTTTCAAAGTTCCGGCCGGAGGCTCGCTCGCGATCGTCGGCCCGACCGGCTCCGGGAAGTCGACGATGGTGAACCTCATCCCGCGACTCTTCGACGTTCAGCAGGGTGAGGTCCTCATCGACGGCATCAACGTCAGGCGCCGTCCGCTCGAGCAGCTTCGCCGCGCGGTCGGCTACGTGCCGCAGGAGACGTTCCTGTTCTCGGTGCCGCTCCGCGAGAACGTCGGCTTCGGTCTCGACGAGAAGCTCACCGATCCTCAGCTCGATTGGGCCGGCGAGGTCTCGCAGCTGAACAAGGACGTGGACGATTTCCCGGCGCGCTACGACACGATGATCGGCGAGCGTGGGGTGACGCTTTCCGGCGGCCAGAAGCAACGCGCTGCGATCGCGCGTGCGGTCGCCAAGGATCCGCGGATCCTGATCCTCGACGACGCGCTGTCAGCAGTGGATACGTACACCGAGGCCGAGATTCTTCGCCGCCTGCGTGGCGTGATGCGCGAGCGAACGAGCATCGTTGTTGCGCACCGCATCTCCACGGTGAAGGACGCCGACGAGATCCTGGTCCTCGACGGCGGACGGATCGTCGAGCGCGGCTCGCATCGCGAGCTGCTCGAGCATGGTGGCCTCTACGCGCAGATGTATCGCCGGCA
>VBDV01000190.1 GCA_005882765.1 Chloroflexota bacterium | reverse complement strand
ACTTCGTATGCGGTCGCCGGCAGCGCGTCGTGCAGGAGACGCTCGAGCAGCAGCTCGCCGAAACCACCGCGGGCTTTTGGCGCCCGAAGAAGGTCTTGCAGCGAGCCGATGTCCTTCGCGAGCTCTCCGATCCGCTGGCTCTGCTCGCTCAGCCCGCCGAGCTGGCGCGAGAGATCGTTCAGCGTCCGGTGCGTGGTGCCGGCCTGGGTCGCGAGTTGCTGCTCGGTCGCGCCGAGGGAACGCCCGAGCTCGGCCCGGAGCTCGGCCACGGAGTGCGCCAGGAGCTCGACCTGACCCTGAGTCCCCTGCTGGGCGGCACGCAGCTGGGCGGAGAGCGCCTCCCGAAGGGCGGCACCCCCATCGCCGGTAGGCCGGCGGAGAACGAGGGCGAGGCCGATCAGCGCCGCGACGGCCGCCAGGAAGGCGAGCACGGTGGTGGCATCCATAGCGACGGATTGTCCGCGCCGACGGTCGTTAGCACAAGCGTTCGACCGATGTTTCTCGTGCGCTGGAGCACCTTCTCTGCGACGTCCACAGGACACCGCCGACTCGCGAGTGCGTTAGAACGACGGGCGTGGAAGCAACCGGGCCGACTCGGCCACTCACCCTCGGCGAATCGGTCATCTACGGCTTCGGCAACCTCGGGGCGAACGCTGTGTACAACTTCCTGAACGGCGCCGCCGGCCTTTACCTGAATCGCTACCCCGAGGTCCCGATCTGGGCGGTTGGGCTCCTCTCGCAAGAGCGCTCGCTCGCGGGCGCCTTCGCGCAACCAATTGTGGGCGCAATCTCCGACCGGACGCGCACCCGAATTGGACGACGCAAGCCTTTCTTCATCGCCGGAGTTGCGCTGACCGCGGCGTCGCTCCTTTACCTCTCGGGATTCCCGCCCATCGCGCCGATGCTGATCGTCCTCTCGGTGAACGCGTTCTTTCTCAACGTCGCCGTCGACCCGTACACCGCGCTCATGGCCGACCTCGTCCCGCCGGGGCAACGGGGCCGAGTCGGGACCGTGCTCGCCGTCTTCAACATGCTCGGTCAGATCGGCGCCGCCCTCCTCGCCCTCTTCCTGTGGGACCGCTCGCCGCAGCTCGTCTTCGTTCTCGTCGCCGCGATCCTGGTGGTCGCATTCGCCGTGACGACCATCGGGGTCCGAGAGCCCGAAGCCCCGCCGGCCCCCACCGAACGAGTGCGGATCGACGTCGGCCGCTACGTGCGCGGTCTGCTCGCCCAGCGCGAGCTTACGAAGTACGTGCTCGCCGCCGCGGTCTTCTGGCTCGGCACCGGCGGTGTCCTCCCGTACCTCACGCGCTTCGCCGTCAACGAGCTCGGCACCACCGAGGGCGACTCCTTCCAGCTCTTTCTTCCCGCCCTTATCGGGACGATCATCGGTGCGATCCCCGCCGGGTACCTCGCCGATCGCGTCGGGAAGAAGCCCGTTCTCGCGGTTGGTCTCGTCGCGTTCGCACTTTTCGCCCTCGTCGGCTCGCAGGTCGCCTCCGTTCCGCAGGCCCTCATCGTCATGGCCCTCATCGGTCTCGCCAACGGGGTGTGGACGGCGCTCAACGTCCCGCTGCTCGTGGACCTCGTCATACCTGAGCGTGCCGCCGAAATGACCGGCCTCGGGTCCGGCGTGTGGTCGCTCGCCCAGCCGATCGGGGCCGTCATCGCCGGCATCCTGATCGGGAACTTCTCGAGTTACCGGGCCTCGTTCATCGGCGCGTCGGTTCTCGTGTTTGTCGCCTTCCTCCTCTTGCTCACGGTCAGAGCCCCCAGGGTGGTCCGCCCCAGCTAGGGCGTCCTTGCACAGGGACGGGAACCGCATTGCCGCCGCACTTGTATGGGAGGCGAGTGGCGCAAGGGCCATGCAGCCACCGCTCGGAGGAACGCATGCGACGCTTCAAGATCCTGGCGATCGGAACGCTCCTCACGCTCGGCGCGCTCGCCGGCACCGCCCTCGGAAAAGAGGGAGCCGTCACGAAGCTGGACGCGCTCCCGCCGGGTGGCCTTCACGCCGGTCAGATGATCCCCGTCGGCTTCATGATCCTTATGGACGGAGTCGAGCCGTACAAGGCCGACGTCGCCGAGATCGTCATCCGCAACGGCACCGGCAAAGTCCTCTCGTACCCCGCCACGCCGCAAGGTCCCGCCGGCCACTACGTCGCTAACGTCTACTTCCCCGCCGCCGGCACGTACACCTGGCAGGCCACACAGGGCACGTACTTCGCACCCTTCGATCTGGGCACCGTCGCGGTGCTCGGCCCGGTCACGTCAACAGCCGCTGAGGCGACACCGGCCTCGGCTCCCGCGACAAACGATCCACTCTCCCAGGCGATCCCGATCTTCGCGGGTCTGGTCGCCATCGGTGGGACCATTCGCCTCGCGCAGCTTCTACGAAGCCACAGGCGGATCTCCGCCGCAGCGTAGCCAATCGTCGACGAGCGAGGGAGCGGGGCTTTTGCCCTGCTCCCTTTTTTGATTGCAGCGTCTGTCTGTGCGCAGTGACGCTCAGCCGACCGGCACCGCCGCCGTCGTGGCTGCTCGCGCCGTGAGCGAGCTCGGGCAGATCTGGTGATAAGGACACTGCTGGCACGTGCGGAGACTCTTGGGATTGGGCGCGAACTCCCGCGCGCGAATCCGTGAAGCCGTGCCAGTGACCAGTCCGCGAACCGCACCGATGCTGTCCTCGGTCGGCGCCACGGTCCCGCGTTCGCCGCTCTCCAGAAAGTGCAGGACCGTCTGCACCGGTCGTTCTCCGTAAACGCGCTCGTGCGCCAACGCGTACAGCCGCAGCTGCAGGCTCTCGTTGGCGGATCGCTGCGCGCGTCCACTTCCCTCTTCATCCGCGCCTGCCTTGTAGTCGACGACGACGGCGCCGTTCGGAGTCCGATCGACGCGATCCCATCGCCCCACGACGCGGTCCCTGCCAAGCATGAAGCTGAAGCGCTGCTCGACGAGATCCGGCGGCGGCAGTGTCCGTTCCTGTTCGTAAAAGCGGCGAAGCGATGCCAATCCCGCCTGAAAGCGTTCGCTCTCGTGAGCCGGGCTGATGAACCCCTCGGCGAGCCAGGCCGCGCGGAAGACGGCCTGCACGTCGGCGAGATCCGGGTCCAGGCCGTCCCGCTTTCGGCGGAGGTAATCGCGTACGGCTTCGTGAAGCGCGAGACCGTAGGTCATCGCAGGTGTCGGCAGCGTCGGGATTTGAAGGACGTGCTTGAAGCGATAGAGCAGAGCGCACTTCTGGTAGTCATCGATCGCTTCATACGAGATGGTCAGCACGTCGTCGGCGCCGAGCGCTGGAAGGGGGGCGTCGGCCTGGCCGGGCGGCTGCTGAAATCGTTCGAGCTCCTGGGCGACCTGGAGGCGCGCGCTCAACCGAGACGGCTCGCGGCCGAGTGCCTCGGCGATGAAGCGGCTCGGGCGAGCCGCTCGCTGGAAGCCGTAGTCGATCGCGCTCGTGAAATAGAAGGTGTCCTTCGCGCGCGTCATGGCGACGTAGGCGAGGCGGCGCTCCTCGGCGATATGCCGCTCGCGATCCGGCGGCGGCATGCGCGTCAATGCGTCAGGCAGCCGGAAGGGATCCAGGCGCGCCTGGCCTGGAAGGCGCTCGTCGGTCGCGTGGACCAGGAAGACCATGCCGAACTCAAGGCCCTTCGCCTTATGGACGCTGAGCACGTTCACCTGCTCGTGCGAGGTCTCGAAGTCCGCGGCGACGGGATCGTCCCCCGCCTCACGGAGGAGCTCGAGGTGCGGGACAAAGAACGATGCGCGATCCGTCGCGAGCGCCCGACCCGCGCTCTGGACCAGGCGCAGGAACTTCGCAACGTTTCGCGCCTGCTCTTCCACGAGAGTTGAGTCGGGCTCGAGGTATCGCGCGAGAAGCTTCGAGCGGTCGAGAAACTCGAAGACGAGCGCCGCGGTGCTGAGCTCGGCGGCTCGCGCCGCGTAGTGCCCAAGATCTTCAACGAGCCGCTTCGCCGAAGCGACGGCATCGGCGCCCGCCGCGGTCTTCGCGGCTGCAATCTCCTCGAAGACCTCGCGAAGCGGTTTCTGCCGCCGGCCACTCCCCTCCATGGCGCGCGCGAGATCGTCCGCAGGGAATCCGTAGAGCGGCGATACCGCGAGGTTGTAGACGTGCCGCGAATCCGACGGAAGCGCGACGGCTGACAGGAATGAGATGAGGAGGCGGATCTCGGGACGTTCGTAGAGCTGACCGCCGCCGGAGAAGTGGGTCGGGATCTGTCTTTGCGCAAGGGCGTGTAGGAAGGGCGTCGCATCGGAGTTGTTCCTCACGAGGATCGCGAAGTCGCCGAACCGCCGCTGGCGACGAACGGCCTCGCGCGCGATCAGATCTGCCACGCGCTCGGCTTCCTCGACTCCAGTCACCTCCTGGATGTGATCCACATCGACCTCGTCAGTTGAGGCGCGGCCGTGGAGCCGCTTGTCGATCCCAAGCGTCGTCTCGAGCCGATCGGGGTTCTTGGTGATGAGCCGGTAGGCCGCGTCGAGAAGACCCTGCGATGAGCGCCGGTTCTCGATGAGCGGGACTGTCCTGTGATCGGGATAGCTTTCGCGGAAACGGTCGAAGTTGCGAAGCGTTCCGCCACGCCAGGCGAAGATGGACTGGTCGTCGTCTCCGACAACGGTGATGTTGCGGTGCGGCTCGGCGAGAAGCCGGAGAAGCTCGAACTGCGCGTCGTTGGTGTCCTGGAACTCATCCACGAGGATGTATCGGAAACGGCTCCGCAGCCGCGCCGCCGCGGCGGCATGGTCGCGGAGCAGCTTCAGCGTGAGAGCGATCTGATCGCCGAAGTCCACGACGCCGTGCCGTTCCTTTATCCGCGTGTAGGCGTCGTAGGTCGCCGCGAGCTCTTCATGCGATGCGGCCTCGTCCGCCTTGACATCGGCATCGAGCGAATCCCCCACCGCCTCGCGAAGCGACTTCGCATACGCGACGTAGGCCTCCGGCGAGACGTCCTCGTCGCGTG
>VBDV01000143.1 GCA_005882765.1 Chloroflexota bacterium | reverse complement strand
GACTCGCTTGGCGCGGTCGTTAAAGCGGTCGAACGGTCCCATTTGCTGCGTCTTCTAAAGGTATATCGCGGCTTCTAGCATCTGGTTCCGATTATACGTTCGCATCTTGGTCTGTCCGAGTTGCGTACACGACATTTCCTGCCCCTTGACGCATGGAAAGTGACAGACGGCGTCTATCGGGGTCGATCGCAACCACTCGGACACGCACGACATCACCCGGACGAACTAGCTCGGTCGGGGTCGCGATCCGGCGTGACGCGATCTCGCTCACATGAATGAGACCTTCGATCCCTATCGGCACGCGCGCAAAGGCCCCGTAGGGCATCACGCGCGTCACCGTGGCCTCGACTTCGGTCCCGAGCGCAAGCTCGCTGACGGCCCGCGCCCACGGGTCCTCCTCCAGCCGCTTGATAGATAGGGAGATGCGACCCCGCTCCCGGTCCACACCCGTGACGAGCACACGCAGGGTGTCGCCCGTGTGGCAGAGCGTTGTCGGCTCGATACCCTTGTCCCACGTGATCTCGGAGCGATGGACCAGTCCATCGGCCGCCCCGACGTCGACGAAGACCCCGAACGTCGTGACGCTCACGACCGTGCCCTGGAGCACCTGACCTTCCATGAGCTCGGATGAAGCCTCCTCCTTGCGACGACGCCTGAGCTGTTGCGCCGCCGCCTTCTCCGACAGGATGAGGCGGTCACGACGAGGATCCGCCTCGATGATCTTGAGCGGAAGCCGCTTGCCAACATAGCCTCGAAGCGCCTCGGGGACCGAGCCTCGTTCGGTCGCGGTGATGCTGCCGACCGAGGCGAGTTGGGAGAGCGGCACGAACCCGCGCAGACCCACATCCACGACGAGGCCTCCGCGATTGGCTTCCACCACCTCGGCCTCGACGACCTCGCCGGTCTTGTGAAGCTCGATCATCCGGCTCCACTGACGCCGGCTTCGCGCGCGGCGGGTGGAGAGGACGACGCGGCCGTCGGGACCTTCGGCTTGAACGACCGCCGCGACGACCGTGTCGCCGACTGCGACATCGGTTCCTTCTGCGCTCGCTTCACGAAGGGAAAGGACGCCAGCCGAGCGGCCGCCGAGATCAACGAGGGCCTCGTCGCCGCTTACAGAGGCGACGACACCCTCTACGACCTCGCCGGGGCGAAGCGGACGGAGCGTGTGCTCGTCCTCCTGGATGCCGGCGAGGAGCTCTTCCATCGTCTCCGCCTCGGTCGCTTCGCGCTCCGCTACGCGTCCGGGGGCCCCTGCCCCCTGGGCCCCTACCCCTGCAGCCCCGACGTCCGGATCGACGGCCACGACTGGAGGGGGGCAAACGACGTGCCACGCCTATGATTCGCCAAACGGGGGAGCGTGGGAGGTTACCGTCAACCCGACGGCGCGGTGGCCAGAGCGTCTCGCTCATATCGCCGCCCTTTTGCGCGCTGAGGGAGCGGCTGTTGTTGCGACCTCCGGCGACGATCTCCGAACCGTGTTCACGCATGACATCTCGCCACAGACCAACTGGCGCGCGATCTTCGACGCCGATGCGGTCGTCCGCGCGCTGAATGGGGCGACCGTCGGCTCGGCCGTTGCGGCGGGTCGCTGGGATGAGCAAGCGGCGTTCGCGCTCCTCACACGAATAGATCTGCCGGACGGCGAGGCGCTCCTCTGCGCACTGCGGCACGGGGTGCCGTTCGACGCGGTAGAGCTTTCCACCGCGAGCTCCGCAGCCGAGCTGCTCGCCATGAGTGTCGGCGATGGTCGCGCCATGGCGGACGCCAAGCACGAGAGCGCGCAGAACACCGACCGGGTCGCGCTTCTTGAGCACCTCCTCACCGGGCTCGAAGAGACGCGAGACGCCTCCGCACTTCTGGCACGCGCCGCCGAGGACATCGCCTCGCGGATCGGTGCAGGGGGCACCTCGATCATGCTCGTCGAGGGGAACCGCCTTCGGGTGCGTGCCTCGGTCGGCATCGGCGTGCCACTCGGGCACGAGCAACGCCTGGACCAGGGGATCGCCGGGTGGGTGGCGAGCCGCGGCGAACGTGTCGTGTTGCACGGTCCGGTCGACGACGACCGGTTCCGCGGAAGTGACCCGCAGGCGGGTGAGTCCGTGATCATGCCGCTCCGAGCCGGCGACGAGATCATCGGCGTCCTCAACGTGAAGCGTCCGACCGGCGAGGGCTTCGGTGAAAAGCTCGAGGTCCTCGACGCGATCGCGGGCGACGTCGGCCGCGCGCTGATGGCGATCAATCGGATCTCCGACCTCGAACGCGAATGGCGGTCTGAAGTTGCGCTCGAGGACGTCATGCGTCACGCCGCCGCGAACGACGCCGACGCGGCGGCACGGACGGCGGCGACCGCTTTTGGCCATCACGCGGTCGTCGTGCGTGCGGACGACGGCACCCTCCTCGCGCTCCACGCCGAGGACAAGGAGTGCCGCGAGGCCGCCCTCGAGGCGAGCGCGAAAGTCGAAGCCCCGCCCGGATCGGGAGTCCGAGTGGGGGTGGCCCGGCACGACCGCCCGTACGAGCCGAGTGAGGAGCAGCTGGCCGGCCGCGCGGCGGACGCGCTCGGGCTGCTCGCCCATGCCGGGGTCGAGTCGACGTCGACGCGCCACACCGGCGTACGCGTCCTGGCGGTCGAGGATCACCCGGTCATGCGGCTTGGGGTCCGGGCGCTCCTCGAACGCGAGGGCCTCGTCGTCGCAGGGATCACGTCCACGTGCGCCGAGGCTGTCGACCTCATCGCAGAGAATGAGCCCGACGTCGTCCTGCTCGATCTCGGGCTCCCCGACGCGACAGGACCGGAGTCGGTCACCCGGATCCGCGAGGTCTCGAGCTCTCTTCCGATCATCGCCTTCAGCGTCGAGCGCACGCCCGAGGTGATCCGGGCCGTCCTGCGCGCGGGCGCGAACGGTTTCGTCTCCAAGGACGCGCCGTCCAGCCAGGTGATCGCCGCGCTCGAAGCTGCGGTCCAAGGGCTTACCGCGTTGGGACCGGCGGAGTCTCGCGCGCTCAGCCGGATAGCCGAGGCCACCGTCGCCGAGGCGACCGACGAGCCGACCGACGTCGAGGTCGACGACTCCGAACCGGGCGTGGCAGCGCCGGTACACGAACCGCTGACACCGCGAGAGCTCGAGCTGCTTCGCTACCTGGCCGAGGGGTACACCAATAAGGAGATCGCGCGCGCGATGGTCCTCGCCGAGGACACCGTGAAGAAGGGCGTCCAGACCCTGATCGCGAAGCTCGGGGCCACCGATCGGACCCACGCGGTGGTCCTCGCGTTACGGCGCCACCTCATCGAATAGGGCCAACCCTCTAGTACCCGGTTCGATGGGTTCGGCTGGGCCGAAAATCGCGTTTTTCATGTAGGTCTCTCGCTCGTGGGCCCCGCGACCGCGGCCCTTATCCGTTCGGGTACCGGCCTTCTGGCGGCTCGCCTGCATGCTCGCCGAGGGACGGAATGGCTGGGCGCCGAGTGGGTATCGCAAAAAGACCCGAACGGGGATTAACCAGCAGGTGCCGCACGCGCACAGTTCGCGCGCCGTCGCACGGAGAGGGGCGAGATCCGGACCGGGTCTTTGGTGGGCGTGCGTCGGGGCGGAGGGGGACCTTGGCGGACTCGGCCCTGCTGTGGGCACAGTGTCGCGGAGGCGACGCAGCGGCGCGATGCGCGCTCATCGAGCGCTTCGCGCAGCTTGCGACCCGGATCGCCCGCGGGATGAACGTCCCGGTCGGCGCGGTTGCCGGCCCGGATGACCTCGAGTCTGCCGCCTTGATCGGGCTGATCGACGCCGTCGACCGGTTCGAGCCTGAGCGTGGCGTTCCCTTCGAGGGCTATGCGAGCTTGCGGATCCGCGGGGCGGTCCTGGACGAGGTTCGCCGCGTGGACGAGCTTGGACGGGCGGACCGTCGGCGCCAGCGCGAGGCCGCGGCGCAGGGGGAGGCGGGCTCCTACCACGGGACCGTGTCGCTCGACGAGCTGATCGAGCGCGGGTACCACGGGGGAGCGGAGCAGGATGAACTCGCGGAGCGCTACGAGGCGGAAGATCTCCGAATGCGTGTGCGCTCCGCGATGACCTGCCTGCCACCGCGCCAGCGCGAGGTCCTCGAGCGCTACTACGGCCAGTCGCTGACGTTGCGCGAAGCCGGACTGCGGATGGGCATCAGTGAAGCTCGCGCGTGCCAGCTGCACGGCCGGGCGATCCAGAACCTGCGGCGGCAGCTCTCCGTTGCCTTCCCGTCCCACCCCGCGCGGACGCACGTTCCCGTCGCGGCGTAGGTCTTAGCTCGCGAGGGCGAGCTCCCGTTGCGCCGGCGAGAAAGCGTTCGCGTCGAGCTCGAGGCGCCCGACGTCGCAGAGCCACACCGCGAGTCCCAGGGGACGTAACAGCCGCTCGATCGCGTCATGCCTCGAGAAGCGGTTCGCGAAGACGCGCGCCAGGTCGTCGAAGATCGGGTGGCTTGCCGTCTCGAATCCGACGAGGCCCCCCGCACGCGGCGCCGGAGCGGCTGCCGCGAACGGTCCCAGGCGGTCGTACTTCCACATGACATAGCCATGGCGCTCGACCCGATGAGCGATGCGCAGCCGGCGCTGGCGAGGGAGACCGACGAGCTGCCCGTTACCCAGCAGAGAGCCGAGCATCACCTGGAACTGCACCGGGTCAGGGGGGATCCGACAGATCGCGATCTCGGGGTGTTCGACCACGCCGATGAGTTCGACCGGCGCTTGCGCGCGTCGCGGGCAAGGTCGCGCTCGATTCCGGGCGGGGGCGCGCGTTGTGGAGGCGCATCCCCGAGAACTCGAGCGTCGAAGCCACGACCTCGTCCCAGAGCTGCCACAGGCTCGGCGCCGTACGCAGCGTGATCTGCGCCGCGACGTGCCGGCCGACCAGGTCATCGATCACGAGCCGCTCGAGTGGATCGACGACGGCGCGGCTCACCCAATACCCCGCGGTCTCCGGATCCTCGGTGAACGAGTCAGGCGGAAGGCGATACAGATAGAGCCGCGCCTTCTTCACCCGGTCGAGCCAGCCGTCCTCGATCACGTGAATGCGCGCTTGACGCCGACCGTCAAGGAACCGCGTGACATCTTCCCCAGTCGTCCGCGGCCCAGCCCAAAACGTGCACCGCGGGCAGTCACGCGGGAACCAGTAGAGGGGCAGATGCCGCGTATCGATCGCCCACACGAGACGCTCGTCGGTGGCCGCGGTCTTTGCCCGATGCGGCGCGAACCGCGTGATGGTCGGGTCTTCGCTCACGTGCCAGAGCGCGTCAGGACCCTCGCCGGGATACGGTGGCGCCGGAGCCCGCATCAGAGAAACTCCCGAAAAACAAAAGACCTCGGCGCTTTCGCGTCGGGGTCTTTAGATCCCGGCCCTGACCTATTTTCCCGGGGACCGACGTCCCGAGTATCTTCGGCGCTGGTGGGCTTGACTACTGTGTTCGGGATGGGAACAGGTATGACCCCACCGCTCCAAGGACCGAGGCGTCAATTTTACCGCGCTGGCGCGTGGCGTCAACGCGATCGCGCGGCTGCGGCCTCTTTCTCCACATAGGGCGTCCGCCAGGCGGGCGCCTCGAACGGAGCGGCGAAGTAATCGGTGATCCTGTTGATCTTTCCATCACGCAGTTCGACCAAGGAGACGAGCTGCCACGTCTCGCCGTTCGGATATGTGATCTGACCGACGACGGTGAACTGATCTCCTGCGCCCGTGATGGCCGGCGCCTTTGCGGCGGGACCGGTCGAGCTTGTCTCTTTCGGTGTTCCGCCCGGATAGTTCTCGATGATCGCGCGCCGGTTGTCCTTGCCGCGGATGCGCTCGCCGGACTGCGGGTACTCCTCGACAAAGTCATCGGCGAGCAACCGGTCCTGCGCTTCGACGTCGTTGGTCATCATCGCCTGTATGAACTGCTCGACGGTCGCGCGATTGTCTCTTGCCATCGCTCTTTCCTCCCCCGGGCGCCGCCACGCCGGCGCGCGCTGCTGCGCCGAGCGTACGCCTGCCGTAAAGCGCGTAGAACCCTACGGGCGAACGTTCTGGTTCATTCGGAAGGCGTTGTCGGGATCGTGAGTGCACTTGAGAGTGCGCAGGCGCTCGTACTTCTTGTCGCCGTATATCGCGCGCACGACGTCGTCACCTTGCTCGACCACGTCGTTCACGTAATTTCCAGCCCTCGTGAACGGCTTCAAAGCGGCCATCGTCGCGCGGCCCCAGGCGATGTACTCGCCGTCTCGCTCCCTGTCCGTCCAGAAGGCCTCGGCGCCGAGCCAGTACGCCGCGGCGCGGCCGGTGAACGCTGTGGCGTGCTCCGCGACCTGCCACGTAGCGCCCCCCTGGGCCCAGAGGCTGATCGAGCACCCATCCGGCGCGATCGAGCCCTGCTCCGCCGCGCGGTCGACCGCAGCGTCCGTGAGCTCGTCGAGGAACGCGCCCTTCATGTAGAAGCGCTTGCCCCACGCCATCTCTTCGTCGCTCATCTTCTGTAGGGCCAGATACGTCGTCGGCGTAAGCGTTTCAAGAGCGGGGTCGACATGACCTCGGAGCGGACGGAGGTCGCGCTCGGCGTCTTGTTGATCACCCACGTGCGTGGAGCCGACCGCAACGGTCCCGGCTGCGCGTTGCCCCGGCGTCGTCGACCGGCCACCTGCCGCGGGTCCGAAGCTCAAGCCGAGATGCATGTGGTCCGGCGCCGAACGGAAGAGCTCCCGATAAAGCGCGGCTGCTTCGCGAGCGCGCTCGCTCGGGAACACGACGGTGGCGGTCGTCACGTTCGGTCCGATCGGGTGCAGCCGGAGATCGAATGTCGTCGCGATCCCGAAGTTCGCACCGGCGCCACGAAGACCCCAGAACAGGTCAGGGTCTTCTTCATTGCTGACGTGGCGCACCGTGCCGTCCGCGGTCACGAGTTCTACCGAGAGCAGGTTGTCGATCGTGAAGCCGTGCTTTGGCTGGAGGCGGCCCATGCCGCCTCCGAGCGTGAGCCCCGCGACCCCGGTGTGACCGACGACGCCGACCGGACACGCGAGTCCGTACTCGTGCGCAGCGCGGTCGAGCTGCTCGAGCAGCGCGCCTCCCTGCACTCGCGCGATCCGCTTAGCTGGATCGATCTCGACGGCCCGCATGCCCGAGAGATCGATGACAACGCCGCCGTCGCACGTCGAGAAGCCGGCGACGCTGTGGCCCCCGCCGCGAACCGCAATGACGAGATCGTGCTCGCGGGCGAAGCGGACCGCCGTGACGACGTCCACGACACGAGTGCACCGCGCGATGAGCGTGGGATGGCGGTCGGCCATCGCGTTCCAGACGACGCGGCTGGAGTCGTACTCGCGATCGCCGGGCTGGATCAACTCGCCGCGAAAGCCATTCCGGAGCTTTTCAAACGAGGCCGCATCGAGACTCTCGGTAACGGTTCATCTTCTCCCTCTTAGCCCCTCGCGTGGAAGCTGTACCGCGAGGATCGACGAAAGCGGACCGGCGACGATCTGTCCACCAGGCTCGCGGAACATGAAACCGACTGTTGTGATGAGCTGGCCGTCCCCGCGCGCGACCGCCTGAGCACCCTCCATGAACTCATAAGCATCGAGCGCGAACGACTCCGGCTCGACCTCGTGCCAGCGGTCCGCGAGCAGGACGTGCTTGATCTCGTTGAGCTGAATGCCGAGAGTCATCTCGCGCCTCCCTGGTGTCCGACCTTGTGCGCCCGCGCGCAGGGTAGCGCGGTATGACCGGAGCAGCGATGCTCACGGTGTCCGTTCAGGAGTACGACATCACCGACGTGCGGGCCGTGTTCGGGGAGGGTGCGGAATAATCGGCCGGACGGACTCCGCTGCGACGGATGAGATCGGCGCCGCGGTCCGGTGGAATCCGATGACAAACTCAGCGAGAAAGGAGCTGCGACCATGAAACTGACGACCCTCACGATGGTCACCGTCGACGGAGTGATGCAGGGACTCGGCGGGCCGGACGAGGACCGCAGGGGCGGATTCGAGCGCGGCGGATGGATTGCGTCGGTATTCGACGACGAGGCCGATGCGTTTCTCAACCAGGTCTACCAGCGCGCCGACGCGTTCCTGTTCGGCCGGCGGACCTACGAGATCTTCGCCCGCTCCTGGGGAACGTGGCCAGATCCGGGTGACCACCCGATCTGGAAGGCGTTGAACACGCGGCCCAAGTACGTGGCATCGACCACGCTCACCGAACCTCGGTGGGCGAACACGACCGTGCTCTCCGGTGACGTCGCGGCGGCCGTCGGCGAGTTGAAAGCCAAGCCGGGAGGCGAGCTGCAGGTGCACGGCAGCGGCGTCCTGATCCGGTGGCTGCTCGACAACCAGCTTGTTGACGAGATCATCCTCATCACCGTCCCGTTGGTCGTCGGCCAGGGCACGCGGCTATTCCCCGCCACCGGCCCGGACATGGCGCTTGACGTGGCCGACTCGCGAGTCACCCCGAAGGGGGTAACGATCCAAGTCTACCGGCCCACAGGGCGCCCGCAGTATGCAACCGCCACCCCCTGAAGCACGTGACATAGGTGCGGCACTCGGTGAGAGTCGATCAGGGTGCAAAGAAAAGAGGCCTCCACAAAAAGCGGAGGCCTCTTCGAGCTTCACGGTGATCGTGACGAGGAAGACGAACGAATTGTTCGTACCGCGCCGGACCGTCATTGGCCCGGCTGGGTGCTGAAATTAGGTCAAGCCCTCGACCGTTAGTACGACTCAGCTCCAGATCTTGCGATCCTTCCACCTGTCGCCTATCAAACACGTAATCTACGTGCGGTCTTACCTGGTTACCCAGAGGGTGAGCTCATCTCGAGGTCGGCTTCCCACTTAGATGCTTTCAGCGGTTATCCGGAACGGACATAGCTACCGAGCGGTGCCCTTGGCAGGACAACTCGTACACCATCGGTCCGCTCACCCCGGTCCTCTCGTACTGGGGGCAACTCCTCTCAACTCACCTGCGCGCACACTGGATAGAGACCGAACTGTTTCACAACGTTCTGAACCCAGCTCGCGTACCGCTTTAATGGGCGAACAGCCCAACCCTTGGGAGGTACTGCCCCCCCAGGATGCGACGAGCCGACATCGCGCAATCTCCGTCGTTACCGACGGTGCAGACTATCTCTCCACCCTGCTCCGACTAAGAGCGAGGGGCCGGCGTCTGATGGCGACCCTAATTTGTCTTCGTCTCCGAAGCGTGATCGCCATCTCACCATCTCGTTCGAGATGGATCAGTCGTTACGGGGTCATGTCTTTCGACAGACTTCCCACGGTGTTGTCCTCATGCGAGGAGTCCACCGTTATAAGCCGGTTCGTGCGTCGTGTTTCCACGACGTCACCCCAACTTGAGGTGCCAAACCACGCCGTCGCTGTGAACGCTTGGGCGTGATAAGCCTGTTATCCCCGGGGTAGCTTTTATCCGATGATTCCTGACTCTTCCACTCGAGATCAGAAGGTCACTAAGCCCGACTTTCGTCCCTGCTCGGCGTGTATGCCTCACAGTCAAGCACCCTTATGCCTTTGCACTCTAAGGCTGATTTCCACCCAGCCTGAGGGTACCTTTGGGCGCCTCCGTTACCTTTTAGGCAATTGTGTTCGCCTAGTCAGCGGCACTTTGTACCGCATCGCTTCGATCACATAGGGACCTACCAGTTCAGCGAACTGCTCATACGAACTCCCAGAAACGTAGATCTGGATTCCGTCTGACTGTCGACGCTCCCACGCTTCGAGTCCGAAGCCTTCGAGGACGTCAATCAAACGTCGAATATCCGATGAGTCGTAGGCCTGCGTGTTGAAGATCACGCCCTTCGATTGTCTCGATTTCATCGAGCCGTCGTCCATAAACCAGTACGCGAGTGTCCGAGCAGTCGCGATGTCCCGGATTTGTTCCGGAACGACCTTGCGACGAGCTCTGTAGAAGAGGCTTCCGTATGAAGCAAGCTCTTCGTGGCTCACGGTCTGAAATGCGAGGTTCAAAGTAATGACGCCTTTGGTCTTGCCCATCTTTTGCTTCGGTGGCGTGAGCACCCACTCTCGTAGTTCTGAGTACAGATGCCGCACGTATTCCGCGTGACGGTGGCCTTGCTCGACCTTGAGTCGGTAGGACCGCCCGCCGTTTTGAGTCTCCAGATGCGCATCGCCAAGAAGGACGCCAACGACGATGTCTCGCTGGACGTCGGTTAGTCGGAGGGTCGTCTTGTACGCCTCGATCGTTCGAGAACGCACTTCTCTTCTCCTACGTGTGAAGCGCTAGGTGCTGATCGCTCAGCTTCCGATCGCTCGGAAGTTCAGACTGTCTCATCATCCCGAAGGATGTCCGGCGTACAGTCGTTGAGGGGTCACGAAGACTTCCCTGCTGATTGTCCGCACCGGAGACGTTT
>VBDV01000118.1 GCA_005882765.1 Chloroflexota bacterium | reverse complement strand
TATTGCGGACCTCGTGGGCGACAACGTCGGCGACTGCGCCGGCCGTGGCGCCGATCTGTTCGAATCGACAGCCGCCGAGAACATCGGCGCGATGATCCTTGGAGTCGCGATCTACGCGGTCACGCAGAACCCCGCCTGGATCCTTTTCCCCCTGGTGGTGCGCGGTTTCGGCTTGATCGCCAGCATGATCGGGATCTTCACCGTGCGCGGAAGCGACACGAAGAGTCCGATGTCCTCGCTGAACCTCGGCTACTACATCACGATCGCGCTCTCGATCGCCGGCATGTTCCTCGTCACCCAAGTGATGCTGAACGAGAAGGGCGCCGGCTACTGGTTCTTCTTTGCCGGCGTCGTCGGGATCGTCACCAGCCTCGCGTTCGTATACATCACGCAGTACTACACGGCCGGAGACTGGCGACCGGTGAAGGAGATCGCCGAAGCCGCGAAGACCGGCCCGGCGACGACGATCATCTCCGGCATCGCGGTCGGCTTTGAGACCACCGCCGCCTCGGCCATCACCATCGCCCTCGCCCTGTTCTTCTCGCACTTTTTCGGCGTGAAGTGGGGTGAGGCGACCGGTCTGCCGCACGGCGGCATCTACGGCACTGCGGTCGCGACGATGGGCATGCTCATGAGCGCCGCGTTCATCCTCGCCGAGGACACGTTCGGCCCGATCACGGACAACGCGGGCGGCGTTGCGTCGATGGCGCGCGCGTCCGAGGAAACTCGTGAGCGCACCGACCGTCTCGACGCGGTCGGCAACACCACGAAGGCGCTGACGAAGGGATACGCAGTCGGTTCTGCGGCTCTCGCGGCGTTCCTGCTCTTCTCGGCCTACCTCGACAAGGTGGCACAGCTCACCGGCAAGCCGTTCAACTCGGTGGACCTCGCGAAGGTCGAAGTCTTTCTCGGCGGCTTCCTCGGCGCGATGCTCGTCTACCTCTTCTCATCGCTCGCGATCCGGGCGGTCGGTCGTGCGGGCGCCGCGATCATCCAAGAAGTGCGGATGCAGTTCCGCGAGCATCCCGGGATCATGGCTGGTACCGAAGAGCCGAACTACGCGCGCGTCGTCGACATCACGACCGCGTCCGCGCTGCGCAACATGATCGCGCCCGGACTCCTCGCGGTCGGCGCGCCGATCGTCGTCGGCGTTCTGCTGAAGGCCGAGGCCGAGGCTGCTCTGCTGATGGTCGGCACGATGGCCGGCGTCATCCTCGCGACCGTTCTCAATAACGGTGGTGGCGCGTGGGACAACGCGAAGAAGTACATCGAGTCCGGGATGCTGAAAGACGAGCAGGGCCGCGTGCTCGGCAAGGGCACGCCGGCGCATGCCGCGGCCGTTGTCGGCGACACTGTCGGGGATCCTTTCAAAGACACCGCCGGCCCGAGCCTGCACGTCCTCATCAAGCTCCTCGCGACGATCACGCTCGTTCTCGCTCCGCTGTTCGTCTAACTCTTGATTCGCGGCTGCGGGTCCTGTCCCCGGTTCGCGCGCTGAGCAGCGCCGGAGTCTTCTTCGCTCGGCCCCGGTGGGATCGCGATGGACCGTCCGCCAGGGGCCGCTCGCTCAGAAGACCCCGACGCTGCTCATCCCCCGCACCCGCAGCCGACCGTCGCGTTCGAGCGATGTCGGGCAATCCGAGCATGTCGTCCGCTCGTTAATGTGCTCGGCGTGGCAGGCTCGATCGACTTCAATAGTGATCTCGGCGAGGGCGCCGGCACCGATGCCGCGATCATGCCGCTGATAACGAGCGCGAACATCGCGTGCGGCGGGCACGCCGGCAACGAGAACACGATGCGCACGACTGTCGAGCTCGCCATGCGCAACGAGGTCGCGATCGGCGCGCATCCCGGGTATCCGGATCGCGAGCGGTTTGGGCGCGTGCCGATGGATATTCCCGCGCGCGAGCTGATCGACTCGATCCAGCGTCAGGTCGACTCTCTCGTCGCGATCGCCTCACGGATGGGCGCGCGCGTCACGCACGTCAAAGCCCACGGCGCCCTCTACAACCAGGGCGAGCGCGACGCGACGACAGCGCGCAACATCATCTTCGGGATACAGGCCGCGACCGGCGGGCACGATCTCGTCATCGTGGCGCCGCCCGGTTCGGCGATGGTGGAAGAGGCGACCGCGATCGGGATGAAGGTCGCACGCGAGGGCTTCGTCGACCGCGCGTACGAAGGTGACGGGACACTTCAATCGCGCTTGATCGCCGGGTCGGTGCTCACCGATCCCGCCGACGCCGTTCGGCAGGCCCTGTCTTTCATCAAGAACGGCGGAGTCACCGCGGTCGATGGGACCTTCCTAAAGATCGCAGTCGATACCCTCTGCGTGCATGGCGACACGCCCGGCGCGCCGGAGATCGCGCGCGCCGTGCGCGACGCGTTCGCCAAGGCCAAGGTAAAGGTCACGCGGTTCCGGTCCTGAGCGGCGCGCGCATCAGCGCCTTCGGCGACGGCGCGCTCCTCGTCGAGCTCGGCGACGGAATCGATGACGCGCTGGCATCCCGCGCCCGCGCGCTCGCCGACGCATGGGACGCGCGGGGCGAGGGGCGTGCGGTTCCGGCCTACGCGTCGGTCGTCGTGCGCTTCGACCCGCTGCTGCTGGCGCCGGCGGCGGCCGAGGCGACGGTCCTGCGGCTGGCGAAGACCCTCGACGATGTGACGGGCGAACCGCGTGGCGAGATCGAGATCCCAACGCATTACGACGGACCCGATCTCCTCGAGACCGCAGAGCGCTCGAAACTCTCGGTCGAGGAGCTCATCGCGCTGCACTCCGGCCGCGAGTACCGCGCGTTCTTCCTCGGGTTCCTCCCAGGATTCGCGTATTGCGGTGTTCTCGATCCACGGATCGTCGCGCCGCGCCTGCTTCGTCCGCGCGAACGGGTCCCCGCGGGATCGGTCGCGATCGCGGACGGGCAGACGTCGATATATCCCTTCGACTCGCCGGGCGGCTGGCGGTTGATCGGGCGCACCGATGTCCGCGTCTTTGACAGCGCGAGGGATCCGCCGCCGCTTATCCGTCCAGGCGATCGCGTCCGGTTTGTCGCGCGATGATGCACATCGACGCGACCGGACTGCGCGCGACCGTCCAGGATCGCGGCCGCTTCGATCACCTTCGCGAGGGCGTGCCGCCGTCCGGCCCCGCCGATCCGTTCGCGTTCGCCGCCGCGCAGGCCCTTGTCGGCAATGAGGCCGGTGCCGCCGCGATCGAGATCGTCGGTGGACCCTTCGCGTTCCGCTGCGACGGCCCACGCATCGTCGCCGTTACCGGACGCGATGTGGCGCTGCGGGGCCGGAGTGTCGTGCCGGGGTGGACCGCGGCTTTCGCCCGTCCCGGCGAGACGTTCACCGTGGTCTGCGGCGAGCGCTCCCGATTCGCCTACCTCGCGGTGTCCGGTGGGATAGCGACCGAAACGATCCTCGGAAGCCGGTCGGCGTATCTGCCTGCCGGAATCGGCCGCCCATGGCGCTCCGGCGAGGCTCTTCCGCTCGGGGCAGCCCGCGTAGACGCGGACCGGGCGGGCCTTTCCACCGTCGGTCCCGATTACGACACCGGACAGATACGCGCCATCACGGGTCCGCACGCGCAACGTTTCACGGATGAGGCCGATTCCCTGTTCTTCAGCTCTGAATTCGGGGTCGAACCCGCGAGCGACCGCATGGGCAGTCGCCTGAGCGGCCCTCGGATCGTCGCGCGCGAGGGCGAGATCCTGACGTGCGGAGTCGTCGCCGGTGCGGTGCAGATCCCGTCGGGCGGCGCGCCGATCGTCCTCCTCGCAGAGCATCAAGCGACGGGCGGCTATCCCGTCATCGCCACCGTGATCACCGCCGACCTCGGGCTCGTCGCTCAACGACTCCCGGGCGAACGTCTCCGCTTCGTGCGGGTCGATCGCGGTCTGGCCGTCGCCGCGCTCCGCGACGCGCGCTCCGTGCTCGAGGCCATCGCGTGACGCAGCGCGACGAGCTCGAGCGCGGCCGCCATCGCCTCGGCGCCGACGTTGTGATCGGGGCTCGATCGCGCACGCGCCTGTTCGATGGTCTCGCAGGTGAGGACGCCGAACGGGATCGCGATGGGAAACGATGCCGCGAGCTCCGCGAGGGATCGGGCGACGGCGTGGGCGAGGACGTCGAAATGTGCGGTCTCGCCTCTGATCAGACAGCCGAGGGGCACGACCGCGTCGAAACGTCCGGTGCGCGCCAGCATCGCGACGGCCGGGGGCAGCTCGAAGGAGCCGGCGACCTCGAACTCCTCGACCTTTGCATCTGCTGCCAGCGCCGCCTGGACCGCGCCTTGGGCGAGCGCGCGCGTGATCTCGTCGTTCCACCGCGCGCGCAAGATGGCCACGCGCGCACCGCGATGCGCATTTTGAACCCGGGCCGCAGTCTTCCCAGACGTCGACACTTGCCGCAATCTAGCCCACAGATGGAACGCCGCTTGGTGAGCGCATGACCGACGAAGTCGATCCGCGCCTCGTCGCGCTCGGACTCGTGCCGGCACCATCGGCGCCCGCGACGCCCGATTGGGAAACCGCAGCACCGCCGAAGCCCGCCGACTGGCAAACGCCGGCACCACCCAAGCCCACGGACTGGGTGATCCCGACCGCGCCGACGGTCGCTCCGGCGCCCCCGCCTCCTCCGCCAACGCGGACGCCGTCGGTGGGCATGCCGGTGAAAAAGTCGCTGACGGTCGGTGATCTCTTCCCCGGAATGGGCAAGTTCAGCGGCACGCCCTCGCCTGAGGCACCGCCGGCCCCGCCGCCGCCCACGCCCGCAACGTTCGCGCCGCCGACTTTCACGCCACCCCCGCAGTCATTCGCACCGCCGGCAGCGGCCGCCCCCCCGGTGCCGCCGCCGGCGCAGACCTATGCCGCGCCCGTCGCGCCGGCCGCGCCCGAGGCGCCGATCCGCGAGGCTCCGCCGCCGCTCCCGCCACTCGCAGCGGCGATGCCGACGCCGGTGAAGGCCGTCGCGGCGCCCGCGATCCCGACAAAGAAAGAGAAGGCCGCCAAGCCGAAGAAGGAAAAGGAGGCGAAGGCAGCCAAAGCCGCCAAGCCGGTCATCGCAAAACCGGAGAAGGCGAAGCCGGTGCCAAAGCCGCGCTTCATCCTCCCACCGAGCGGCGTGCTCCTTCGCGGACCCATCGTCATGGGTTATCCCGAGCAGAAGCTGCAGATCACGCTCGAGCAGCTCGGCTTCCGCATCAATGCGAAGGAGCCCATCGACGTGGCCTGGACCGACGTGCGCGACATCAAGACGCGGCGCGGTCGTGTCGTCGTGCGCACAAAGGGCCGGCCGGTCGCGTTCGGGATCCCCGTCGAAGGCGTCGCCGAGCCAACGCTCGCCGGTCCTTTGGCGCGCGTCGTCAAAGAGGCGAGCGGCGGCAGTCTCGACCTTGCGGGTAGCTCCTTCCTCGAGCTCCAGAACGCGACCGATTCGCTGCGCGATCATTTCCATGACGAGGATGACCCGCTCGTACCCACGGTCGTCGGGCTTGTGTTCGGGCTCGCGGGACTCACTTTCACCGCGATCCTCCCCGACGCGCTCGCGATCGCAACGCGCGGCGCGATCACGCCGGGTACGTATCTTCTCGATTACCCGCTCGCGGGCTTTGACCCGCGGGTTCTCGCCGCGGCTTTCGCGGCGGGCGCCATGCTGGCAGCTGGGATCGTTCGCGTCGCCATGGGCAAGGCGGCGACCGGGTGGGCCCGCGGGACGCTACGCGGCTGGCACGAGGCGGGACGCAGGCCGGTCGTTCTCGCGCGTCGCGCCCTCGCGGCGATCGTGCTGAATCCGGCCATCGCCGCCGCGGTGCTTCTCGCCGGGGTCGTCCTCACCCTGCCGAGCCTGCGGGTGCAAACGGTCATCGACGAGAGCGGCTTCCACATCATGACGCCGTTCCCGCTCTTCGATGACAACCGCGCGTGGTCGTCGGTCACCGGGGTGGAGGTCATCGACGCTCCGACGACCCAGCACTTCGAGGGGGTCGCGGTCGTGTTCACCTTTAAGGACAAGGGGCCGTTGTCGACCCTGGACGGCCGCCTTCGCGGCGGCAGCGACAGACAGCTCGTCACGAGCGCCGAGAAGTGGCGCGCGGAGCACGCGGCTCCCTAGCTTTCGCGATCGATGACCGTGAGCATGTGGCCGAGCTTGTTCCGTTTCGTGGCGAGGTATCCGCGATTCGTCGCGCGCGGGGGGACCTCGATCGGGATGCGCTCCACGACTTCGAGTCCGTAGAGCGGAACGAGCTTCTGCGGATTGTTGGTGAGGATCCTGGCCCGGCGCACGCCGAGGTCGAGGAGGATTTGCACGCCCACGCCGCGCTCGCGCTCGTCAGCCTTGAACCCCAGGCGCTCGTTGGCTTCGACGGTATCCAGACCCTGATCTTGCAGGGCGTACGCCCGGAGCTTGTTCATGAGCCCGATGCCACGCCCCTCCTGCCGCAGATAAAGAAGGACGCCGCGGCCTTCTTCGGCGATGCGGCGGAGCGCCATATCAAGCTGCTCGCCGCAATCGCAGCGGACGGAGTGAAACGTGTCGCCGGTTAGGCACTCGTCGTGCACGCGCACCAGCACGGGCTCCCCGGTCGCGACGTCGCCCATCGTGAGCGCGACGTGCTCGGCCTCGGTGTTGCCGACCTTCGCCCGGTAGCCGTGGACCGCGAACTCGCCGTACTCCGTCGGCAGCTTTGCCGTGGCCACGCGTTCGACGAGGCGCTCCTGGGCCATGCGATGGGCGATGAGGTCCTTCACCGTGATCAGCCGGAGGCCGTGACGTCTGGCGAAGCGCTTCAGCTGTGGCATCCGCGACATCGATCCGTCGGGGTTCGTGATCTCGCAGATCACTCCCACCGGGGAGAGCCCGGCGAGCCGGCAGAGATCGACGGCGGCCTCGGTCTGCCCGGCGCGTACGAGGACGCCTCCGTCGCGCGCCTGGAGCGGGAAGATGTGCCCGGGCTTTACGACGTCGTGCGCCTTCGTTTTTGGATCGGCCAATACCTTGATGGTCTGCGCGCGGTCGGCGGCGCTGATCCCCGTCGTGACACCCTCGCGCGCGTCGACGCTCACGGTGAAAGCGGTGCCGAGCCGTGCTTCGTTGCGCGAGACCATCTGCGGGAGCTCGAGCTCTTGCAGTCGCTCGACGGTCATGGGCACGCAGATCACGCCGCTCGCGTACTTGCGGATGAACGCGACTGCCTCAGGAGTTACGAGCTCCGCGGCCATCGTGAGATCGCCTTCGTTCTCGCGGTCCTCGTCGTCGACGACGATGACCATCTTTCCGCGGCGGATGTCCTCAATAGCCTCGGCGACCGACGCGAACGGACCGGTTGGCGCGACCACTCTCGGTCCTTTTGGAACCACGCGCGTCACTTTGCCCATGCCTCAAGTCTAGGAGCCGGTCATGCCCTTTTGACGAGGCGCTCGACGTACTTCGCCAGCACGTCGGTCTCGAGGTTCACGAGATCGCCCGGAACGAGCGCGCCGAGCGTCGTCCGCTCGGCGGTGTGGGGGATGAGCGCGATTTCGAAGAAGGTCTTACCGAGGCCCGCGATCGTCAGGGACACGCCGTCCACGGTGATGAATCCCTTCATCACCACGTAGCGGGCGAGCCCCGACGGCAGCGCGAAGCGCAGTCGTGCCGCGCCGCCGCCCTCGTCGCGCCGAGCGACAAGCTTGGCCGTTGCGTCGATGTGTCCTTGCACGAAGTGGCCCCCGAGCGCTGTCGTCGGCGTCGCCGCCGACTCGAGGTTCACTCGGGTGCCGCGGATAGCGCGCCCTAGTGTCGTCCGCGCGAGGGTCTCGGCGACCAGGTCGACGGTGAAGCCGTGTGTGTCCCGCTCCACCACGGTGAGGCAAGCGCCGGCAACGTTGACGCTCGCGTCGATCCCGAGATCCTGTGCCACGGCCGACGACGCGATCTCGAGCCGCAACCCCGACGCGTTCGGCCCCGCGTGACGGACGGTCCCGATCTCCCCGACGATGCCGGTGAACATCTACCCGAGCGCTCCTTCCAGCGCGAGATCGTTGCCCAACCTGCGCACGCGGACGTCGTGCAGGTCGCTCGCCTTGGGGACGCTCTCGAGCGCGGGCGGTCCGTCGCCGCCGGCGACCGGCGAGAGGAGAAGCAGCACGCGATCGGCGAGGCCCCCACGCACGAGCGCGCCGGCCACGTGCGGTCCCGCCTCGCTCATCACGGTGTTCACGCCGTGCTCTCCAAGCCAGCGCAGCACCGCCCCGAGATCCAGTCCGCCGTCCGCGCGCGGAGCGGTGACCAGCAGCACACCCGCTTCGCGGAGCCTGTTCGTGCGACGAACGTCCGCATCGCGCGCGACGAAGATCACCGTTCGCTGCGGGTCTTTCGCGCGCACGACCTTTGCGGCGGGCGGCGTCCGCGCATCCGCGTCGACGATGACCCGAAGCGGATCGCGTCCTTTGACCTCGCGAACGGTGAGCGCGGGGTCGTCGGCCAGGACGGTGCCGATCCCGACGAGGACCGCGTCGTTGCGGTCGCGAAGGCGATGGACCTCGCGGAGCGCGGGCTTCCCGGAGAGGTAGCGCCGCCCCGGAACCGCCACGCGGCCATCGACCGTCACGGC
Source organism: Chloroflexota bacterium (assembly GCA_005882765.1). Classification (GTDB taxonomy): domain Bacteria; phylum Chloroflexota; class Limnocylindria; order P2-11E; family P2-11E; genus 3-1-20CM-2-70-9. The sequence goes on along the minus strand of VBDV01000118.1, from coordinate 43,647 downwards.
GAGCTTCAGCAGCACCGAAGGCCGACCGCGCTTGATGCGCGACACGAATCCCGCGTTCAGGCGCTCGGCCTCGTCGCGGAGCACGCCCTCCTCCACCTCGACGCCCGCGGCCCGCAATCCGCGGATCCCTTTGCCGTCGGTGCGTGGATCGGGATCGCGCATCGCGACGACGACGCGTTCGACCCCAGCCTCGCGGATCGCGTCGATGCAGGGCGGCGTGCGGCCGTGATGAGCGCACGGCTCGAGATTGGTGTAGAGCGTCCCGCCGCGCGCGGCGTCGCCGGCCTTGCGAATCGCGTTGACCTCTGCGTGCGCTTCGCCTGCCGCGTGGTGGTAGCCCTCGCCGACGATCGTGCCCTCGCGCACCACGACCGACCCGACGAGCGGATTCGGGCTCGTTCTCCCTGCCGCTCGCGAGGCGAGGCGCAACGCCCGGCGCATGTAGGTGCGGTCAGAATCGGTCACGGCTGCTAGTCTGCGGCCCTCGTGACCGTGCTGAAGATGCCGAGCGCCGCGAACCCCGGCCACGAGCTCCTCCAGTCCGCCCTCTCGCAGCTCGACCGTGCCGCGAAGGCCCTGAGTCTCGATCCCGGGATGCACCGCTTTCTCCAGCAGCCCGAGCGCACGCTCATCGTCGCGCTGCCGGTCACCATGGACGACGGCCGCCTGGAGGTCTTTACCGGCTACCGCGTCCAGCACTCGACCGGTCGCGGTCCGGGCAAAGGTGGGATCCGTTTCCATCCCTCGGTCACGCTCGAAGAGGTCCAGGGCCTCGCCATGCTCATGACCTTCAAGTGCGCCGTGACCGATCTTCCGCTGGGCGGCGCCAAAGGCGGCGTGGCCGTCGATCCGCGGAAATTGTCGAAGAACGAAGTCCAACGCCTCACGAAGCGCTACACCGCCGCGATCCTTCCGATCATCGGGCCCGAGCAGGACATCCCCGCGCCGGATGTGAACACGGACGAGCAGACCATGGCATGGATCGTCGACACCGTGACGATGATGACCGGAAAGCATTCGCCCGAGGTAGTCACCGGCAAGCCGGTCGAGCTCGGCGGGTCGCGCGGCCGGACTGAGGCTACGGGCCGCGGTGTCGCGTTCGTCGCGCTCGAGGTCCTCCGTCGTGAGGGAAAGGATCCGGCCGAGACTCGCGTCGCCATCCAGGGCTTCGGCAACGTCGGCAGCGTCACCGCGAAGTCCCTCGCCGCGGCAGGGTGCCGGATCGTCGCGATCTCCGACGTGAGCGGAGGCTACGCCGCACCCGATGGGATCGACGTCGCGCGCGCGATCGAGCACGTGCGCCGCAACCCGGCGCGAACGCTCGATGGCCTTGCCGGCGTGACGCGGATCTCCAACGCGGAGCTGCTCGCGATGGACGTCGACGTGCTGGTGCCCGCGGCGCTCGAGGGGCAGATCAACCGCGAGAACGCGCACGAGATACGCGCCCGAATCATCGTCGAAGGTGCCAACGGACCGGTCACCGCGGACGCGGACCGAATCCTCGCCGAGCGCGGCGTGCTGATCGTGCCGGACATCCTCGCGAACGCGGGCGGCGTTGTAGTGAGCTACTTCGAGTGGGTCCAGAGCCGCGCACAGTTTTACTGGGAGCTCGACGAGGTCGAGAAACGGCTCGAGATCTACATGCGGCGGGCGATGGAGCTCGTGCTCGCGAAGGCCAAGGCGTACGACTCGCCGCTGCGTGAGGCCGCGTTCATCGTCGCGGTCGAGCGGGTGGCGAGCGCGATCACGAAGCGAGGTATTTTTCCCTAGCAGAAAACATGAGCCTTCGAGATCGGATTCGCCGACTTCTTGCACCACGCGAGCTCCACATAGTCGACGGTCGAAATCCCGAGAGCATTCTGTTCACGGTAAATGGATGTCCCTGCGCTGTCCTCGCCCGCCGGAAACTGGTTCTTGGATGGGATGTCTTCGCCGAGGGCCTCGAGGCCTACGGCTACGAAACTCTTCGGGAAAGAACCCCCTGGGTTGAACTCGTTCGCTGCCGCCACTGCGGACGTTATTGGCACGTCGCCACGGACACTGTCGACGACGACGTCTACGTCGAGCCCTTAACAGCAGAGGCCGCGCACCTCGTACTCACGGAGAACCGGTGGCCGAGAACCTTCGATCATCTGGCGCACGTCGGGCTCGACCGGGCCAAGTAGAGCGGCGTTTGTTGCATAATTATCCAGTCTCTCGCATAATTTGGCTGTGCCTACGAAGGCAGCGATAGTTGGAGTTACTGGCTACGCAGGTGGCGAGCTCGCGCGTCTGGTGCTGCGGCACCCGGAGGCGCGGCTTGTCGCCGTGGTCGCCAGGTCGCATCAGGGCGAGCCGCTCCGCGCCGTTCAGCCGCACCTTCACAGCGCGCCCGATTCCCTCGTTATCGGGTTGGAGGTTGGCGACGCGGAGGTCGTCTTCACAGCGCTTCCAGCCGGCGAGGCCGCGAAGCAGGCAGCCGGCTGGCTCAGGGACGGCCGCACGGTCATTGACATCGGGAGCGACTTCCGCCTCCGCGATCCGATGCTGTACGAGCGCTGGTACGGATATGCGCATCCCGCGCCGGACCTTCTGAGGGAAGCGGTCTACGGCCTGACCGAGCTGACGAGGGATCGCGTGCGAACCGCGCGCCTCATCGCCAACCCCGGCTGCTATCCCACCGCGGCGCTCCTCGCGCTAGCGCCCGCGCTGAAGGCGGGACTCGTCACGGAGGACATCGTCGTCGATGCGAAGTCGGGCGTGACCGGCGCCGGCCACTCGGTCGAGGACGCGTACCTCTTCGGGACGATCGACGAAAGCGTTCGCCCTTATGGAGTGCCGAAGCATCGGCACACGCCGGAGATCGCGCAGGAGGCGGCGGCGCTTCTCGGAAAGACGCCGCGCCTGACGTTCACTCCGCATCTCATCCCGATGAACCGCGGTCTCATCGCATCCTGCTACGCGCCGCTTCGGCCCGGCAAAAGCGCCAGGGACGTTGCGGGCGCGTACGCGCGCGAATACGCCGAGGAGCCCTTCGTCCGCGTACTCGATACGTATCCGGCGACGAAGGCCACGCTCGGCAGCAACTGGTGCCTCGTGCATGCCCTCGTCGACGAGGAAAACGCACGCCTCGTCGCGTTCGCAGCACTCGACAACCTGGTGAAGGGCGCCGCCGGATCCGCGCTACAGAACTTCAACGCGCGCTTTGGCTATCCCGAGACGATGGGACTGGAGGCCCTCCCGCTGTGGCCATGACGACCGACGTGGCGGGGTTCAGCGTCGGCGCGGGGATGGCCGGAGTGAAGGACGGCACGCCCCGGCGCCTCGACGTCGCGTTGATCGTTTCGGATCGGCCGTGCGCCGCCGCAGGTGTCTTCACCACTAACCAGGTGATCGCGGCACCGTGCGTTGTCACTCGTCGGCATGTCGAGCGGGGAAGGCTCCGCGGGATCGTCGTCAACTCGGGGAACGCGAATGCCTGCACCGGACCGCAGGGCGAGCAGGACGCGATCGCGATGGCCGAGGCCGCCGCGGCGAAGATCGGCTGCGATCCGCATGAGGTCGCCGTCGCCAGCACGGGCGTCATCGGCGTGCCCCTTCCGGTCGGTCGCATCGCCGCCGCCGTAAAAGAGATCGTCCTCGGCCCGGCGCGCTGGGGCGACGTCGCGAGCGCGATCATGACGACGGACACGAAGCCAAAGGCGATCGCCACTGAGCTGACTCTCTCGACCGGCACCGTTCATCTGCGGGGCGTGGCAAAAGGCGCGGGGATGATCCACCCCAACATGGCGACGCTGCTCGCGTTCGTGCTGACGGATGCCGACGTCGACGAGGGCGCGCTGCGCGAGATCCTCCCGTACGCGGCGGAGTCAAGCTTCAACGCGATCAGCGTCGATGGCGACACGAGCACGAACGACACCCTGCTCGTGCTCGCGAACGGCGCATCGGGGGTCAAAGCCCGCGGCAAAGACCTCGGTGCGTTCAAGGGGACGGTGCGTGCGCTCTGCGAAGCGCTCGCCCGAGAGATCGTCGCCGACGGCGAGGGGGTGACGCGCGTCTTCGAAGTGATGGTGAGAGGGGCCGTCTCCGACGACGATGCGAAGCGGGCCGCGCGGACGATCACGACATCGAATCTCGTGAAGACCGCGATCCATGGCGCCGATCCGAACTGGGGCCGCATCCTCGCGGCGGCGGGACGCTCGGGCGCGAGGGTCGATGCCTCGCGAGCCACCGTGCGGATCGGCGAGGTCGTGGTGTTCGATTCGGGCGCGCCTCGAGCGTTCGATGCCGCGCGGGTCCGCGCGATCATCAGCCAGCCGCAGATCTGGATCGAGGTCGAGCTCGGGCTCGGGAGCGGAAAGGCGCACGCGTGGGGGACCGATCTCTCCGCCGAGTACGTGCGGATAAATGCCGACTACACCACGTAAGGATCTTCTCGTGTTGAAGATCGGCGGATCGGTGGGCGCCGAGGACGACGCCGCGCTCGACGCGGTCGTCGCGCTGAACGACGCCGGCCATCCGCTCGTCGTGGTGCACGGCGGTGGGCCGCTGGTCGGCGAGTGGGCGGAACGCCTGGGAATGGAGACCCGCTTCGTTCGTGGTCTCCGCGTCAGCGACGCGAGCACACGCGACGTCGCGCTCGCGGTTCTGGGTGGTCTCGCCAACGGACGCGTCGTCGCTGCGCTCCTCGGTCGCGGCGTACCGGCGGTGGGCCTCACCGGGATCGACGGCGGGATGCTCCGAGCCGAACGCGAGGACTCGGAGCTCGGTTTCGTTGGCCGCGTGACCCTCGTGGACAGCGCGCTCATCGAGGAGCTGGTCGACGCGGGCCGCGTGCCGATCATCGCGCCGGCCGCGCTTGACCGCGCCTCCGGCGAGGTCCTGAACGTGAACGGCGACGCGGCCGCGGGCGCGATCGCCGCGAGCCTCAGCGCACGGCTGCTGGTGTTCGTGACCGATGTTCCCGGCGTGCGAGGCAAGGACGGCCGTGTCATCGCGAAGCTCGACGCCGACAAAGCGCGCGCCCTCGTCGACGACGGCACGATCGAAGGGGGCATGCTCCCAAAGGTCGAGGCGTGCCTGATCGCGGCCGCGGCCGGATGCCGTGCCGCGATCGTTGCGACGCGCGGCCTCGACGCCGTAGAGCGGCTGCTCGCTGGCGAGCAAGTCGGCACGGTCTTCGAGGCCGCGGCATGAGGGACGCGCTCGCTCGCAAGCACCACCGGCAGCAGGCGCTCCTCCGTGTCGTTTCGCAGCAGCGGCTCTCGACGCAGGCGGACGTCGTCCGCGCGCTCCGTCGCGCGGGCTTCGCCGCCACACAGGCGACGGTCTCGCGCGACGTCGTCGAGCTCGGGCTCGTGAAGGTCGCCCGCGATGGCACGCACGCGTACGCGCCGCCCTCCGCGGCCGCGCCGGGCGGAGGAATGGAACGGCTGCGCCGATTCTGCGAGGACTATCCGGTCGAGGGCGCGCTCGCCACGAACCTCGTTGTGTTGCGTTCGCTGCCGGGCACCGCGAACGCGCTCGCCGCGGCGCTCGACGCATCGCGGCTCGACGAGGCCGTGGGGACGCTCGCGGGAGATGACACCGTCTTCATCGCCGCGACCAACGAGCGCCACGCGCGCGCGCTTCTCGGCCGGCTGACCACGTTCGGCATCGCGCGAAAGGGGACGAAGTGACCACGCAGTACGCCGGCGAGACCTGCGTGCTGGCGTACTCCGGCGGTCTCGACACGAGCGTCGCTGTTGCGTGGCTGCGCGAAACGCTCGGCTTCGAGGTGGTCACGTGCACCGGAGACCTCGGCGCGACCGGCGATCTCGAGGCCGTGCAGCGCAAGGCGATCGCGAGCGGTGCGCGCAAGGCGATCGTCCAGGACGCCCGCGACATCTTCCTTCGCTACTTCGTGTGGCCGGCGCTGCAGGCCGGCGCTCTGTACGAGGACCGCTATCCGCTCGCGACCGCGCTCGGGCGCCCGCTCCTCGCGAAGCTCCTGGTCGACGCGGCCCGTGCCGAGAACGCTCGCTTCGTGGCTCACGGCTGCACCGGCAAGGGCAACGACCAAGTCCGCTTCGACCTTGCCGTTGGAGCGCTCGCGCCGGACCTCACGGTGATTGCGCCGATGCGGGGCGGGATGAACATGACCCGCGACGAGGAGATCGACTACGCGAAGAAGCACGGAATCCCCGTCGAGGCCACGAAGAAGAGCCCGTACAGCGTCGACATGAACCTCTGGGGCCGCTCGATCGAGGCTGGAGTGCTCGAGGACCCCTGGGGCGCGCCGCCGCGAGACGTCTTCCAGTGGACGGTCGAACCCGAAGAGGCGCCGGCGAAGCCCCGCGAGGTCGAGATCGGCTTCGACGAAGGCGTTCCCGTCACGATCGACGGCGCGAAGGTCGAGAGCGTCGACCTCGTCCAGCGGCTCAACGACCTCGCGGGGAAACACGGCGTCGGACGGATCGACATGGTCGAGGACCGCCTGGTCGGGATCAAATCACGCGAGATCTACGAAGCGCCGGCCGCCGTCCTCCTGCACCAGGCACATCGCGCGCTCGAGTCGCTCGTCCTCACGAAGGAGTCGCTCCGCTTCAAGGCGGAGCTCGGGCGCGAGTACGCAGAGCTCGTATACAACGGCCTCTGGTTCTCGGCGCACCACCAGGATCTCGCGGCGTACGTGCGGAGCACGCAGCGCTTCGTGAGCGGCGAGGTGCGCGTACGGCTGGATCGCGGGGCCTCGACCGTTGTCGGGCGACGGTCGGCGCACTCGCTCTACTCGACATCGCTCGCGACATACGGCAAGGGCGATGCGTTCGACCAACGCGCGTCGGAGGGGTTCATCAAGGTCTTCGGCCTACCGCTGCGCACGCAGGCCAGGACGCAGGCCCTATGGGGCGAGGGAAGCGAAGCGTCGCTCGACATCCCGAAGAAGGCGCTCACCGCGCCGAGGAAGGCCAGGCCGACCAAACGAAAGAAGTGAGCGAAGAAAAGAAGCCACTCTGGTCCGGTCGGTTCAGCACCGGGCTCGAGCGAAGAGTCGCCGGATTCACGAGCTCGCTTGAGCTCGACCACCGTATCGCGCTCCACGATGTTCGTGGCAGCCTGGCCCACGCGCGGATGCTCGGTCGACAGCGGATCCTCAGCGAAAAAGAGGCCAGGACGATCGAAGACGGTCTTACGCGGATCGTCCACGAGATAGAGCAGCGTTCATTTCCGTGGCCGACCGACTTCGAGGACGTTCACACGGTCATCGAGCGTCGACTCCGAGACCTGGTCGGCGAGGTCGGCGGGAAGCTGCACACGGGTCGAAGCCGCAACGACCAGATCGCTCTGGACCTCCGGCTCTTCACGATCGACTCGCTCGCGCGGCTCGACGCCGGCATCCTCGACCTCGCGCGAGCGCTCACCGAGCGCGCGGCCGAAGAGATCGACACGATCATGCCCGGGTATACGCACCTCCAGCGGGCCCAACCGGTCTCCCTCGCGCATCACCTCCTCGCCCACGTCGAGGCATTTCGGCGCGATCGGGCCCGAGTCGCGGAAGCGCGAGAACGCACGGCAACGTCGCCCCTCGGTGCAGGCGCCCTCGCGGGCGCGCCGTATCCGCTGGACCCGGCGTCGGTCGCGAAGGAGCTCGGGCTCGATCGGGTCTTCCGCAACAGCATCGACGCCGTCGCCGATCGCGACTTCGTGATCGACTTCATCTACGTGGCCGCGCTCACAGCCGTCCACGCATCGCGTCTCGCCGAGGAGCTTGTCTTGTGGACGTCCTCCGAGTTCGGCTTCGCCGAATTCGCGGACACCCACGCGACGGGGTCGAGCATCATGCCGCAGAAAAAGAATCCCGATGTCGCCGAGATCGTTCGCGGCCGGTCGGGTCGTCTTCTCGGGGACCTCGTCGCGGTGCTCACGACCCTCAAGGGTTTGCCTATGGCGTACAACTCGGATCTTCAGGAGCAGCGGGTTCCGCTCTATGACGCGACCTATTTGGCCGATGCGCTGTCGGTTCTCGCGCTCGTGGTACGCGGCGCTCGCTTCGACCGTGAGGCGATGCTGCGGGCGACCGAGCGCGGGATGCTCGCGGCCACGGATCTCGCCGATCATCTGGCGAAGCGCGGAGTGCCGTTCCGCGAGGCGCACGAGATCGTAGGCAAGATCGTCCGCGAGCGACTCGCAGCGGGCCAGGATCTTGGTGGCATGACCCTCAGCGAACTGCGCGGATACGACGAGCGTTTCGAGGCCAGCGCGCTCGATGAGATCCGCCCCGAGCGATCGCTCGCGTCGCGCTCCTCGCCCGGCGGGACCGCGCCCGAGCGCGTGCGCGAGGCGCTTGTAGAAGCGACCGAGGCGCTACGGGAATGAGCGTCGCCATCCGTCTCGCGCGCGTCGAAGACATCGACGAGATGCAGGCCCTCATCAATCGGTACGCGGCCGAGGATCGGATGCTCGAGCGGTCGCGCGATTTCCTGCTTGAGCATCTCCGCGATTTCGTCGTCGCCGAGGACGCGTCGGGGTTCCTTGGGTGCTGCTCGCTCGCGGTGCTCACGCCGGATCTGGCGGAAGTGCGGTCGCTCGCGGTGCTGCCCGAGCAATCGGGTCGGGGGATCGGTCGCCATCTCGTTCTCGCCTGCGTCTCCGAGGCGCGCCGGCTCGGCCTGCGCCGAGTGTTCGCCCTCACGCTCGTCCCCGAGTTCTTCGAGCGGTGCGGGTTCGTTCTCACGAGCCTCGGGCGGCTCCCGGAAAAGAGCGCGTCGGAGTGCCCGGTCTGTCCCAAGCGCTTCGCGTGCGACGAGCACGCGATGCTCCTGCACCTCGACGGGACCATCCCCGAACCGCTCGGTTCGAGCGAGCCGGTCGGGTACACGAGACTTTTCCTGGGAGTTGAGCCGGGCGGGCAGTCGCCGCGATGAGCCGCATGGGACGGGCGGCGCGCTTCTTCGCCGCCGGGTTCGACACGGCGGCGATCGGTGTCCTCGCCTGGAGCGAGACCGGCGGCCGGTTTGCGGCGACGTTCTCCGAGTACATCCTGTGGGGCTCGGTACTCGCCGCGGCGATCTGCGCGCTCGTGATCCTGGTCGAGAATCTGGCGCCCGTTGCGTGGATCGGGATCGGCTACATCCTTTTCGGCGGTCTCCTCACGCAGGGCAGCCCTCACTACGGTTTCGTCCTGCTCGCCCTGGCGCTCGCGCCGATGGTCCCGCGGCCGCGCGGTTCGTTGAGTCTGGGGATCGCTATCGCCGCGGTCTCAGCTCTGGTCTCGCGTGTCGCGATCGCATTCGCCCCTTGAGTACCATCGAGCGCAGGTGACCACTCGCCCAACGGTCCGAGCTGCCAATGGTCTGGTCGCGAGCGGACATCACCTCGCAACGTCCGCCGGCCTGGCGGCCCTGCGCGAGGGCGGCAGCGCGGCCGATGCCGCCGCGGCCGCGGCCGCCGTGTGCGCCGTAGTCATGCCCCACCGCACGTCGGTGGGCGGCGACATGTTCGCGCTCACGTACAACGCGGAATCCCGCGAGATCGCCGTGTACAACGGCTCGGGAGCCGCGCCGCATCGGCTTGACCCCGACGCCTTCGCTACGGGTTTCCCGGCGCAGGGCGCGGCCGTCGCCACCGTGCCCGGGCTGCTTGCGGGGATCGCCGACCTCGTTGCCGACCAGGGCCGCCTCGGCCTCGATCGCGCTCTCGCTCCCGCGATCGGATACGCCGAAAGCGGTTTCCCGGTGAGCGACGTGCTCGCCGATGCGATCGTCCAGGAGGGAGGGCGTCTCACCCTTGACGACGAGGCGTCGCAGCTCTTCGGACCCCGAGGACGCTGGGCCCGCGCGGGCGAGATGCTCCAACAGCCCGATCTCGCCGTGACGCTCCGGGCCGTCGCCCGCGACGGCGCCGACGCGTTCTATCGAGGCGATCTCGGAGAGCGCTTCGCGACCGCCATCGCCTCGACCGGCGGCGTGATCGACCGGGCCGACCTCTCCGCCCATCGCACCGATCGACCCGAGCCTCTCGCGATCGAGTACCGCGGCCTGCGGGTCTTTGGGCAACCGCCGGTCTCACAGGGGCACATCCTTCTCGAGGAGCTCGCCATCGTCGGAGAAGTCGACATCCGAGCGCTCGAGTGGGGAAGCGCGGATCTGATTCACCTCATGGTTGAGACAAAGAAGCTCGCGTTCGCGGATCGTGACGCACACGCTGGAGACCCGGCGCGCGTCGAATTCGATGCCCGCCGACTTCTCGACGCCGGTTTCGTGGCGAGCCGGCGCCTGGCCCTGGGCGCGAAGGCGAGCGACCGCAGCGAGGCGGGGTCGCTCATGACGCCCGCACACACGACGTACCTCGCGGTCGTCGATCGCGACGGCAACGCGGTCTCGCTCATCGAAAGCGTGTTCAGCGCGTTCGGTGCCGCGACCGTGGTGCCAGGCACCGGGATCCTGCTCAACAACCGCCTCACCGGTTTCTCGCTGGATCCGGGTTCGCCCAACGCTGTCGCCCCAGGCAAACGGCCCGTGCATACCCTGAACACCGTCATCGCACTCGAGGGCTCGATGCCGCGCTTCGTGTTCGGCACGCCCGGACGTCACGCGCAGGTCCAAACGAACTTCCAGCTCGCGGTGGGCCTCATCGACTTCGGCATGGACGTGCAACAGGCGATCGAGGAGCCTCGTTGGTACCACGAGGCGGGGCGCACACTGAAGATGGAGCGCCGTTATCCCGAGGCCGTCCGCCGCGCCGTCGCGGCGAAGGGACATGAGGTCGCGGTGCTGGGAGATTGGGCTGAGGTCACCGGAGGCGCGCAGGCGATCGCGATCGAGCCGAATGGATCCTTCGCCGGCGGCGCGGATCCGCGCCGCGAGGGTCAGGCCGCTGGGTATTAACCGCGGCCTCGTCGCCGCGGTCGCGATCCTGTGCGCAGCGGTCCTGAACGCGTGCGAGCCCGGTCCGCCTCCGGCAGAGCCCATCGCCCGTCAGTACGCCGCCGCGTGGCAGAAATCCGACTACCAGGCGATGTGGGATCTGCTGGCCGACGACGCGAAGGCGCAGGTCACGCCGGCCGGCTTCACCGAGCGGCTGCCACGCATCGCCGACGAGATGACGCTCACCTCGCTTGACGCGAAGCCAGGTGTCGCGACGCACCCGGCGCTGCCTAACGGATCGCCTGACCCGCGCAAGGCAAGCGTTCCTCTTGATGTGACCTTCCACACGCAGCGCGTCGGCGACATCGCGCGCACGACCGCGCTCCAGCTCGTGATGGTCGGCGACAAAGACAAGGCCGTGTGGCGGATCGCGTGGACGCCCGAGGCCATCCTTCCGCACCTCACCGCGGGACGTCTCGTACGCATGACGCGTCTGCCGACGTCGCGGGGCCGGATCATCGCCCGCGACGGCACCGAGCTCGCCACGTTCGTCGAGGCCGGCGTCGTCGGTGTGATCACGGGGCAGATCCGCTCCGAGACCGGACTTCTCTCGTCGCTGTCAGACGCCCTCGGGATGACGCCGGACCAGATCAAGGCGAAGTACACGCAGTCCTGGGTGAAGCCCGATCTGTTCGTTCCGATCAAAACCGTGCCTGCCTCGCAGCTCGACGCGCTGCGGACCCGGCTCTCTTTGATCGAAGGCGTGCAGGTGCAGGCGACGCGAGTGCGGAGTTACCCGTCGGGTCTCGCGTCGCAGACCCTCGGCTATCTGGCCGAGGCCAGCGACGCCGAGGCCAAGGCGAAGACTGCGCGTGGCATCGAGGCCGGAGACCTCATCGGTAAGAAGGACACCGGGCTCGAGGCCACGCTCGACGACGAGCTCGGCGGGAGCTACGGGTTCCGTCTCGGGATCGTCGAGTCGGACGAGCGCCCGGTCGAGACGCTCGCGGAGACCGCGCCCGTGCCGGGACGCGACGTCGTGCTCTCGCTTGATCCAAAGCTGCAGCGCGCGGCCGAGAACGCGCTGGGCAACAACAAGGGCGCGATCGTCGCCGAGGATCCGTGGTCAGGAGAGATCCTCGCCCTCGCGAGCCGCCCGACCTTCGATCTGAACGCGCTCGTTTCCGGCGACGCCGCCGCGATCGCGCGCTACTCGTCCGACCCCAACCGGCCGTTCTTCAATCGCGCGACGTTCGGTCAGTATCCGACCGGCTCATCGTTCAAGCCGATCACTGCGGCCGCGGCGCTCCGGAACGGCGTCTACAAGTGGGGCGATCGTATCGACTGCCCGCAGCGCTGGACCGGCTACGGCGAGCAGTGGGCGCAGGTCAACCACGAGCCGGTGGCCCTGGGCCTCATGGATCTGCGCACCGCGCTGGCCCGGAGCTGCAACACGTTCTTCTACGAGCTCGGAAAGCGCCTCAACGACCGCGATCCGAACATCCTGCCGACCACCGCGAAAAGCTTCGGTCTCGGGAAGGCCACCGACATCGACTTCGTATACGAGGCCGAGGGGATCGTCCCCAGCCCGGACTGGAAGAAGCAGTACTTCACAAATCCGGCGGACCAGGTGTGGAACCCAGGCGACGCTACGAACCTGTCCATCGGGCAGGGCTTTCTACTCGCGACGCCACTCCAGATGGCGAACTACACGTCGACCATCGCGAACGACGGCATCCTCTGGAAGCCGCGTTTAGTGATCGAGCTTCGAGAGCGCGACGGCAAGAGCGTCAAGACCTATCCGAAAACCCAGGTCGGTTCGGCGCTCTCGATCCCGACAGACCTCTCGCTTATCCGCGACGGCATGCACGCGGTCACGAACGACCCGGATGGCACGGTGTCGTTCGTCTTCCAGAACTATTCGCCGACGACCGCCGGAAAGAGCGGAACGGCCGAGTCCCCGGCTCGGGGCAAGGTCGACGCGTGGTTCATCGGATGGGCCTCGTTCGAGCAGCCGTCGATCGCGATCGCCGCGGTGCTCGACGAGTACACCGAAAGGCCAGGCGTATTCGGATCGGTCGATTCGGCCATCGCCGTGAAGGCGGTGCTCACGGCGAAGTTCGCGACGCCCTAGCCACCGGCGACGTGCAGGAGTTCAAAAGTCGCGCGGAGCCTCGTCACGATCGGTGAAGTCGACGGCGTCAGCGTCCCAAATCAGGCGTGCGCGAACGACGCCGCGGTGGGAGTCATCGGATGCGAGCTCAACGTCGCGACGACGGCGACCGTCCCCGCCTTCTCGAAGCTCCACCTCGTCGTTATCGTGCGGAGCAAAGCGTCATCCCGCGAGGTCCTCGGCGTTCTGCAATGGCGCCCGGAGATCGCGGCCAACACAAAACCGTGGCTCAGCCTCACGTACCAATACTCGAGCCAATAACTTAAGCCGCCGGCCAGCCTCGTACACTTTTCGCATCCCCGCCGTTACCGACGCCCCCGCTTCGCGCCGCCTCGACAACGGGCTCGTAATGCACGCGCTCGAGGCGCGGCACGCGCCGGTCGTCTCGCTCTGGGTCTGGTACCAGGTCGGCGGGCGCAACGAGGTGCCCGGTACCACGGGGATGTCGCATTTCCTCGAGCACATGCTGTTCAAGGGAACGCCGCGACACCCAAAGGGTGATCTCGACAAGCTTCTCGCGCGGTACGGCGCGCTCTGGAACGCCTTCACGAGCGAGGACGTGACGTGCTACTTCGAGACGGTCCCCGCAGAGCGCTATCCCGTGGCGCTCGAGCTCGAGGCGGACCGGATGCGGAACGCGCTCATCACCGAGGAAGAGACCCAAGCGGAGCGCAACGTCATCGTGAGCGAGCGCGAGGGACTCGAGAACGATCCGTCCTTTCTTCTCGGAGAGCAGCTGCAGGCGGTGGCCTTCTCGCGCCATCCCTACGCGCAGGGCGTCATCGGCAGCAAAGAAGAGATCAAGCTCATGACGCGCGACGGTCTCTACGCGCACTACCGCCGCCACTACGCGCCAAACAACGCTTACTTCATCGTCGCTGGCGACGCGCCCGCGACGGAGCTGCTCGACCGCGCGGCGGCGGCGTTCGGGCCGCTCGACGCCGAGGCCCCGATCGAACCGCCAAAGGCACCGGAGCCGCCGCAGTACGGCGAGCGGCGAGTCATCGTGCGCCGCGCGGGCGGGGCCCTCCCGATCATCCAGGTCGGCCACAAGGCGCCGCGCGCGGCCGACCCTCGTGCGCCCGCGCTATCGGCGCTTGCCGTGACGCTCGCGGGCGCGACTGCCGGAGGCGGGGAAGCCGCGTCGGGTCGCTCGTCGCGCCTCTACCGCGCGCTCGTCGACACCGGACTCGCGACGACCGTCGAGGCGTCGTTCCAGCTCATGAAGGATCCCTACCTCTTCGTCGTGGAGGCGCACCTCCGACCGGGCGTGACGCACGATCGCGTCGAGCGCGTGATTCTCGACGAGCTCGAAAAGGTCGCGCGGTCGGCGCTCACCGATTCCGAGTTCGGCCGAGTTCGCCGGCAGATGCTGTCGGCGAGCGCGTTCATGACCGACACGATCACGTGGCGCGCGTGGCGTTTCGGGCAGCTTCTCGCGACGGGTGCTGCCGCATCGCTCGGTGAGTGGTACGACCGGCTCGCCGCGGTCACCGCCGAGGACGTCCGCGCAGCCGCCGAATCGGTCTTTCAAGAGAAGGGCCGGACAGTCGGCTGGTTCGTCCCGGAGCAGTCCTAGTGGACATCCGCCGGCATCGCCTCGAGAACGGCCTGCGCGTCGCGGCGATCCCGATCGCCGGCCTTCAATCCGCCGCGGTCCTACTGGCGATCGAGGCGGGACAGTGGTTCGAGCCGATCGGCCGGCCCGGCATCGCACGCCTCTGCGCGCTCGCGATGCTGCGCGGCACCATCACGCGCGACGCCAAAGCCTGGGCCGACGCGCTCGACGGCATCGGCGCCGCTGCGCGACTCGACGTCGGTTCGCACGCGGCGACCTTCAGCGCGCAGTCACTCGGGAGCGACCTCGATGTCCTGCTCGAGCTCATGGCCGACGCCGTGGTGCGCCCGGCATTCGCAGCGACCGAGGTCGAGCTGGTCCGCGAGCAGACCGTGGCCCAGATCGACGACGATGCGAAGAACACGCGCGCAGTCGCTGAGCGCGCCTGGCGCGAGCTCGTGTACCCGAAGGGTCATCCGTTCCGCGCACGGCCGATCGGCGATCTCGACGTCGTGCGCGCAGCGTCGGCCGACGATCTTCGCGACCATCACCGGCGCGCGATCCGTCCCGACGGCGCTGTCCTTGTCGTGGCCGGTGGGGTCGAGGCGCAGCAAGTCTTCGATGCGGCCGCGAAGTCGTTCTCGTCGTGGCGCGGAGGCGGCTCCCGCGAGGAGCGAAAGGTGCCCGACCTGCGACTGACGACGGCCGTCCGAAAGGTCGACGTCGTGCCCGACAAAACGCAAAGCGACGTCGTGCTGGGTTGGCCCGGGCTGCCGCGGACCGATCCACGCTTTGTCGCGGCCCGGGTCACGAACATGGTCTTCGCGGCGGACACGTTCGCGAGCCGGGTCGGGCACGTGGTCCGCGACGAGCTCGGCCTGGCGTACTACGTGTTCAGCACACTCGGCGGATCCCGCGGCCAGTCCCCGTGGGTGGTGCGCATGGGTGTCAACCCGATCAACGTCGAGCGCGCGGTCAGCACGACCCTTGAGGAGCTTCGCAAGATCGTCGACGGTAAGGTCGCGGAGGACGATCTCGAGCTCGCCCAGGACAAGCTCGTTGGCGAGCTCGACGTCGCGCGTGAAAGCCCGGCTGGGGTCGCCTCGCTCATGCTCGAGGGCGAGGTCTTCGAGCTCGGCCCTGACTACGCGGAGCGTTATCCGCGCGAGCTCCGCGCGGTCACGCTCGAGCAGGTCGTCGAGATCGCGCGCACCTTTCTTCAACCGGACCGCTACGCCCTCGCGATCGCCGGGCCACCGCTTCCGGAGCGGGATTGAGCTTCCCAAAGGACACGCTCGCGGCGCTCGACCGCGCGAACGAGGTCGACATCGAAACGCGCTCGCCGAAAGGCGCGACGCATGCCGTCCCCATCTGGGTCGTGGTCGACGGCAACGACGTGTTTATTCGCACGTATCGCGGGCCCACGTCGCGGTGGTATCGCGAGCTGCTGGCAGGACCTGGCGCTCTGGTCGTGAACCGTACGCGCATCCCTGTGCGTGCCGTCCCTGCGACCGACAGCGCTTCGGTGAAGCGCGTCTCGGACGGTTACCGAAAGAAGTACCGCAAGGGCAGCTCGCTCGATTCGATGCTGGTAAGTGCGGTCCTGCCAACGACGCTGAGGCTCGAGCCCGCCTGACGATCCCCCGCGCTACTGAGTGGTGGTCCCCTCCTGGGTGTCAAAGCGATCCGACAGCTTTGTGGCCTCGTCGACGAATGTCTGCCAGCGGGCGTCGAGTGCACTGAACGCGCTCGCCGGGGATGTAGCGGTCAGGAGCGAGAACTCGTGGGTGATCGAGGCGGCGTCCCGGAAGTTCTTCGCCATGCCGGTCCGGTACCACTCGAGCCTGCTGGGTGCGGTCGAGGCCTCGACACTGTCGGCGATGCGCCCATACAGCGCGGAGGCTTTGGCCATGTCGGCACTGTCGGTCGCGTCCCACGGCCCGGGACGGTTCGCCACGCCGATCACAAGATCGTTCGCCTGAGCGACGTCGAGGCCGGTCGCCTCGATCATCGCGTTCCATTTCGTGCCCAGCGCGGCGTCCTGCGCTCCCATCCCCTCGCTGACGCCGACGAACGCGGCCGAGAGAATGCCCACCGCGATGAGGCCACCGAGCACTCCCAGCTGACTCGACTTGCGCGCGCCGCTCGGCACGGTGAGGTATCTGAGGAGACCGCGCACGAGCTGGAAACCACCGAAGAGGAGCGGCCCCCATGCGATCAGGTACGTGCCCTGCGAGAACGCGTATGTCACCGCCGTGACCAGTCCGCCGCCCGCGAACCAGAGTCCGCCCCGCAGCGCGTACTTGAACGCCGCGTCCGACTCGTCGGAACTCGCTGCCGCTCCGCTCTGCACGGCGACCGCGAGCGCTTCGTCGTAGGCCGACCGCTTCACGGGATCGACGAGGGTTGCGAAGGCCGCATCCAGCACCGCGCGAAACTGCGCGACCTTGTCCGAGGTCTCGTTCTGGAGATGAAGCACGTCCCGTCCGTATGCGGAGCGAATCTCGATCTCGCTCGCGCTCTGCGGGACCCCCAGGAGCTCGTAGTAGCTGCTCATTGCGACGCGATCGTGCCACTCGACTCAGCGGGTCGGAAGACGAACGCTCCCTGATGAGACCTCCACGAGACCTTCCTGCGCGAGTACGCCGACAAGACGAGCCACACGCGGGTCGTTGATACCTCTTCGAAGCGTCGCCATCGTTACACCGCGAGACGAGCTGACGAGCTGACGCATGATCGCGCCGCGCACACGGCGATCGCTCGCGACAAATGGCGACTGCTTCCGACGCGACGATCGGTCGACGCCGTCGTATTCGCAGACACCGCGGACCGGACAGACGTCGCATCGCGGGCGCCTGGTAAGACAGATCGTTGCCCCGATATCCATGAGCGCGTGATGCCACCGCGCTCCCTCGCGCTTCGAGCCGATCACGCGATCAAGCTCGATGGCCTCCTGATCGGTGGCGGTGTGGCCGAGCACTGCACGGCCGAGCACGCGTCGGATGTTCGTGTCGGCGAAAGCCGTCGGCTCGCCGAATGCGAAGCACGCGACCGCCGACGCCGTGTACGCGCCGACCCCGGGAAGAGCGTCGAGTCCGGCGACGGTTCGCGGCAAGCCCGAGGCGTGCGTCCGCGCGACACGATGCAGGTCCCTCGCGCGGCGGTTGTAGCCAAGGCCCGACCACTCGCGGAGAACCTTGCCGAGTGGAGCGCGGGAGAGCGCTCGCAGCGTCGGGAACCGCCGGAGAAACCGCCGGTACGCGGGCAGAACGCGGGAGACCTGCGTCTGTTGCAGCATCACCTCGCTGACGAGAACGCGGTACGGATCGCGCGTGCGGCGCCAGGGAAGGTCGCGGCCGGACCGCCCGTACCAGGAGAGGACGCGCCGACGAAGCGTCGCCGAAACGGTCAGGCTGACGTACAATTTCCGGAACAGAAGAGTACGCCCGGTTGAGTGCTGAGGGCCTTCGGCCTTCAGCGCTTTTCATTACAACGGCACGCACGGGAGGAAACCGTGCGGATAGAGAGCGGAGGCTCCAGTGAACAACCTTGAGAAGCCTGTCTACGTCTCCGCGGATGGTCTGAAGAAGATCCAGGCCGAGCTCGACGACCTGAAGGCCGCCGGCCGTCAGCGCGTGGCCGAGCGCATTCACGCCGCCATGGAGTTCGGCGACTTCACGGAGAACTCAGAGCTCGAGCAAGCAAAGAACGATCAGGCGTTCCTCGAAGGCCGGATCCTCACGCTCGAGCAGATGGTCAAGAACGCTCAGATCATCGACGAGAAGGCCAAGCACGAGACCGTCGAGATCGGTAGCCACGTGATGGTCGAGGCGAGTGGTTCGAAGGAGCAGTACGTGATCGTCGGGTCGGCGGAGGCCGCGCCCGCCGAGGGCCGGATCTCCAACGAATCGCCGGTCGGCAAGGCCCTCATGGGACACCGCGCAGGGGAAACGGTCCGGCTGAACGTTCCGGCCGGCGCGGTGGAGATGAAGATCCTCACCGTACGTTGAGCTCAGGGCACGAGGCGGCCTTCTGGGCCGACGAGGAGGTCAAGCTTCTCCAGCCTGGGCGGCCGCACGTCGTGCGCGATTCGAAAACGCCGTCGGGACCGGTGCCGATCTCCGGCCTGCGCGGTCCGATCATCAGCGACGCCCTTTTCCGCACGTTCAAAGCGAACGCCCTCGACGTTCGGTTCGTCTACACGATCGACGACTACGACCCGATGGACTCGCAGTCGATGAAGGAACGGGCCGGGATGGCCGCGCACATGGGCAAGCCCCTCTGCATGATCCCGAGCCCCGATCCGTCCGTCGGGACGGACTTCGCCGATTACCACGCGACTCGTTTCATCGCGCTCTTCGCCGGTCTAGGAATCACTCCCGAGTTCCACCGGATGCGGGACCTCTACCGGTCGGGCGCGCTCGACAAGCAAATTGATCTCGTGCTCCGGAACGCCGAGACGATCCGTGCGATCCACAAGCGCGTCGCGAATGTCGACCATCCGGAAGGCTGGCTCCCGGTGGCCGTGATCTGCGAGAACTGCGGACGGATCGGAACAACGCTTGCGACCGACTACGACGGCACGACGGTCGCGTACGAGTGCAAACCGGATTATGTGGAATGGGCAAAGGGCTGCGGTCACAAAGGTCGGCTCGCGCCTTTCAAGGGGAACGCGAAGCTTTTGTGGAACGAGCAGTGGTGCGCGCAGTGGGACCACTTCGGCGTGACCTACGAGGAGGGCGGCAAGGACCTCCTCACCGCGGGAGGATCGCGCGAGCGATCGAATGAGATCTATCGCGAGGTGTGGAAACGCGATCCGCCTCCAGGCCTGCAGCACGAGTTCTTCACGTTCGGCGGCAAGAAAATGGCGAGCTCCAAGGGAATCGGAGCCGAAGCGGTCGAGATCGTCGCGATCTACCCGCCCGAGGTGGTTCGTTTCCTGATGCTGCGGACGCATCCGAAGCGCCACCTCGAGTTCGATCCGGCCGGCATGACGCTGCCCCGGCTGATGGACGAGTACGACCGCGCAGCGGATGCGTATCGCGGGGACGAGGAAAGCGACCTCGGGAAGACCTGGCGGCTCTCCCAGGTATCGCCCACGCCAGACGCGCCGGGCTTCCGCATCCGCTTCACGACGGTCGCGAGCTGGCTCCAGATCCCCAGCATCAAGCCCGAGGCTGAGGCGGAGAAGGAAAAGGGCGCACGCCTGACCGACGCGGAGCTGCGGGACCTGCACCGGCGTGTCGAGCTCGCGCGAGCCTGGCTCGAGCGCTGGGCCCCTGACGAAGCCAAGTTCGAAGTTCTCGAGAGGACTCCAGATGTCGAGCTGACGCCGGAGCAACGTCGATACCTGTCCGCGATCAGGGCGCTCATCGGCACGGTCCACGATGCGGGCGAAATGCAGAACCAGCTCTACGAGGCCGCGAAACAGGTCGGCCTTCTGGATGCCAAGGGCAACCCGTCGCAGGACGCGTTCGCCGCGATCTACCTCGCGTTCCTCGGCAAGCCGAACGGTCCGCGAGCCGGCTGGCTCCTCCTCTCGATCGATCCTGAGCTCGTGCGCCGGCGTCTCGACGAGCTCGGACGTGCCCCGTGAACGGAAAGCTGCCCGTCGCGATCCTCTGGCACATGCACCAGCCCTACTACAAGCATCCGCAGACAAGTGAGTTCGTGCTGCCGTGGGTGCGCCTGCACGCGTCGAAGGACTACTTGCACATGGCGCGGCTCTTACAGGAGTTCCCACGCGTCAGGGTGAACTTCACGATGGTGCCGAGTCTTCGTGATCAGCTCGAGGACTACGCCCGCGGCGCCGACGACGAGGACACGCGACTCACGATGCGCACGGTCGATGGGGTCCTCGCCGATGAGGAGCGCGTGCACATCCTGCGGCGCTTCTTCTCGATCCATCACGGCAACGTCATCCATCGCTATCAGGAGTACCGGCGGCTGCTGCAGCTCGCGATGGCCACCGGCGACCGGCACGAGCTCCTCTCGGACGACTACTTCGTCGATCTCGCGCTCTGGTTCAATCTCGCGTGGATCGATCCGGACGACATCCGCTCGGACCAGCGCCTCGTCGAGCTCGCCGACAAGGGGGCGCGCTTCACGCGCGACGACGTGCGCTACGTCATCGGCCGCCAGCGCTTCATGGCGTCGGGCGTGCCGCACCTGTACCACCGGCTCGAGCGCGACGGCCAGGTCGAGATCCTGACCACGCCCTACTACCACCCGATCCTCCCGCTCATCATCGACGACCGCTCGGCGCTGCGGGCGGATCCGTCGGCGCAGCTCCCTGAGGTCCCGTTCGCCTATCCGGACGACGCGGCGTTCCAGCTGGAGGAGGCCATCGCATCGCACGAGCGCGCCTTCGGCGTGAAACCCCGAGGCGTCTGGCCGTCGGAAGGTGCGGTCTCGCCCGAGGCAGCGGATGCGATCCGCAAGGCAGGCCTCGCGTGGTTCGCCTCCGACGAGGGTGTGCTCGCGCGCTCGGTGAACGTCGAGCTCCGGCGCGATGACGTCGGCGCGCTGCTCGAGCCGGGACTCCTGTACCGGCCCTATCGCCTCGCGAACGGCGCCACCGTGATCTTCCGCGATCGAGAGCTCTCGGACCGGATCGGCTTCGTCTACGGCGACATGAAACCAGAAGACGCGGTCGGCGACATGATCGTGAAGCTCGAGCGCGCGCGCGATCGGCTGCCGAACGAGGGCGGACCGTACCTCGCATCGATCATCCTCGACGGCGAGAACGCCTGGGAGCAATACCCCAACAACGGCAACGACTTCCTGCGCGCCTTGTACGGCAAGCTCGAAGCCGACGATCGCTTCGAAACCGTGCGCATCTCCGACTTCCTCGAGAAGTCGCCGGCCACGGTCGAGCTTCCCCGGCTTCACACCGGGTCGTGGATCGAGGCGAGCCTGCGGGTCTGGAGCGGTGAGCCAGCCCACGCCCGTGCGTGGAGCGCCCTCGAGCGCACGCGCCGATTCGCGCAGGAGCAGTGGGGCTCCCTCCGGTACATGCCAAAGAGCGTCCGCCAACCGCTGATGGTCGCCGAAGGCAGCGACTGGTTCTGGTGGTACTCGAGCCGGAACTCGTCGCCTGAAGACGCAGTCTTCGATGCGCTGTTCCGGGCGAACCTCGAAGTCGTGTGGTGGTTCGCGGGCGCGGAGCCCCCCGACGACATCCGCAACCCGCTCATGGATCCGCAGCGCGTCGACGCGTCGGGCAACCGCATCGGTGCGATGCTTCCAGGCGCAGGTGAACGCTACGGCTAGCTCCGGGCGGACCTTTCCGGGCGGTCTCGGGTTTCTCCGGCCACCGGCGGAGATCGAGCTCGGCGCATATGGCCTAGACCTGCGCGGGCTACGCGTGGCGGACATCGGCGCCGGCGAAGGCCGTCTCGCACTGGGCGCGGCTCGCGACGCGGCATCGGTTCTCGCCGTCGATCCCGACCGCGGCGCGCTGGCGCGCGGCCGCGCTGCGGCGCGGCGGCAGGGCGTTTCCAACGTCAAGTTCAGCGAGGGAGCCGCGCAGTCACTTCGACTGCCGGACGCGTCGTTCGACGTGGTGATCTTCTCGTGGACGCTCTGATGAGTTGCGCACAAGGGCATGGTCGATGCCCTCCAGGAGGCCCACCGGATCCTCGTTGACCGAGGTGTCTTCGTCGACGCGCGCCCTGATTCGCGCGTCTCGGCACGCGTGCGCGCCACGAGTGCCCGCGGCAGGGTGATCGGGACGATCGGTACACAGCGGCTGACCAAAATGGACGACACGATGTCCGACCGTGCGGTCCGCGATGTCCTGCGGCGCAAGCTCTTTCACTCGCGACGGCGGGGCCGCCTGTGGCACGCGATCCCGTTCGAGGATATCGGGGAGCTCAACGATTACCTCACGGACCATCTGCGCTTCTCCAGGCGTGTGCAATGGCTCGTGCCCGCGGCGCGACGAAGGACTCCGCTCTTCGTCGAACGGGCTGTGCGCTTCGAGATACTGGAGAAGAAGAGCAACGACGGTCTGACCTCCGCCTAGGGCTAGGCTTCAACGGCTAATGGACGCGACGAGGGCCTCTCGCTGGTACCCAATAGGCAGAGCGCTCGCGTTGATCTATGCGGCTGGGTGGTTTGTTGGCACATGGATTTTCACGCTCGTGAGTTTCGCGATCATTTCACCACAGCCCCCGGATGCTACCGATCGTGTCGCGCACTACGCCTATGAGCGAGCGGTGTACCCGCAGTTCTATGCCGCGGTGGTTTCCCTAACTCTGGCAATGCTTTGCCTCATTGGAATTGGGTTGGTGCTAAGACATGCGCTGGCACCCGACGGCCCTTACCAGCAGTTGATGACGGCCGCGTTCGCCGCGGCGGGACTCTTTGGATCGCTGTGGTTGTTCCTGACGCTTGGGCTGCTGCAGGCAGTGGTCAACGTGAGTCAGGATGCCTCGAGTCAGACGCTCCAGGTCCTGACCGACGCGAGCGCGTTGATCGAGTCCCCAGCGAATTGGCTACAGCGCGCGTTCTTGCTCCTGGCCGGCTTGGGTACCTACTGGGCAAGTGGTCTCGCCCTCGAACAACGATCGTTCCCGAAGGCCTGGGCCTTGCTCGGCTTCGTTCTCGCGGCTCTCTACTGGCTGGGCCTCCTGAGCCTTCTCGCGCGTGACGCCGCACTACCTGTTCCGGACGCGGTCGGGGGGCTACTAATTCTCCTCAGCGGAGGGATCGTGGCTCCGATCTGGGGTGCGTGGCTCGGGCTCAGGCTCCCGCGAACCGTCTAACGGCTGTTTCGAGGGTCCGGTTTAGCCCGAGGTCAGCGCGAACGCGGTCTCCCAAGCGGCCTCGTAGCCATCGAGTACACGCGGCCACGCGAACCGTTTCGCCGTGGCCTTCCCGTCGGCGCGGATGGCGCGAATGACCTCCGGCCGAGTGCCAAGCGTGGCGTGCGTCGCGAGCAGCTCGCGCGGATCGTCGCTCTGCATGACGACGGCATTGCCGAACGGGACCGCGTAGTCCTCGCCCGTCCGCCCGACGTAGGCAAGCCCTCCCGAAGCCATGACCTCTAGACCCACGAGACCGAAAGGCTCCTTCTCGGAATTCGCCAGAACGCCGTCAGCGGCCTGGTACAACGCGCGGAGGGTCCGTTCGGGGATGAAGTAATCGAGGAAGACGATGTCGGCGGTGCTCGCCGCAACGGCGGCGGCGAGGTCGCGGGTCGCGGCTTCGGTCGAAAGGGCCACGCGCTCGATCGAAAGGCCGCGCGCTCGGATGCGCGCGCCGACGATGTCGCCGTACGGACTGCGGCTTCCGCGCATGAGGAGACGCGGCCGCGCGCCGGTGTCGCGCATGAAGGCGATCGCGTCGATCGCCCAGAGCCAGCGCTTGTCCTGATCGAATCGCGCGACCTTCACGAAGGTCGGCCGGTCGCCGAACGCCTCGCGCAGCGGCCGCGCCTCAGTCGGCGGGAGCGGCTTCAGGAAACGCTCGGCGATCCCATTCGGCAGGACGGCCGCGTCGACGCCGACGGCCGACATCTCGGCGCGCATGAAACGCGAGACCGTTGTGATCGACGCGGCGAGCCGCAGCAGCGGAAAGTCGACGCTCCCGAAGCCGTAGGTGTTGTTGGCGTTCCAGAGGATCGCCGCTGCGCCTGGCATGCGGACGTTCAGGATGGCGGCGGTCGCGATCGCGGCATCGGCCGTCTGCCAGTCCTCAAAGAGAAGCACCGACTTCCGGCCTTCCGCCGCCGACGCGATGACGACATCGGCGAGATGCGCCGGTACGGTGCGCGAGAAGTCGCGCCATTTACCGTCCTCGCCGTCGTAGACGTCGCGCGGGTGATAGGCGCTGATCCACTGCGACCATCGCTCCAGGACGAGGCGCCCCTCGGCGCGCTCCTCGCGTGCCGGCAGCTTCGGGTCGCCGACGAACACGTGGTGAACGAAGTAGCCCCGATCGACCAGTGCGTCGGCCAAATCGATCATGCGCGTGGCGAGACCGCCGACGAACGAATAGCGGTCGGGACCCTCGAACGCGACGAGCACCACGTCGTACACGGGAGAGCACGGATAATGGCACGCGCTCGAATGACGCCTCTCCAGCGCATGCGCGAGGACCCCGAGAAAGTGCGCGATATGCTCGCCGCGCGCGGCTTCGACGCGCCGCCCCTCGAGCGCATCCTGGCGCTCGACCGGAAGGCGCGCGACCTCCGGGGCCAGGTCGAGGCGCTCAACGCCGAGCGCAATAAAGCGAGTCGCGGCGGGCCGCCGAGCGAGGACGTGAAGGCGCACATGCGCGAGGTGGGGGAGCGGATCAAGGCGCTGCAGGGCGAGCTCACCGCCCTCGAGGCCGAGCGCGACGAGCTCGTGCTGCACATCCCGAACATGCTCGACGCTCAGGCTCCCCGCGGGGCCGGTGAGCACGACAACAAGGTCATCCGCCAGGACGTGCCACCCAAGCGCGCCCTCGCCGCCAAGCCGCACTGGGAGATCGGTGAGCAGCTCGGGATCCTCGACATCCCTCGCGGAACCAAGATGTCGGGCTCGCGCTTCTACGTTCTGCGTGGCGCCGGCGCCGCACTCCAGCGCGCGCTCATCGCGTGGATGATCGATCTCAAGCTCCCGCATGGATTCACCGAGATCTATCCGCCGTTCCTCACGACGCGCGAGACGCTGATCGCGAGCTCACATCTTCCGCACTTCGCCGCGAACCAGTACCACGACGAGACGGACGATCTCTGGCTCATCCCGACGGCTGAGCCGCAGCTCGTCTCACTGCACCGCGACGAGGTGCTCGACGGTCGGCGGTTTCCGCTGCGGTACGTTTCGTACACCGCGTGTTTCCGGCGCGAGCAGATGAGCGCGGGCCGCGACGTGCGAGGGATCAAGCGTGGGCATCAGTTCGACAAGGTCGAGATGGTCGTCTACTGCCACCCCGAGGACTCGCCGAAGGAGCTGGAGGCGCTTGTCGCTCGTGCGGTCGACGTGCTCGAGCGCCTAGAAATCCCGGTTCGCGTCCTCGAGCTGTGCACCGGCGATCTGGCGTTCCAGGCGATGCGCGGATTCGACGTCGAGGCATGGGCGCCTGGAGTGGGTGAGTGGCTCGAGGTCTCCTCCTGCAGCAACTGCGGATCGTTCCAGGCGGAGCGAGGGAACATCCGCTACCGCCGCGAAGCCGGCGGAGCGCTCGAACACCCTCATCTGTTGAATGGTTCCGGCCTCGCTCTGCCACGTCTCATGATCGCGGTCATGGAGAACTACCAGCGCGAGGATGGCTCGATCGAGATCCCGAAGGCGCTCCGCTCGTACATGGGAGGCCGCGAGAAGATCGCGCCGGGAGAGTTCAGCCTCTAGATCGCCTGCACACCGCTTATGTCGGTCCATAGACTCGCGCCGCGTTCGTCGTACCGCACGTCGCCGGTCTCTCCCTCGCGCCGCTTCAGAATGTCAACGGCCAGTCCGAATGCCCGACCGGAGCGCGGGGTCCCGGTGGCGTCGGCATAGCGGTACGTGAACGCCCAGTACGGCGAGCTCCACTCACCGATCCAGTCAATCGTCCCGCGCGTGACGCGGCCCATAGCACGCAGCTCGCGTTCGGTACGCATCTGTCGCCTCCACGTGTAGCCACTGATGACACTTAGCAGGAGCAGTGGGCCGCCGACGGCTACGAAGACCAGACGCTCTGCCAACGGCGCATCGATGAGGACGCCTGCACCGAGGAATGCGCCAACGAGCGCGATACAGACGGGTGCCAAGACCCACTCCCACCAGGCGATAGGTGAAATTCGCTGCCAGCCCGACATGGACAAGAACGCGCGAATGCCAAACGGACGGCCTCGATCGCCCCCATGGACCCGGTCGACGCTCGCACTTGCCCGACCAGCGCCGCTGTAGCGGCGGAGGACGTCCGCTAGGATCGCGCGCTCCCGCGCTGCGAAGGAAAGCAGGCTCACCCGCAAGCGCTCACCACCGTGGAGCGCCAGGACCAATACTTGCCTGTCCCCGCTTCCAACGAAATCCACCGAAGACAGCTCCGCAAACCGGACCGCTCGCTTGAACGGCCACGAGCGAACAGTGAGATGGTCGACATCAAGGACGATCGTTGTGCGAAAGAGACTTGCCCACCCGAGCGCGATCATGCCGCCCCACGTGCCCACACCGAGGAGGTGCGCTGATGTGACCCGGAACGGAACGAAGGGGACGCGGAAGGGATCAAAGACGATCGCGAGCGCCATGAGGCCAAGGACTCCAACGGTGTAGAGCAGCAATCGCCGCGGTCGGATGACGCGAGGAAGGTCATATGTAGAGGCGGACGACCCCCGTTCCCTTATCTCCACGCCGATGGGCGCGACGAGTCCGGCGAAGAACACCGGCAAGAGCAGCATGTAGAAACTGTCATCGAGCCGTGATTCGGGCGAGTCTTTGGTGAGCAAGAACCGATCGCCACGAAAGAGACGCGTCACATCACCGTGCCATTCTTCGACCCCGATGGGGAGTCCCACGGTAAGGGAATCGAAGAGCCCGTAGTCGACGAAGACCGTCGCGTCGTATACCGCGTCTCGTCGGTCAGGTAGACGAACCGAGACGTAGCGTGTCGAACCGCGACCCGCCGTCTCGCGCGACCCGACAACAACACCGCCGTGAAGTGCACGGCACCCGTCTCCGCCGCCGGCCAGACATACCGATGATGCTTCGAAACGTTGGGTCTCAGCCCAAAGGATGGCCATCCTTCCGGCAAGGCCCGCCGCCAAGAGGAGAAGCGCGGCGGTCACCGCGATGACGACGCGCACGATCAGGCGCTCTGGGCTTTTCCGTTGACGTCGATCTCCGCGATCCGGCGCCGCGTTCGCTCGGCGAGATATGTCGGACCACGCTGCTCGAAGACCGCGAGCGCCTCGATGCATTCGTTGCGGGCGCCGACGATGTCGCCGTGCGCGGCGAGAAGGTTCGCCGAAGCGGCACGGATCTCCGCGCTGGCCACCGGGAGCCCAAGGCGGAACGCGTGCTCCAGACCCTCGGTTCGGCGCGCGTCGGCGAGGGCTAGGTCGCCGCTCGCGCACGCCACCTCGACCAACGTCGCCGCGATCCCCGCACCGCAGCGCCTGCACTCATGTTCGATCGCGCCCGCGTGCGCGGCCGCCGCGTGCTGGCTCGCGTCTTCGATCGAGCCCTGATAGAGCGCGAGCCGCGCCAGCTCGGAGGCGATCCGGGGCGCGAGGTGCTCGCGTGACGGCGACCGCTCGGCGACGGCCCGCGCTTCGGCAAGCGTCGTCGCGGCGGATGCGAAGTCGCCACGCTCGATCGCGAGCGAACCGAGGACGAGCAGCGTTGATGCGGGATCCGCCGGCTGCGGGCCTTGCGCCAGCGGATCGGCGAGCGCGAGCGCCCGTTCCAGCGTCGCCTCGGCCTCGGCGAAGCGCCCGAGCCCGAAGAACGCCCGCCCCAGAGCTCGCAATGCGCCGGCTTCGCCGGAGACATTTCCGAGTCGCGATTCCGCGCCGAGAAGCTCATGGGCAAGATCCTCGGCCTTTGCGAGCTCGCCACGGTCGAGCGCGGCGTAGGTGAGCAGCGCGAGCGCGCGAGCGAGCCCGGACAGATCGCCAATCGCGGTCGCGTGCTCGACGCAGCGCTCGGTCGCGCGAAGTGACTCGTCCTGCGAGCCGGCGTCCGCGGCGAAGACCGCGACGGCCTCCTCGGCCGCGAGGGCGAGACCGCGATCGTTCGCGGCCAGGGCTTCCTTAACGGCTGTCCGCCCGACCGCGAGCGCCTCGGCCGGTCGGTCATCGGAACGAGCGAGGTATGCCTTGGCGAGAGTGAGTTCGGCGCGCTCGCGCCCCTCAGCGGGGGTCAGACGATCCGCCTCAGCAAGATGCTCGGCCGAGCGCTGTGTCTCATGGGCGCGCGCTGCGAGCTCGCCGGCGCGCCGACGGAGCGCGGCGCGAAGGAGGTCGTCGGACATGGGCCCGGCGAGCGCCTCCTCGGCGATGGCGAGGGCGTCCTCATGGCCGAGCGCGCGCGCGGCGTCGCACGCTTGCACCAGAGCGCGGGCGCGCTCCGATTCCCCGCCGCCGGCCATGCGCTCGGCGAGGCGCGCGGCGGCGCGGTAGTGATGCAGCGCGTCCGCGAGCGCGTACAACGCGATGGCGCGGTCCCCCGAGCGCATCGCGTAGTCGATCGCGCGACCGACGTGCGTGGACTCGGCGAAGTGGTTGGCGAGGAGCTCCGGCTGCTGCACCGCGACCTCCGGCATCACGCTCTCGATGACCTGACCGATACGGCCGTGGAGATCCTCGCGATTCCGAGGCGAGATGGAGTCATAGACCAGTTCGCGCAGTAGCGATTGCCGGAAGCGGTAGTCGCCGTGGCTCGTGAGCTCGATCAGACCGCGCGCGCTGAGGCTCGCGAGCGCCGCATCGACATCCACATCCTGGCCGAAGAGCGCGCGAAGAAGTCCGGGCTCGCACGCTCGCGCCGCGACGGCTGTGGCGTGGAGGACGCGCTTTTCCGGACCCGCGGCGAGCTCTGCGCGACGCAGCAGAAGCATCGGCAGTGCGTCCGGGAGCTCGCGCATGCGGCTGACGTCGGCGAGCGGCGATGCGCCCTCGCGCTCGACGACAACTCCCATCGCCACGAGCCACCGCGCCGTCTCCTCTATGTACGTGGGGCTTCCGGCGCTGCGGGCGACGATGTCGTCGACGGCTTCCTGCGGAAGGGCGCTCGCCGGGAGGAGCGCCTGAAGGAGTGCGGCGCTCGGGCCGGAGGCGAGCGGTGTGAGCCTGATCTGGAGATGTCCGCGACTCGTCGACCATGGTGGATTCAGATCGGGGCGGTACGTGGTGACGAACAGTGCCGCCGTGCTCGCGAGTGCCGGGGCCAGCGCGGCGAGCAGCTCCTGGGATGCCGCGTCGGCCCACTGCACGTCGGTCAGCGCGAGGATGACCGGCTGCGTCCTTGCGACGCGGAGGATGAGGTCGCGGATCGCGCGATCGAGCAGCTTGCGGCGGGTCTCTCCTGAGAGCGCCGGGAGGGTGAGGCTGTACCCGAGCGCCGCGAGGACGAGCTTCGCGGCCTCGGGCTCCATGCCGGGAACTGTTTCCGTGAGTGTGCGATGGGCGATCTCGGTCGGTGCGTTCGTTCCGATCGCGAGCGCTCGGCGCAGGAGGTCGGAGATGGCGCCGTACGCACGGTGGGCGTCGTAGGGAGAGCACCGCGCCCGCGCGACGCGCGCGCCGAGCGCACGCGGGTCGGCGAGCAGCTCATCGACCAGGCGCGTCTTGCCGAGGCCGGCCTCACCGACGATCGACACGATGTGACCCTTGCCCGCGAGAGCGTCCTCGAGAGCGCCCACGAGCAACGCGATCTCGTCCTCTCGGCCGACGAGCGGCGCGCGGCCGCGGTCGGTCGCGGCCGTCTCGACGTGGAGGAGCCGCCACGCGACTAGCGGCGCGGTCTTTCCTTTTGCGGCGACGGGTGGATGAGGCTCGTATGCGAAGAGGCCGGGCGCGAGGCGATACGTCGCATCGCCGACGAGGACCTCGCCCGGCTCGGCGGCCTGCTCGAGCCGCGCCGCGACGTTCACGGCGTCGCCGAGCACGCCGAACTCGCTCTCCTTGTCGCCGACGGCGCCCGCGACCGCGAGCCCGGTGTTGATCCCGATCCGCAGCGCGAGGTTGCGACCGGTGCGCTCGGCGATGCGTTCGTTCTCGCGGTCGAGCGCTCCGAGGATCGCAAGCGCGGCCCGCTGGGCGCGCGCGGGATGATCGATCTCGTTGTCGACCGCGCCGAATACCGCGACGACGGCGTCGCCGATGTACTTCTCGATGAGTCCGTTGAACGCCCGGATCTCGATCGCGATCGCGTCCCAGGCGGCCCGCATGTTTTCGTGGAGCTCTTCCGGGTCGAGCCGCTCCGCCAGCGCGGTGAATCCCGAGATGTCGGCGAAAAGCACCGTGACCTGTTTTGTCTCACCTTCGACGGGCTGAAGCGCGAGGAGACGGGCGCCGCATTTTCCGCAGAAGCTGAACGCGACAGGCATCTCGGTCGCGCACTTCGGACAGGTGAGTGTCGCTCCCCGCATCAGTGCGGCGAGGTTACGTCCCTGGACCTGTCGTTCGGGTGTCTGCGGGGTGTGTTAGCACGTCCCCCGTTAAGGTGACCTTCGGACCGCTGGACGAGCGCTGGCGCGGCCTCACCACAGGTCTCGTTCTGAACGTCACGTTCGTCGCGTTCGAAGCGCTCGCGATCGCGACGATCATGCCGCTCGTCGTCGCGGACCTCGGTGGCGTCGCCCTCTACGGATGGGTCTTCAGCGCTTTTCTACTGGCGGACCTTGTCGGAATCGTCCTCGCGGGCGAGCTCGCCGACCGCTTCGGCCCCGCGCTGCCATTCGCTGCCGGTCTCGCGCTCTTCGCAATCGGCCTGCTCATCGGAGGACTCGCGCCGTCGATGCCGGTGCTCGTCGCCGCTCGCGCGATTCAAGGCTTTGGCGCCGGTGCCATACCGGCGGTCGCGTACGTCGTCATCGGCCGAACCTATCCCGACTCGCTCCGGCCGCGCATGTTCGCGATCCTCTCGACCGCCTGGGTCGTGCCGGGCATCGCGGGTCCGGCGCTCGCGGCCTTCGTGGCGGACCACGTGGGATGGCGCCCGGTGTTCCTTGGTCTGCTGCCACTCGTCCTCGTCGCGGGGTCACTCGCCCTGCGTGCGCTGCGCAGCGTTCCCGCAAATCCCGAGCGTGTCGCCCGGCGCGTCTTGCTGGACGCAGTCCGCGTCGCCTCGGGGACTGGCCTCGCCCTCGCCGGACTGCAGGCGCATGATCTTGTCCTCTCGCCGGCGCTCGTCGCGATCGGGCTCGCGCTTGGCATTCCGGCACTCCGCAAGCTCCTGCCGCCGGGGACATTCAGGGCGAGCGGCGCGCTTCCCGCTGCGGTGCTGTCGCGGGGGTTGCTCACCTTCGCTTTCTTCGCGCCGGACATCTTTGTGCCGCTGACCGTGACCACGATTCGTGGCGAAAGCGTCGCCCTGTCCGGCATCGCCCTGACCGCGGGCACGATCGCGTGGACGACAGGCGCCTGGATCCAGGAACGGACGGTGTTCCGCGTGGGTGCCGCTCCGCTCGTCCGCAACGGTTTTCTACTGGTCGCGATCGGCATCGCTGCGATGGGCTTGGTCTTGAACTACGGCGTTCCGGCGTGGCTCTCGGTCCCCGCCTGGGGTATCGCGGGTCTCGGCATCGGCATGGCGTACAGCTCCATCTCACTTACGGTGCTTCGTCACGCGCCCGCGGGCAGCGAGGGCGCGGCAGCGTCGTCGATGCAGCTCGCCGACATTCTCGGAAACGCGCTCGGCACAGGGCTCGGCGCGGTGGCCGTCGCCTCCGCGGTCGCGGCATCGGGCAGCGCCATCCTCGGCGTCGCCCTCACCGACAGCATCGCCGGCGCCCTCGCGGTCGCCGGCATCGTGATCGCCTCACGACTGCGCCCGGCTACTGTGTGACCCGTGGCGACGCCGCCCGATCTAGACATAGTTCGCGCGACGATCGGCGATCTCGACGAGCTCGTCCCCCTCTTCGACGGCTACCGCCAGTTCTACGGGCGGCGCTCGGACCCGGCCGGCGCTCGCGCGTTCCTTGGCGACCGCATAGCGCGCGAGGAATCGGTGATCTATCTCGCGTACACGGGGCCACGCGAGGCTGCGGGCTTCACGCAGCTGTACCCGTCGTTCTCATCGGTATCGCTGAAGCCGCTCTGGATCCTGAACGATCTCTTTGTTCGGTCCGGCATTCGTCGCGGCGGCGTCGGTCGAGCGCTGCTCGAACGAGCGAGGCAGCACGCGATCGACACGGATGCGAAGGGGCTCGTCCTCAGTACCGGGGTGACGAACAAAGCGGCGCAGACCCTGTACGAATCTTGCGGCTGGCAGCGGGACGACGAATTCTTCCAGTACTACCTGTTCTTTTGACGCGATGATGCGCGTGCCGAGGGGCGGGACCCCGCGTTTGACAGGCGTGGGCAATCGGGTGTAATAAACCAACTAGTTATTTAACCGAGAGGTACAGCCCCACAGACATGGCCACCGACCGTCTCAGCGCGACGTTCGCGGCGATCGCCGATCCGACGCGGCGGGCGATCCTCGCCCGTCTCGCGTCGGGGGAAGCCTCGGTCACGGAGCTCGCGAGGCCGTTCGACATGACGCTTCCAGCAGTCTCGAAGCACCTCAAGGTGCTCGAGAATGCCGGGCTGATCTCGCGCGGGCGCGACGCCCAGTGGCGACCGGCCCGGCTCGAGGCGGACCGGCTGCGCGAAGCCACGAAATGGATGGACCGCTACCGCATTTTTTGGGAACACAGTCTCGACCGTCTCGACGCGCATCTCCGCGAACTGCAAGGGGAGGACAAAAGACATGGCCGTAGGAAATAGCGTCGCCGCGCCGGAGCGGACAGTCGTCTCGACTCGAGTCTTCGATGCACCGCGCGAGGTCGTCTACAAGGCGTGGACCGATCCGAAGCAGCTCGGGCAGTGGTTCCCACCGAAGGACTTCACCTCGCCGCGGTGCGAGGTCGATCCTCGTCCGGGCGGCATCTTCCGCTGCGACATGAAGGGACCGGATGGCGCGGTGTTCGTAGGCAAAGGACTGTTCCGCGAGGTCGTGCCCAACGAGCGCCTTGTCTTCACGTTCGCGGGCGAGGAGTCCGTGCCGCCACCGCTCCTCGTCACCGTCCTCTTCGAGGACCAGGGGAAGAAGACGAAGCTCACCATGCAGCAGACCGCGGAGACGGTCGCCGATTACGAGGATCTGCTGAAGCTGGGCGTCACCGAAGGGGTGAACCAGAGCTTCGACAAGCTCGCCGAGCTTCTCGTTCGGACTCCTGCGGGCCGCACCACAACGAGCGTGGCGGGTCGGACGCTCACGCTCACGCGTGTGTTCGACGCGCCGCGCGATCTCGTGTGGAAGGCCTACACCGATCCGAAGCACATCGTGAAGTGGATGTACGCGAAAGACTGGGAGGCACCATTCGCCGAGACCGACGTCCGTCCGGGTGGGAAAGTCCGTATCGGCATGCGTCCGGCCGACCACAGCGAGGAAGGCTTCACGTTCTCTGGCACGTACCGCGAGGTCGTCAAGCCCGAACGGATCGTCCTGGCGACTGACGATGGACGCTTGATGACCACGACGTTCGAGGACCAGAAGGGCAAGACGAAGCTCACGCTTTCGCTCGAGATGGCCGAGTCCGAGAAGCAGGAGCGCACGGGCTGGACCCAGATCCTCGAGAACCTCGCCAGTCACGTCGCGACCCTGACCGGAGTGCGGCCATGACGGCACGGATCTCCGCAACGATGTCGGCGCTCCCCAAGCTTGCCGGCCGCGTGATCCGTCCGGACGACGCCGACTACGACAAAGCGCGGACTTCGTTCTACGGCGGCTTCGACCCTCGGCCCGGTGTCATCGTCCGCGTTGCGAATGCGGACGACGTATCGCGGTTGATTTCATTCGCTCGTGAGAGCGGGACCGAACTCATCGTTCGAAGTGGCGGCCACGGTGTGGCCGGCTACGCGGTGCCGAACGGCGGCATCGTGCTCGATCTAAAAGAGATGCACGCGCTCGAGATCGATCCCACAACTCGCACGGCGTGGGCCGAGACCGGCCTGACTGCCGCTGAGTACACGACCGCGGCGGATAAGCACGGCCTCGCGACCGGCTTCGGCGATACCGGCTCTGTCGGCATCGGCGGAATCACGCTCGGCGGTGGCGTGGGCTATCTCACGCGCAAGCACGGGCTCACGATCGACGACTTGCTCGCCGCGGAGATCGTGACCGCCGATGGACAGCTGTTACGCGTTGATCCCGAAACGTACCCTGATCTCTTCTGGGCGATACGCGGCGGCGGCGGCAACTTCGGCGTCGCGACGCGCTTTCAGTACCGCTTGCACGACGTCGGCACGATCGTCGGCGGCATGCTGATGCTGCCGGCCACGGCCGAGGTCATCCAAGGCTTCATCGAGCTCGCCGAGGCTGCACCGGAGGAGCTCTCGACGATCGCCAACGTGATGCCCGCGCCGCCCATGCCGTTCGTACCCGCAGAGCACCACGGCAAGCTCGTCATCTTCGGGATGCTCTGCTACGCCGGCGCGGTCGAGGCGGGGGAGCGCGCGGTCGCACCGTTCCGTGCGTTGGCCGCCCCGATCGTCGACATGGTCAAGCCGTCGCGTTACCCGGAGATGTATCCGCCGGAGGATCCGGACTACCACCCGATCGCAACGGGGCGTACGTTCTTCATCGATTCCGTCGATCGAAGGGTCGCGGATACGATCGTCGACCACCTGAATTCCACGGACGCGCAGATGCGCGTGGCGCAGCTCCGTGTCCTTGGAGGCGCCATGGCCCGGGTGCCCGTGGATGCCACCGCGTTCGCGCACCGCCGATCAAAGATCATGGTCAATGTGGCGGCGCTCTACGGCAGTCCAGACCAAGCGCCGGTCTATGAACCCTGGGTTCACCGGTTCGTAGGTGCGCTAAAGCAGAGCGACACGGGGGCATACATCAACTTCCTCGTCGACGAGGGCGAGGCTCGGATTCGCGATGCGTATCCGGGCAAAACGTGGGACCGGTTGCGCTCGATCAAGCGGCGCTACGATCCAACAAACTTCTTCCGGCTCAATCAAAACATTCCACCCGCGACCGTGTGATCGTTCGCGATCGGCCTCACGACGACTCGCGTGATCGAGGCTCCCGAGGGGTCACACACCTTACATTCCGCGTAGCAAAGTAGGGGAGCTGCACATGGCCACCACCAAGACGACTGCGAAGAAGACCGCGGCGAAGAAGACCACGGCACAGAAAGGCGCCAAGCCCGATGGCAGTGGCGCGTCCGTCGAGAACTACTTCGCGCAACAGCCGCCGGACAAGCGCGCTCTGCTGATCAAGATCCGCGGCTTGGTGGAGAAGGGCGCGCCGGATGCGGTGCCGACGATCAAGTGGGGCGTTCCGATCTACGCGCAGAACGGCAGGAACATTTGCGCCCTTGCGACATTCAAGGACCACGTCGGCCTCAACTTCTTCGCGGCGCCGAGTGCGCTGGTCGACCCGAAGAAGAAGCTCGAAGGCGAAGGGAAGACGAGCCGCATGCTCAAGGTGCGCACCGCCGCGGACATCGACGCGCCGAGCATCACCCGTTGGCTGAAGGCGGCCGTCGCGGCGAACAGCTGACCTAGTCGTCGAACAGGTGATGCAAGAACTCGTGGCGATCGGCTAGGAAGGCACGCGTCAGCTCGACGACCTCGGTCCTCTCGTACGCCGTCTCGACGAGCCCATCCTCAGAGAGGACGAAGATCTTCGCATCGGGGTAGCCGAGGAGGATCGGCGAATGCGTCGAGATGATGAACTGCGAGCCTTGAGCGGCCAGATCGTGCATACGGCGCATCAGGGCGAGGTTCCCGCGCAGAGATAGCGCCGCCTCGGGTTCATCGAGCACGTAGAGGCCGTTCGGCCCGAACCGATGTGTCACCAACGAGATGAACGATTCGCCGTGCGACTTTTCGTGCAATGCGCCACCGTACGCGTGAGTGATCCCGGGGTCCTTAAGCTCCTCGATGTAGGTCGCCACGTTGAAGAAGCTTTCGGCACGGAGGAAGAAGCCGGTGCGCGGTCGCCGGGTGCTACGTACGAGACGCACGTACTTGTGCAGCACCGAGTGAGAGGCGCGCGTTGAGACCGTGACGCTCCGGCTACCGCCCTCCGGGTTGAAACCCGCGGCCACCGCGATCGCTTCGACGAGCGTCGACTTCCCGCTCCCGTTCTCGCCCGCGAACAGCGTTACCGCTGAGTTGAGCCTCAGCTCGTCCAAGTGGCGGATCGCGGGGATCGAAAACGGATACGCATCGAAGCTCTCGACCTCGTCCCGCTTCAGGACGAGCGCGCGGACAAAAAGATCGTCGGCGCGTCGAGGACTTTTCGTCATCAGCCTCAAGACTGGCAGCGGTGCTAACTTCGCGCCATGAGCCTCCTCGAGGAGCACGTGCGGCGCTTCAACGAGGGCGTGCGTACTGGTGACTTCACGCGGATGGCGGCGGGTTTGCCGAAGACGCAGAGATGCACTTCGAGGGAGTCCCCGCCGGTCCCTTCATCGGGCGTGATGCGATTCAGGCCGCTTACCGCGAGCAACCCCCAGACGACGAGGTCGAGATCCTCGGCGCGGAGGATCGGGACGGCGTGGTCGTGGCGCGCTACGCATGGCGCCGCGACGGAGGCAGGCAAGCGGGGCGAGATGCGGCTTTATCCCCGCAACGGGCGCATTCGCAGGCTCGTGGTCACGTTCGGATAGCGTTGTACGACCGAAGTCAGAAGGGGGAGACACAGATGAACCTGAACGGACTCTTGATCGGGAGCGAGAACCCGCAGCGACTCGTCGAGTACTACACGAAGCTTTTCGGCAAACCGAACTGGGACGAGGGCGGCTATGTCGGTTGGCAGATCGGAAGCGGCTCAGTGACCATCGCAGCGCACGATCAGGTCAAGGGAAAGAACGCGACGCCGGGTCGATTGATCTGGAACATCGAAACGGCTGACGTGAAAGGCCAGTTCGAGAAGTTCAAGACGGCCGGCGCGACTATCGTGAAAGAGCCTTATCAGATGGGCGAGGCTCCAGGCCAAGACGTGGCCATCGCCACCTTCGCCGATCCCGACAACAACTACTTCCAGCTGATGAGCCCGATGGAAATGCCGACGGAGGCTGACCGGTCCTTGACCGGGACCGGGGCCCGTCAGCCCTAGAGCCGCTCGGGCTCAGCGGGCCTTTTCGATCTCGGCGACGCGGGCCTTGACGATCTTCGTCACAAGCCCGTACGGGAGCGGCTTGCCTGCGGGAAACTGCAGCGTGCCTTTGCTCTGCACGTAAGGCTTCAGTTCGGCGGCGTGGGCGTCAATGAACTCGCGGCTGGTCCCATAGAGGGCGGTATGAGTCTTCCAGTACGCGAAGTACGCGACTCGTTCGCCGCCTTGCTTGAACCCGGCCATGCCGTAGCTGACGATCTCGGTCGCCTTCGGCGCAGCCGCCTTGATCGTCTGGCGAAGCGTCGTCAGCGCAACGCGCCTGTCCTTCGGAGCGGACGCGATGTAGTCGTCGACGGTCCTTGCGGGTTTCGCGGTCACCTTCCGTGCCGGCATCCCCGACCTCCCGACTGAAATCGAATCGCATGATGCCTCGACGTCATAGCCCGCGAAGGCGATCGAGCTCGCGGCGCTCCCGCTTCGTTGGGCGGCCGCTGCCGGGCTCGCGTACGGCTATGCGTGGCTGTCGCTTGACCACCGGCGCGGGTGGGCTGTGATCCACCATGCACTTCGCCGCCACCGGCGCGCCGACCCGCTTCTCGATGACGGCCGCCACCTCGAGGGTGCGCGGACGCCCGACGAATGCGTCGATCCGGTCGCCGATCTTCACCTGCGTCGACGCCTTGGCCGCCGCGCGGTTCACGCGAACGTGGCCGCCACGGCAGGCGGCCGTTGCCTCCGAACGGGTCTTATAGATCCGGACGGCCCACAGCCATACGTCTACCCGGGTCTTGTCGATATGGGCATCGTGCCAGCCTCGACCGACGACCGCACGCGGCGGCCTCTGCGATAGCGTGCAGATTCAAATGGCGGACACCTTCGCGGGACACGCGTCGGTGACGATCAACGCTCCGCGGGCGAAAGTTTGGGATGCGTTCGTGACTCCCGAGACGATCATGCAATACATGCCGGTGACGAGCGTGGTTTCCGAGTGGAAAGAGGGAAGCCCGATCGTCTGGACAAGCGAATTCCAGGGCAAGCGCTTCGAGGTCAGGGGCACCATCCTGCGGTTCCAGCCCGGGCGCCTGCTCGAGTACGACCATTCTCTCCCGATCTTCCGCCCATCGGGAGTCGCGCAGGCGCGCGAGGATCGGCGCGTAACCATCGAACTCGAAGACCTTGATGCGCAAACACACGTTGCGGTCACCGAGCAGGGCAACAAGAACAAGCGGGAGTTCGAGCACTCGGAGGGAAGCTGGCGGATGGTGTTGAACGGCATGAAGGCACTGTTGGAAGGTACGCGGGTTTAGTTGATCCGGCCGCCGTGTAGCTTGATGCGGTCCAGTACGAAGGTCTTCGTCTCCTGGTCCAGGTTCGCCGGCGGCAGCGTCATGTACGTATCGGCGACGAACAAGAGCCAGACACGAGGGTAGGTCCAGACGCGATCGATCAGCTGCCAGCGGAACTCTTGCTGCCCTAGGTCAGAAGTCATCCGTACCCCAGTCTCGGTAAATGACAGCTCCGCGGTCTTGGCGGACATACGCTCGAAGCGCGCTAGCGACCGGCGATAGGGGACGACGTAGAGCGCCACGCCGAAGATCGCCATGAGAAGCACCACCGCCGCGACAAAGCCGACGATCCACGATCGATCTCCGGTCGCGAGGAGGTAGCCCAAAGCCGCGACGAGCGCGAAGAAGACGGCGAATCCGTCCCATCGAATCGAGCGGAAGACGAACCTCCGAGCGGCCTCGCTGATGACGTCGCGTTCATAAACGACCTTGGCGCGAAATTCCATGTCGCTCGCACCATCGCTCCCGCCTGGACATCGTGGCTGTCATTTCGCGATCAACGCTCGACCTCGCTCCGATCGCCTTGCACGGAAGGGCCCGTCACTGCAGCATCGGGAGGGGTGGCAGAGCGGTCGAACGCGGCGGCCTTGATATGCGACCGCCCGCCGGCACAGCGATGCACACGGCGCATTTCATTCGGAATTCCGAGCGATTGAGGTCCGCGGACGGCATTGAGATGCACGGCGGCGCCTGGGCGTGGCTGTCAAATGGCTGTCAAAGTGCGCGCGTTCACGGCGATCGGCGGTCGCTCGCTGTCGTAGAAACCGGCGCGCATCTCTCCGTCGAACGACCCAGACGATGATGGCCTCGTGACGCGGATGTTGGGAGAACTCGCGGCGCACATGTTCGCGTTCGGCGCAACGATCGTCGTCGTTGCCGCGGTACTGATCGTCGCATATGCCGCGCTCGTAGTCGTGGGGATCGTCTTTCAGGGTGATCCGGGCGGCTGGCTGAATTTCATCGTGGTACCGGTCGGATCACTTCTTCTTGGCCTCCTCTGCGCGACAGCTTTCGTTCCGCTGTCGCTCATCTCGTTGCGATTGGGTAAGGCATCAATCTTCGCGCCGATCGCAATAACGGTTTTGGCCTTCGGCGCGTGGGAGATATTCATCGCGGAACCCCCGGCTGCCCACACCATCGTGTTCCACGCCATCGGGGGTACGCTCGCGTTCGCCGTCGGCGTAGGGTTCCTTGTCTACCTGTCAGTGCTGGTGATCTCGCGCAAGATCCTTGTTGTCATAACTCGCAGATAGGAAATCGCTGCGGCACCTCCGATGCGCTTGCGTGCCGGAGACGGCGCGTTCGTCCAGCGGGCTGAGGTCGCGGGTCGCGGCGCCGCAGCTGCAAAAAAGTTCGGCGAGGCGCTCGCGAATGTCCAAGCGGCTCAGGGTTAGCGGGCGTGGCTGTTATTTGGCTGTCAGCGGCCGGTCGCTGGCTATCGCGATCGTGCTGAAACCCGCATGATTACTGACTCGGAGGGGTGGCAGAGCGGTCGAATGCGGCGGTCTTGAAAACCGCTGTGGGCGCAAGCTCACCGTGAGTTCGAATCTCACCCCCTCCGCAGGCGAGAGTAAAAAATCGCGGTCGTCGGCTACGCGCGCGGTGTTCAGCGGAGCCGTTGATCCTCAATCTGACCCCTACGGGATCGGGAACCGCACCCTCGCAGCGGATGTAGCAATACATATGAGGCGCGTTCTAGTTGTCTGTCTAGCGGCGCTCGCTTGCACTCCGACAGGAATCCCGTCAGGAGACTTACCGCCCGACTGGTCGGTCCACGACGCCGCAGGGTTGCGAATCACGGTGCCGACGGCGTGGCTCGGTCCAGAGGTGCTTGGCGGGTCACCGGGTGGCCCCACCTGGGTCGTGTTCCGGGATCCGTCGGGCGCGGAGGCGGTCTCGCTCATGACCTGGCCCGACACAACGGCGACCGCCGTTGCGAAGACTGGGTACCAAACCGAGAGCCATGAAGTCACGCTCACCGAAGGGAGTAGAACCCGACCGGCGATCGAGCTCACGGCCTACGCAGGGTGGTCGGGCGCGGAGGGATCGGGCTCCTACGCATGTCGCCATCTTTTCGTACAGATCGATGCGACCCTCGTCGCGGATGTAATCGCCTGTGGCGCAAAGGTGCGCGGCAGTTCGACTCCCGCGCCCGAACTGCGCAGCACACAAGACCGCGTCGCACTTCGGCTCGGTCCGAGCGGACGGTAGCCCAAGTCACGCCGCCCCGGCAAAGGCAGCGGCGCTTGACCCTTACGCGAGTGCAGGCGCGGCCATCCCCTGCATCCCGGTGCCACGATTTCGGAGCAAATGCAGCATCATGCACGTGCTCGCAGCGCGGGGGTCCATCTTGAAAACGTGTGGATGCAAGCCTCACATGGGTTTCGAATCCCACGCCTTCGCAGCTCTTACACGTTTCTTGCGCTCGATCGTCGCGGACGCCAATCGTCGTTTAATGCGTTGACCCCCCAAATCGACTCCGACGAGCGCACTCACGAGGACGACCTGGCCGTTTCTAACCACCCGCCGCTAAGCGCGCGGCTCGGGCCGTATGAGCGGCCCCGCCATACTTCTCGCCCCGTGGGACGCCTCGAGGGCAAAGTCGCGATCGTTACCGGCGCTGGCAGCGGCATCGGCGAGGCAACCGCCCGGGTCATGGCGCGCGAGGGCGCCTCGGTTGTCGTAGCCGACATCAACCGCTCCGCCGCCGAACGAGTTGCTAGAGAGCTTGGGAGCGCGGTTGCCGTCGAGGTCGACGTCTCCGACGAGGCGAGCGTCGTCCGCATGGTCGAGACCGCCGTCAAGTCCTTCGGCGGCCTTGACGTGCTCCACAACAACGCTTCCGACGCGTCGGCCAACGCACTCGACGTGGATATCGTCGATCTCGACATGGAGCTCTTCGACCGACTCATCGCCGTCAACCTCAAGGCTCATGTCATGGGCTGCAAGCACGCGATCCCGCACATGCTCGCGCGCGGGGGCGGCTCGATCGTCTGCACCGCGTCGATCGAGGGCATCGTCGGTCGTGGCGTACGAACCGCCTACGGCGCCGCAAAAGCCGGGGTCGTGCTATTGACCAAATCGGTGGCGGCGCAGTACGGGTCGCTGGGAATACGATGCAACGCCGTTGCACCGGGTCTCGTGCTCACGCCAGCGCTCCGGAACCACTACACGTCGCCCGAGCAGATCGCGGCGTCGCTCGAGATCTATCCGATGCCGAGGCTCTGCGAGCCGCAGGATGTTGCCAATGCGGTGCTGTTCCTGGCGTCGGACGAAGCCGCATACGTCAACGGAGCGACACTGATGGTGGACGGCGGCGCCACGGTGTACATGCCCAGCGCACAGTTCGATGCTGCTCGACGTCGAGCTAGCCGACCGCCGCCGCGGTAGTCCGAACCGATCAGCTCACCGCTTTCTTCACCAGCGCGCCGATGCGTGCCTCCACGGCCGCAGTCAGCTCCTTCAGCGCGAAGGCGACCGGCCACAGACCGCCTTCGTCGAGGTTCGCCGCGTCGCTGAAGCCGAACGTCGCGTACCTCGACTTGAACTTCTGCGCGTCCTGGAAGAAGCAGACGACCTTGCCGTCCTTGTAATACGCGGGCATCCCGTACCAGAGCTTCGGCGAGAGGTCGGGCGCGCTGGCTTTGACGATCGCGTGGACCCGCTTCGCCATCGCGCGATCCGAGCTTTCCATCTCGGCGATCTTCGCGAGCAGGGCGCTTGCGTCCTCCTCCTTGGTCGCGGCCGTCTTCCGCTCTTTGACGAGCTCCTTCATCGCGGCTCGTTCCTCGTCGGTGAGTACGGCGCCCTTCTTGTTGGTCGCAGTGGCGCTCTTTGACTTCTGCGTGGCCTTCGTCGGGCTCATAGAAAAACCTCCCTCGTTTCGCGCTCCGGCTACTCCGCGTATGGCTGATCGCTGCCTTGCGCGCTGTAACCGATCCTCCACACGTAGCCGTCGGGGTCTGCGAACGAACCACCGTACCCGCCCCACTGCAGCTTCGCCGCGGGCTTGAGGATCTTGGCGCCGGCCTTCTTCGCCTCGTCCATCACCTCGTCAACGCGCTTCTCGCTGCGAACGACGTAGTTCATCACCACGCCGGGGAAGCCGCTGCCTTGCGGGTTCACGCCGACATCGGCCGCGAGGCCTTCGCGCCCGTAGAAGCCCACAAGCGACCCCCCGTGCGGCACGAAGAACACCGAGATCTTGTAGTCGTTCTGGATCTTCCAGCCGAGGCCCTCCGTGTAGAAGCGCTTCGATTTCTCCATGTCATTGACGCCCAGAAGGATCGCGCTGACGTGCGCATTCATTTCGCGTCTCCCCAATACCTATTAAAGCCTTAGCCGGAGCTAGTTGTGAGCGGCTTGCGCGCTCGCAACGTACGCAGCGAGCGATTCGAGTGTCTGCTGCGCGCCCTGCGCGGCGTAGAACTTCGCCACCTTCTCATCGCGCTCTTCCTTGCTGCCGAAGAGCAACTGCAATGTCGCCTCGGTCTTGTTGCCACGCTCGGCGAGCGTGAGGGTCGTCTTCACCGCGTTCGGGTCGTTCTTCTTCAGCGAATACATCCAGACGATGCGCTCCGGCGGCACGATCTCCGTCCACTCCCAGTGGTTCGGATAGGCCTTGCCATCGGGGCCCTGGATCGTGGCGTCCCACACTCCGCCCGGCTTGAAGTCGAACGCGTGCGTGGTGATCTTGCTGCCCGCCCACGGGGCACACCACTCGGCGAGGTGGGTGGCGCTGGTGAATGCGTCGAAGACGAGTCGCCGCGGGCCCTCGATGATGCGCGAGACGACGATCTCGCGGTCCGCCTCGTTGCTAGCTCCGCTTGCCATCTTCGTGCTCCTTTTGCTGAAGTTTCTTCACGTACTCGTTGAGCCGATCGAAGTTCTCGTTCCAGTACTGCTCGAAGCCAATGACCCACTCATGCACCGG
The DNA here is from genome assembly GCA_005882765.1 of Chloroflexota bacterium. Taxonomy (GTDB): domain Bacteria; phylum Chloroflexota; class Limnocylindria; order P2-11E; family P2-11E; genus 3-1-20CM-2-70-9. The sequence goes on along the minus strand of VBDV01000118.1, from coordinate 60 downwards.
CTGGAGGCCGCGCGCGTCGAGGCCGTAGAGCCGCTGCTGCCCGGCTTCGCGGACCCGCAC